>NZ_LT828648.1:341071-682142 GCF_900169565.1 Nitrospira japonica | reverse complement strand
ACTGCGCGTCGATGATGGAAGGGGATGGGCAGAGCGGAAGACGATTGTCGTCAGCTGGAATGATCACAATGAAGTGATGACGCTCTCGCGAGATGGACAACGAACACTGCTGACACTCACGCAGCCAATCGCAATCTCGATTCCAACCGGTGCCTCCGTGTCGATCCGCAACCGTGTTCGCTATTACAGCAAGCAGGATGATCAAGGCAATAAGAGGCTGCTCCGGATGGTTGATGGGGGCGCCAGCGTGCTGTTCGCAGACGTTCAGGCGGCCAAGTTTTCATATTGGGACGAAGATGGACGGACGGTAAACCAACCCGGACGTCTCAAGCGAGTCGTCGTTGATGTGATTCTGCGGGGGATGGGGACTAGAGCTGTGCGAGGAATCAGTTTGAAATCATGACTTCAGCTGTCGCAGGCGGTGAGGTGATCAATGCGTTATCGAGTGTCAGTGCAATCTTTGGAATCCCGTGGCCATGTACTCTTGGCTACGCTCATGCTGATGTTGATTCTCTCCGTGCTTGGCATGACATCACTGTATCTGGCCGGTCAAGACAGACCTGGAATTGCCGCTATGAGGGAAGAAACGGTCGCGGAACAACTTGCCGACTCCGCAACGGATCTGATTATGACCTGGTTTCATGACTCGAGCACCACACCCGCTGCATTAAGGGAGGTATTGATACGACGTCAAGGGGATCCGATGACCGGTCCCTCTTTCTTTGACGCTGCGCTCCATTCTCAATTTGCGGGAACGGCCGACCATCCAGATGTCCTGCTCGATGCCGGGAACGCTGGAGACAATAACATACTAAACGGGCCGCCCAGCGGGTTTGTAGGTGCCTTACGTGACATTGGGCGTCTCACTCGATTCAAATTATACGGTCCGCTTCGACCCGGATTACTGGCCACAATGGAGGTAACAGCCTCGACTATTGGAGGACGGCCACTGGCAAGAACGGTTCAGGTTCAGCTTGGCGCCCTGTCGATTCCTCCGATACGGTCGGCGATACAGGTCAGCGGTGGACTCGGTACTGCTCAGGCGGACGGAGAGTCCCCAGTACGGGTTCATTGGGGTGATCAACGCATTGCAGGAAGCCTGGTTGTAAAAAGAATGGAAGACGTCGCTATGAAGACCAGCGATGCACCGGTAACCGAGCAACCCTATGACTCGCTCAAGCAGGCGATCGATCGTTGGACTGAATACTGGATCGGCGGTGACTTGACCGTGATGCTCCCGCCACCTGGTCAGAGCGTACATCCAGTTCCGTCACAGAACGTTCATCTTCAACAGTCTCCTTCTCCAGGTGTTCGATTGGACCATTGGGACTATGAGGCAATGAAGAAGACGGCTCTTCGCCATGGAGTCTACTATCGTCTCGATCGACAAGGATTACTTCATCATCAGGATGCATCGGAAGGGGAACAGGGTTTTTCCCCTTCCGACTTATTGACCTCACAGACAGTCGGAAATCATCGTGGGTTGGTATTCGTCGATACCATGGATGGCGAACCACCACGCGACGCGAATATGGGGACGCTGGTGTTGGATTCGGAATATCTTGAGTCCGTGCTGATCGTACAGGGTCATGTAGTCCTAAAACCGCAAGGCGGGGGTCGATCATTTCCAGTCTTGAGTCCCGGCCAGAATGGAACAAGAGTTCTGGGGACGAGAATACCTGTGAACCTGTCTGGAATCCATTTCCGTGGTCTTCTGTGGGTGGGTGGAACAGTTACTGTAGAGCAACCGACAAAACTTTTTGGTGCGGTGAAGGCTGGAGGAACTGTCATGAGTGTGAACCGAGGAGCGACGCTGGAGATCTGGTATGACGCTGACTTGGCACAGGGACTTTTTCGAGGTGTGCCTGTCGTGTACAAGGCGCCGGGGACCTGGCGGGTTTTGTAAATACAAGCGGGAGCAAATCACTGGCGATCCAATGAGGCATGGGACTCTAGGGCGATGAATGGAAGACGACAAAGATCACTCGGGGCATATCCCTCAACCGGTAACGAAAGTTGCGCCTCGAAATCGGTATTCGATTGAGCAGAATGTGCTGGACGCGTTGGCGCTTCGCGGGTGCATTGCCCCGATGGACGTCGAAGCGGCGATAGACCAGGCCAAGGGAGGCGAAGATCTGGAGGGGATTCTCCTCGATCAGTATCGCGTGTCAAAGGAAGCCGTGGGAATCGCGCTCAGCGAATTTTATCAGTGTCCCTACCTGCCTTATGATGAGCGGACGATCATCGATACCGAGTTATTCAAGACGCTGAATATAGACTACCTGAGGAGAAATCTGTGGCTGCCAATTGCACGACATGGCACGCTCGTCGACGTTCTCACCACGGATCCTAATGATCCCGAAAGACATTGGGATGTTAAAAGAGCATTCTCAGGCGCCTCGATTCGCTACAGTGTCGGCCTGAGGCGGGATGTTGAACAGTTCCTAGCTGCAGTTGCGAGACCTGCAAAGAACACGCTACTCGGAGAGATTCTTAGTGAGCTGGTCCAAGACATCCCGGTCGTCCAGCCGTTTGAGCCTCCTGCCGTCATAGTTGACGAAAATGATTCGGCGATAGTACGGCTGGCCAATCATATGATCCTAGAAGCGGATCGGTTGGGCGCGTCTGATCTTCACATCGAGCCCTATGCAGATCGAAAAGATACGGCCGTTCGCTACCGAGTTGATGGATCGTGTTTTACACACATGAAAATTCCGGCTGCGTACCGGCGCGCTATCGTATCGAGACTGAAGATCATGGCGAATCTGGATATTGCTGAACGGCGGAAGCCGCAGGACGGAAAAATTGCGTTCAAGTTGTCGACGAGCCGTAATATCGAACTGCGGGTTGCGACCCTTCCGACGGCAGGAGGAGATGAGGACGTCGTACTCCGTTTGCTGACCGCGAAAGAGCCGATATCACTGAATGCGATGGAGTTTTCAAGCGCAACACTTGAAGCGATCAAAGGCCTCTCTGAAAAACCTCATGGCCTTCTCCTGTGCGTGGGGCCTACGGGATCAGGAAAAACGACCACGCTACATGCCTTGTTGAGGCATATTAACACCGATGAGCGAAAAATCTGGACAGCAGAGGATCCGATCGAAATTACGCAAGATGGGCTTAGGCAGGTCCAAGTACATCAGAAGATCGGCCTCACGTTTTCGACAGCCATGCGCGCATTTCTGCGAGCCGACCCGGACGTCATCATGATAGGAGAAATGCGTGACAAAGAGACCGCCGATATTGCAATTGAGGCTTCGTTAACCGGTCACCTGGTGTTCAGCACGCTCCATACGAATAGTGCTGTGGAAACCGTTGTCAGGCTTCTTGATCTCGGTTGCGATTCGTTCAATTTTGCGGATTCCATTCTGGGCATTCTCGCGCAACGACTCTGCAAAAAGATTTGCCCTGACTGCAGGGAAGCGTATCGTCCATCTCGTCATGAATGGGATGAGTTGGTGCAGGGCTACGGAGGTCGCTTGCTGCCTGAGTTTGAAGTCGATGATCTGAGCCGCGCACTCCTTCATCGTGGTCATGGTTGTCAAACCTGCAATCGAACGGGGTTCAAAGGGCGAGTGGCGATCCATGAGTTTCTTGTAATATCTGATCAATTAAAGAAGCGCATTCAGTCCAAGGCTCCTGCGAGTGAGATGATCGGTGTGGCAATGCGGGAAGGAATGGAAACCTTGCTTCAAAATGGCATCGTGAAGGTCCTTCAGGGCTTAACAGTCTATGCTCAGGTGCGGGCCGTCGCGATGAAATAGATTCACAGGTACTCTATCTTGTATGGCCGGTCCACCTTGATAATGCGAGGCATTGTACGGCTCCAATAAGAGGGCTATGACAATGCGCTCATGTTGCCGTGAAGTGGAACAATAGGTTCGAATTGCTTGTAGAAGCAGATATTGCCGTTCAAGCGTCAGATTCGGATTTTGTGCCAAGGTAAGCAGGCCTCGCTTCAGAGAATCGCAGCGACGGCATCCCCCGGCCTTCATCCCTCATCAGGTCGAACTTCAGGTACGTCCTACACATCTCAGGGTTTCTGCAGACCTTGAACCTGGGCGCGCCGCTCTCGTGTCGTAGTACCTTCAGGGCACATTGCACCACTCCGCCAGCAACTTTTGACGGTTTGAGTGGGCGCAAAATCAGAACCTCCATGACGAAATTTGTCTGCCCCAACATGGTGGCTTTGACTATTTCAGATCGAAAAAAGCTGATTAATCCAACATTTGAATTGAACTGGCCATATTTGTCGAATGGCATAGTGCTTGCTCAACCCCGTGGGGACCTTTCGAGGTGTCCTTACACAAATATCGTGCAGATATGAGCAATAGCAATAACGGAAGAGAAGCGGGCTTCACAATGGTCGAATTGATGATTGTGGTGGCGATCATCGGCATTGCCTCGATTATTGCTGTTCCCGCGATCAATGAATGGTTGGCTCGTTATCAGCTGAAACAAGCTATGAGTGAAGTCTCCGGGGATCTGAATCTAGCGAAGTTAGTTGCGATGAATCGAAATAGGCAGGCGACCGTTACGATCCAGTTGTCGGGGGCACTCATAGAAGTGAGCGGTGTCTCAGGTGGGCAGCAGATTTTCCCCACTCGCACATTGATGCCGCGGGTGACGACCCTTCCTGGAGGTACAGCGACGGTGAACTTCTCTTCTATGGGATTGAGTACAGCGACCGCTTCTCAAACGATTCAGATACAGAATGAACGAGGGCTTGTTTACGCGCTCTTGGTGTTGCCGTCCGGGAAGGTGAGTTGGTGCGCAAAGGCGTCATGCTGATAACCGAATTGGAGACGCGTGTGGCCAGGAGAGACATAAACGGTAGTGAGTGGGGATTTACTCTCATCGAGAGCATGGTGGCGGCCCTGATCTTAGCCGTCGGCTTGCTTGCCTTATCAGGAATGCAAGCCATGTCGTTAAAGAGGAACATAAATGGAAATGAGATGACCCGTGTGAGCAATCTTGCCGCCGACATGGTCGAGCGGATTCAATTCAACCGCCGTAACGTTACTGCCTATCACAACATAAACGTGAGTTCCGCGGTCACGACGTGTCCGGCGTCGACTGTGAACGTGATGGCGAACGGCGATTGTGTCCAGTGGCGAACCTTGTTGCTCAATTCTGGTCTCAGCAATATCGCCGGAACCGTAGTCTTGAATCCGGCCCCTCCTGCGTTGGATCCGCTTGGGCTCACGCGCAGCACGGTTACCGTGAGGCTGGACTGGATGGCCAACTCGAACATCGGAAGCGCGTCCCTTATGCCAAAGAGCATTACCTTGGTGACTGTCGTCGCTCCGGAATAAGGCAAGGACATCGTCAATATGGACACTGAGCGCCGAATGTACTCTCAGCATGGCATCACACTGGTGGAGCTGATGATTGCCCTGGCCGTGACGAGCATCATTGTGACGGCCGGCTTCACAGTGCTCACGACTACGGATAAGTCCACAAAAGCCAACGAACAAGCGGCGGGTACGCAGCAGAATGCCAGATTGGCCATGGAATTGATCGCGCGCGACATCAAGCTGGCCGGATTCCGAATGCCACTATCCCCCAATGTGCCCGTGGGAGGTACCGCGGGTAACTGTGCCTCCGGAGGCACAAGCTTGGCGATCAGACCTGTTGATAAAATCTCGACACCATCCGCTCTCCCGAACGACGATGGCCCGGACACGCTTTCCCTGATCGTTCCTCGAACCAATCCCGGATGGACTCTTTCCCAGGCCGTCCCTGTCGCACCGGCCAGTTCCTTCACCGCCATCACCCTCAACGGAACCGCAGTTTCAGAGATGCAAACCGAGGGCATGGTGAACGGCACGGGTGCGTATGTGTCCGTAGGAGGGGTCCTGACCGCGCAGGTCTCGACCAGCAGCGGATCTGCCGTCAACTTTAGCAGTGGGTTCAACTTGCCAGTGACATTTCCGGCAGGGACCCAAGTCTATCTGTTGCAGTGTATAACCTACTCGATCGGACAAACTTCAACGGCGTGCGGCACTTCCAGCCCATGCCTCCTTCGAACTGTGGACACGGGAACGGCGGCGCCTTCCGTAACAAATATTGTCGACGGCGTCGAGGATATTCAGTTCGCGCTCGCTTGTGACGGCTGCAACGGTGCCATCAAGACAGGCGTGCCGGACGGGGTTATTGACGACTGGAACGCGAACAATACGTTCGATGTCGGAGACTGGCAGACCAATAGAGTCTGGTCTCCTCTCACCTTCGATCCAGCCACCATCAGAATGGTGCAGGTCAACGTCGTTGCCAGACAATCAGTCCGGGATCAGGGCCTTGGTGAGGCACAGCAGGCCGGCGTGTTAACGGCAGGTCCTCTGACGATTAGCGATCACATTCACTCTGCAGATCCTGGGTATGTTGCCTCCACGTATCAACAATTTAGACGCCGTCAGTTGACGAGGACGGTCGATGCTCGAAATGTCGAGCAATAAATCGAGACCAGGAGTCAGCATGCCAGTCGATGAGACAAACGGTCACATGGTCAGGAATGAGCATGGCGTGGCCTTCTTGATGGTCATGATCCTCATGCTCATCCTGACGGTATTGGGTATCGCCGCCATGACGGTCACAGGACTCGAAAATCGAATTGCAGGATTCCAGCGAACGACGGAAGTCGCTGCGGATGCTGCCGAGTCTTGTCTCAGTTCATCGGTAAAGATCATCCAGCAGACCATCGAGAACGGATCGGTGCCGGCGGCGGTTGTCAGTTCTAGCGGGCCGGTTCCGACCGGAGCGGAGACAGCAGCTAATCCGTCCCTTTCAATGGAAATAAACGGTCAAGCCGACAATCACGCGGATACAGTAACTGGGTCAGGAGCTTCGGGGCCGGACTACAGTCAGACAATCAATGGGTACACCGTGCGAGGCGACATCGACCGTCTGTACTTACAGGCGAAGGCGGGATCCGGCATGCAGTTCGCCGCAGGCTATGAAGGAGCGGGATCGGGGAGTGCCGGTGGAGGCGTCGATGTGCTCTACCGCGTTGATTGCCGAGCCACGTTGGCCGCGACTGGAACAGAGAGTCGGATCGTAGGAGTCTATGCCTGCACGCTGACGGGCGAAACCTGCCAGAGAAAGTTGTAGCTGGAATGGGGAGGGGTAGGATCATGAACAAGCTGATGTTAGCTCTCCTGATGGCCATTGCAGGCGGCATCGTTCACCATTCTGCCGTCGCGCAAGTCACCATGAACAACTACACGGCCTATCCGCCGTTTATCACAAAAACGGTTCCTCCTGCCGTCATGCTGATGATGACAAAGGATCACCGGCTTTTCTTCAAGGGGTATAACGATATCGTCGATCTGGACAATGGAAAGCCTGGTGGAGATGCCGCAGTCGACACGACCTACAAGGACAACATCGATTATGTTGGCTATTTCGACCCGAAGAAATGTTACGACTACTCGGGAGGGACTGGGTTTGGCGGTACGGGACGTTTCAACCCGGCTGTTGCTGGTACCGGAACCTATAGCCACTTCTGCTCAGCCAAATGGAGCGGAAATTTTCTCAACTGGGCGACAATGGCCCGGATCGACATTATTCGGAAGGTGCTCTACGGAGGAATGCGCATCGTAGATGACGCCGGTACTTCGACGTCGGCGATGAGTGGAAACAATGGCCTGACAGTCTTGGGACGAACCATTACTCCCCGTGATGCCCACTCCTGGGCGAAACCCTATGCAGGCAGCAACCTAAGTTCGCTGGTTCCGACGGCGGCGCTGGGAATCGTCTCGGGAGCCGTGACGATCTGCAATACCAACAGTGCAAGCGGTGAAACCGTCGGGTACATGATGGTGTTGGACGGAAATTGGCCAGATGCTGACAGTACTGAGGTGCGACAGTGCGAGCGGACGGCTAACGGAGCCGGAGTGTTTGGGGGAGAGCTTAAGGCGACCTATCGTGTTGCAGTAAAGGTATGTGACTGGACCATAGGACTCGAAGCAAATTGCGACACATATTACGACAACAACACGCCCACTCCGACCAATATTTATACGTATAAGCCGCAGGGTTTGATCCAGCGCATGTCGGTGAACTCCAATGGAAGTGTCGGGACCGCTGACGACACAGTGACCATGCGATTCGGTTTGATGTCCGGCAGCTACGAGAGAAATTTCAGCGGAGGTGTGCTCCGCAGCAAGGCCACGGATCTGTACACGCAAGAGATCAACAAACGAACAGGACAGATCCTTGGAACTTCAAAGGTCATCAAGACGATCGATATGTTCCGGATCGTTGGATACAATTTCGGTAGTAATAATTATTCTGCCGGTGGGAATGATGGAACATGCAGTGTTGATGGAGGCATTCCCACCGAAAGCAATTGCAGGAGTTGGGGAGAGCCCTTCGCGGAAATGTTCTATGAAGCAATCCGCTACTTCAGAGGCCTCTCAGGGTCCGGCGATGCGACCACACAGTTTTATAAAACCTCCGGCAATGGTCCCGATAACAGCATTACGAGCTATGCCATTGGAAACGGCACGTTCGCGTCAAACAGCTTCCCGGTCGAAGCCAACAATGGATATGGCGATCCATATACGGGATCGCCGGCTATTTGTGAGTATTGCGCAAAACCCTTTGTCTTGATGTTCGGTGATGCCTTCCCGTCTCACGACTCCGACCAGCTTCCAGGTGCGCAGGCTTGGACTTCAGCTCCCAATCAGGTCACCCCTACCACAAACGATACAGGGCTTAGCCTCTCGACACTACTGACTGCTTCTTCGATGGACACGCTGGATCCGATCAGCTCTGTCTTCATCGGTGAGGTCAATGGCGGTTCAGCGAACAGCATCTGCTCAGCCAAGGCAACGACGACGTTCCTCAATATCCGGGGTCTGTGCCCTGAAGAGCCGAACAAATATGGATCCTACTACCTTCCAATTCTGGCCCATTATGCGAAAACGACGGACCTTCGCGGCGCCCTTGGAAATGACACATCCAATATAGTGAAACAGAACATTACGACGTACGCCGTAGTAGCCAGTGCACCCGTCCCTGTGTTGGAATTTGCCGTGGGGGCCAATAAGGTTCAGCTGACCCCGGCTTTTCACAGTGGTTGTCCAGCAGCATCCGGGGGCGCGCCGGCTAGTGATTCGAATCGCTATAACGGATGTACAACTGCCGGTCAAGGCGCCTGGTCAAGTTCGGCGGGAACCGGAGGAAACAAGGGACAACTCGTAGCATTCGATATCTGCACGAATGATGCAGATTGGACGACCGAAGTTGGGAATGGCTATACCTCGTGCTACGAAATCATGTGGGACGATGCAACTTATGGAGGAGACTACGATCTGGACATTCGGTATCGGCTGTATGTGAAGACGAATGGGTCTACAACCATTACGGTCAAGACGAAGCCGATATATTCCAATGCCGGGAACGGCAACTGGGCCGGTTTCTACATCAACGGAGTGAGCGCGACAGGTCACAGTGCGACAACGCCGGCGGCGACTCTCAATAATATTCTCACTGGTGCCGGCGAATACTACGATATCCGGTGCGGTGGAAGTATCCCCACCGGTGCGGGAAACGGTCTTGAGTGCCAGCGGTACAATACGACAGGGGGGTGGACATCGGACACAACAGCTCCGTATACGAACATTTGGGTGGAACGAACTTTCACCGCGAATGGCTCAAATGCCGGCCTCCTGAAAGATCCTCTCTGGTACGCAGCTAAGTACGGAGGATTCAAAGATAGCGATAAGCCTGCTACGACGGGGTATAACCTTCCAGACAAGACATCGGAATGGGACGCAGACGGCGATGGAATGCCGGACACCTACTTTTATGCGCAAAATCCTCTGGAACTCGAGGGTAAGCTGGCCGCCGCCTTCGCGGCGATTCTGAATCAAACGTCATCTGGTACTGCTGCGTCGGTCTTGTCGTCCTCAACGAGCGGCGAAGGCGCACTCTATCAATCCTATTTCTATCCCACTCAGTTCGAAGGTACTCGCGAGGTCAAATATGCTGGTTATGTGCACGGCCTCTTCGTAGATACCTATGGAAATCTCCGCGAAGACACGAACGGCGACGGCCGCTTGGTTCTCAGCGAGGATCGCATTGTTGTAACTCGCTACGATGTCATCAACGACCGCCTGGCTGTGGATATATTTGTCGATTCGAATGGTGACGGTAAAGCCGATCCGACCAGAGATACAACAGTGCCCCCTGACGGCATCCTTGACACTGCATTTTGCGACGACTCACCTCATCAATGCGACAAGGTCATCACCGATATCAACCCCATTTGGGAAGGAGGCCGTCGTCTGGCCATCATGCCACCCGCGAATCGATACATCTATACCTGGGTGGACCTGGACAATGACAAAGTCGTGAGTAGTGCTGCGTCTTCAGCAGCTGCAGGCGAGTTCATTTCATTCGACACCAGCAACCAGAGCAAGATTGCTGGCTACCTCAATCTCAGTGGCGCTCCAACGGCCATGACTGGCGCCAACATCATCAATTTTATTCGTGGTAGCCAAATCACGGGCCTTCGCGATCGTACGTTGACGGTGAAAAACGACAGCAGTGTTCCGACCTCGATGGTGTGGAAACTTGGCGACTCCGTCTATTCGACGCCTGTTGTCGTCGGGGATCCGAAGGAGCGGTACGACGTGTTGTATGGCGATGCGTCCTACACGACTTTTTTCCAGCAGTACAAGGGGCGCCGCCAGGTTGCCTATCTGGGAGCAAACGACGGCATGCTCCACGCGTTCAACGTAGGGTTTTATCATAAAGGCGATGATACCAGCGGGACCGCACCTGCCGGGAAAATCGAGCATGGATGGTTTTCAAATGCGGCGACTACAGACGGTCGAGGTACGGTTCGTGGCGACGAATTATGGTCGTTTATTCCGCAAGAACTGTTGCCGCATCTGAGATGGCTGGCAGATCCAAATTATACACACGTGTACTATGTCGATCTGAAGCCGAAGGTGACGGATGCGAGGATCTTCACCCCGGATGCAGATCATCCCAATGGATGGGGAACAATTCTCATCGGCGGGTTCCGAATGGGAGGGAGTTGCGGAAATTGCACCGGGGGTCAGGCTACGCCGATGACCTTCGCGGCAGATTTCAACAATGACTCCACGGTGGACGCTGCGCGGACGTTCTTCAGCGCATACTTCGTGTTGGACGTCACCAACCCTGAAAAATTGCCGAAGCTCCTTTGGAGTTATTCCGATACGAATCTTGGCCTGACCATGAGTTATCCGAGCGTGGTCCGGGTTCGTCCATTGGGAGGCGACAAGACGCAGGACAGCGATGCCAAATGGTTTGCCATATTCGGATCAGGAGCGACCAGTTACGATGCCGGTGTTGGGCAGGTGGCAAGGATGTATGCCGTCAATCTCAAAGATAGAATCACCTCGGCGGCTTCGACGACTGTGACGGCTTTTGATGCCGGCGGAACTTTGTCCAGTCCGCCCAATTCATTTATCGGAGATTTGTCGACGATAGACAGAGACTTGGATTATCGGACTGACGCCATCTATGGCGGGAAAATCATCAGCGCTTCACCGTGGGAAGGGAAGTTGCTTCGCTTGACGACCGGTTGTTGGAAGGCCTCCACTCCGGTCTGCAATACGAGTCCCTCTTTGTGGGGCGTGCCATCAGGTGGAACGTCTCCTGCGCCAACGAGAGCTCCGTCAGAGATCCTCTACCAATTCAAGAACGCCACCGGATCCACAAAAAATACATTGGGCCCTTTGCCTCAGGCCCCTGGCCTTGCATTGGACGAGACGGGTAACACTTGGGTCTTCGCAGGAAGCGGTCGATACTATACCCAGTTGAGTGGAACCGGCGATAAGGTCGATGTCTCCGTTCAGTTCCTCGTAGGCGTCAAAGATCCGGTTCTGCAGGGCTCAGGGGGATGTAATGACGCGACCATCACCGGCTGTCGTATTGACGACAGCCTGAACAACGAGTTGATTGACATGTCAACGGCGACTATTTGCCAACTCGGCAATGGGACTTGTGACGGTACCACGACACAACAGGTTACGAGTGTCCCAGCGATGGCGACCGGTGGAACGTATGGGTCCCTGATTTCACTGGTCCAAAGCAAGAAGGGCTGGTTCACCAAGCTGACGGTGCCAGCTAGCGGGCCAAGCGAACGATCAGTGGCGAACCCGGTCATCCTTGGCGGGATTGTATTTTTCCCCACATTTCTGCCGAGCAATGATGTCTGCGTGGCGGCGGGCTCGAGCAATCTCTATGCACTCTATTACGTAACCGGTGGACCGTATAGCTCACCGGTTGTCGGGTTGAGCGGACAAAATATCAACAACAAGACAAGTCTTGGTGAGGGGTTGGCCACTACCGTTGCCATTCACTTGGGAAGCCAAGGTGACGGTTCATCTGGCACCGGTAGCTTGAGTGGTGTGAAGGGCTGTTCGCAATCCAGCACCGGTGCCATCAATTGCGTCAATGCAGGGACTGCCACGACAGTCGCAAGCCGGTATCTGTCATGGATAAGTCAACGTGATTAGATGGCAAGAGATATGAGCCGCATGAACTGAACAAATAAACCAGCAGAGGATTGTTGTGTATCGGATATTGGGAGGTTTGACGATTGGGGTGCTGCTCTTGGACCTCGGATGCACGTCCGAAGAGCGCTATGCTGGAAGCACTGCTGCTGGCAACGATCCACCCAGCATGCACTCAATCACTATCGTTCCAAATCCAATCATTCGTCACGGTATCGTCACCGCGGTCGCTGAAACTCAAGACCCGAACCAGGACGAAGTGGCTGTGCGATTTCGTTGGTTTGTGAATGGTGCGGAGGCATCGGGGGAATCTTCAGCGACGCTCAGTCCCATGCGGCTGAAACGGGGTGATCGGGTTAGTGTCGAGGCGACTCCGCACGATGGAAAAGTCGCGGGCTCATCTCTTCGTAGCTCGGAGGTGTTGGTAGGAAATACACCTCCGATAATTCAGACAGTTGCCCTTGAACCTCAAGAGCCTAAAGTCGGAGAGATTATCCATGCGGAGTTGGAGGGGGCCGACCTCGACGGTGATGCCGTCAAGTACAACTATACATGGCGTCGTAATGATCAAGTGGTGGTAACCGGCGAACAAAATGTACTCGACAGCGCCGGATTTTCTCGAGGAGATACGGTGAGCGTTTGGGTTACTCCGCATGACCAGGGGGGAGAGGGAAAAGAAGCTCGTTCACCGTCTGTGACGATATCAAACAGGCCTCCGAAATTTACGTCCCTCGCGTCACCTGTCGTTGCTGAAGGTGAGTTCCAATATCAAGTTTCCGCGAATGATCCGGAAAACGATCCCGTTACGTTCTCGCTGGACTCCGCTCCGCCGGGAATGACCATCAACGAAAAAACCGGTCAGCTTCGCTGGTCTATCCCACCTTCTGCCCAGGGGGTCTTCCGGGTAAAGGTTATGGCAAGAGATGACCATCAGGGGTGGGCATTTCAGGAGTTCGACATTTCTCCAAAAGCACAAGCGAAATCGTAAGGCCCCATCTTTCGTCCGGTCCAGGTGTGGCTGGTTGTCACCTCCCTCGGCACTCTGCTAGAATCAAAATACGAATGTTTCTACCCTAGTCCATTGTGTGAAAAAACTTAAGCTGCGAGAAGGCACCAATACCGCTGTCCTGTTCGGTCACCATGACCGACACCTCAAGCTGATCGAAGATGACCTCGGCGTGCGCCTTTCGGCGCGCGGTGAGGAACTCACGGTTGATGGATCTCCAGATGCCACCCGCCACGCCGAGCGAGTTCTGACTGAGCTTGCAGCCCTCGCAAGCGAGGGCATGGTTCTTCAGCCCGAGGACATTGCGCATGCGCTCTCTGCGCTGAAGCAAAGCCCCGACGCTCCACTCAAAGAGCTCTTGTCTACAGCCACGACCATTGTCACGAAAAAGCGCTTTGTTGCTCCAAAGACTCCAACTCAAAAGTCTTACATCGAAGCGATCGAAACTCACGACATTGTGATCGGAATCGGACCGGCCGGCACAGGCAAGACGTACCTGGCGATGGCCATGGCCGTGAGTGCGTTGATGAAGCGTCAGGTCAGCCGGATCATCTTGGCACGGCCTGCGGTGGAGGCCGGCGAGAAGCTCGGCTTTCTTCCCGGAGACATGTATGCGAAGGTTAATCCATACTTGCGACCACTCTACGACGCGTTGTTCGATATGATGGATATGGAACGAGCGACGAGAGCGATCGAGCGAGGCGACATTGAGATCGCGCCCTTGGCATTCATGCGAGGTCGTACGCTGAATGACTCCTTCGTCATTCTCGACGAGGCCCAGAATGCAACCGCCGAACAGATGAAGATGTTCCTGACTCGGCTTGGGTTCAGCTCTAAAGCGGTCGTAACGGGAGATATTACCCAGATAGATTTACCGCCTGAACGGGTCTCTGGACTCATTGAGGTCCGCGATATTCTTAGCGAGGTCGAGGGCATTCGATTCATTTATTTCGACGAAAGGGACGTCGTCAGGCACAAGCTCGTGCAGGATATCATCAAGGCCTACGATCAGCACCAGCATCAGGAAGGGATTCAGGACCCGACGGCCTCGCCTCAAGGCCGGCGACCTCCTCCTTCCTCCCACCCGAGATCGTCGCCACCCCCTACGACTCAACCTTCTCCCAAGTCCTCAGTGGGACAACCGCATTAATGTCCGTGTTCGTGGAAATCCGAACTCGGATCCCAAAGGTGAATCCAGTCTCGGTCGTGAAATTCGCCTTGGCAATTTTATCGGCCGTGGGCGAGCAGGATTCTGACATGAGCGTGACATTCGTCGGCGATCAAAGGATGCGCCGATTGAATCGCCAGTACCGGCATAAAGACAGAACCACGGACGTACTGGCATTTGCGTTCAGGGACGCCCATCTTCCCATTCGTATGCGCATGAATGCCTCACCGCTCGGCGATGTGGTCATTGCCATGCCGACCGCGATTCGACAGGCACGTGCAGCAAGCAGATCTCTGGGGGAGGAAATGGCCGTTTTGCTCATTCACGGGATTCTGCACCTGTGCGGATATGATCACGAAGCGAGTGAGAAAGAAGCGAGGCGCATGCGCTGGCGGGAACGCATTCTTCTGCAGCAAGTGGGCGTGTTCCCCTCTTTCATCAAATTGGCAAGCAAGCGCTGAGAGTGACCTATGGGATGGATTCAACGACTCAATAAAGGACTAACTCGTACCCGCTCGGCTGTTCGCGGTTCACTGGACAAGCTCTTGAGGCGGTCGGCAGATCCGGCATTGCTTGAAGAGTTGGAGACGGCATTAATCCTTTCTGATCTGGGCTCGCCGGTCGTGACCCGCACCATGGATCATCTCAGGCAGGGACTTCTCGGCACGAACGCGTCCCAAAGCCACACGGTTCAGACCGTCTTGAAGCAGACCTTGCTGCAGGCACTCGCTCCTGCGACAGGTCCCACGCTCGACGATCTCATTACCCGGGGAAGCAAGCCATTCGTCATTTTAGCCGTGGGCGTGAATGGAGTAGGCAAGACCACGACACTGGCCAAGATCGCGCAACGGCTCGTCAATGGAGGCTTGAAACCTGTTCTGGTCGCGGCCGATACGTTTCGCGCTGCCGCTATCGATCAGCTGAAGGTCTGGTCAGACCGCATCGGCGCCGAGTTCGTCAGTCATCGTCACGGTGCGGACCCGGCGGCCGTGGCATTCGATGGTTTGATGGCCGCTAAGGCACGCAATGCAGATGTCGTTCTGATCGACACCGCCGGCCGTCTTCATACGAAATCGAATCTCATGGATGAGCTGAGGAAGATCAGCCGTGTATTGAAACAGGGCATGCCGGAAGCCCCCCAGGAGGTGCTGTTAGTGATCGATGCGACGGTTGGGCAGAATGCTCTTGTCCAGGCCCGCCAGTTCAATCAGGCAGTCGGAATCACCGGCCTTGTGTTAACCAAATTAGACGGCACGGCTCGCGGGGGAATCGTCGTCGCCATCGCCGACGAACTGAAGTTGCCGGTTCGGCTGATCGGAGTCGGTGAGTCGGCGGAGGACCTTCAGGATTTCCACCCGGAGCCCTTTGTGGATGCGCTTATCGGCACGCCTCAGTAGCCCGCCCAGATTCCATCATTTGCTTTTGGACGTCACAGGCTGATGGTACGCTCGTATAGGTAGCAGTCGCTCTACACTTGCTGAGGGGCCCGGCACATGGTCAAGCTTCTGATCATCGACGACGATCGTATGAACTGTGATCTCCTTCAGGCTGTCTTTGCCCGTCACGGGTATGAAGTCCATACGGCGACCAACGGCATAGAGGGGCTGGCCCTTTTTCGTGAACACGGACCACGAGTCACCATTTTGGATCTGCGGATGCCCGGCATGGATGGGCTCATGACCTTGAAGGAGATCCGGGCCATGGATCCGCAGGCACCCGTCATTATTCTTGGAGGAGGTGCGACGGAAATCCAGGAAAATCAGGCTCGATCGCTGCGCGTCACGGACTTCTTGCGCAAGGGTCTCTCATTGGACGTTCTCGTCGAAGGCGTCAATCGCGTCGTGCAGCAGCCCATGAAGTCGGTTTCGGATAGTTCGCTTGTTCCGTCGGCAGGCACAGCAACCGATATCGGCGAAACGGTGTTGGTCGTCGACGATGAGCAGCTAGTGAGGGAATTGCTGGTGCAGTTCTTGAGCCTTCGAGGATATCGGGCTCTCGGAGTAAAGAGTGCGACAGCCGCCCTCTCGATGGTCGACCAAGCTCCTCCTGATTTGATCTTGCTCGATCTGTTCCTGCCAGGAATGAGCGGCGTTGAAATGATGCGTCGGCTTCGCCAGAAGGAATTCGGCGGCGCCGTCATTATCATTACCGGCAGTCACGACGAGGAAGTTCTCGAAGAAGCATGGTCGCTCCATCCACAGGAGGTTCTCACCAAACCGGTTGATCTTGAGAGAATGCTTTCGGTCATCCAGCTTGTGCTTGTCTGCCGCGAATGCTAAAACCTCCCGAATGCTCACTGGCAAGGCGCTCCTTTTCGCGCTCGCTCTTCTCGCCGCAACGATTTTCCAAGCAGAACGCAGTCTGTGCGAAGAACCCCTCCATCCGTCTCAGGTGACAAGTGTTCAGCGCCATGATCTGTTCGTGCAACTCTACCCGGAAAGCCACGAACTGATCGGTCGAGACCGCATCACGCTTGTCCGTCCTGGAAAACAAGCCGTGGTTCGTTTGTCATTGGCCTCGACGCTCGTCGTCCAGCGCGTTGCCGAGGGATCGGATGATTCGACGGGGCATGGACTCGATCGGGCGCTCCCATTCACAATTGAACGCGACGTGGCCGCGCCACAGTCCCAGCAAGTGGTCATTCCGTTGCCCGACGGCATGGGCGAGAATGCGACCACGACACTTGTGATCACCTATCAGGGCGTCGTCAACGATCCGCCGAGGGAGCCGCGCCACCTGCGTTTTGTGACCCCGAGCGAGACGGCCGGCCATATCGGGCCTGAAGGTGTCTATCTCAGCAGTGAGAGCCAATGGTACCCGGATAGTCAGGGGTCTCTGAGTTCGTACGCGCTTCGTGTCGCATTGCCAAAGAGTTGGACGGCCGTCACGCAAGCGGCAGTGCGCCGGACGACTGCCTGCTCGCCGGATCAATGCCGTCAGTCGGACATGGCGCTGATAGAGTGCGATCCGACCAGGCCAAGCGAAGCCCTGACGCTCGTCGCCAATCGATTCGTCGTCAAAGAGCGCTCTTGGGTCGCAACGAGTGGCCAACCCGTGAGGCTGGCAACCTACCTATTTCCCGAAGACGCGCATCTTGCGGACGAATATCTGGACGCCACCAGCCGGTATCTGGATGCGTATGTCGGAGTGCTGGGGCCCTATCCCTTTGAGACGTTTGCCGTCGTCGAGAATTTCTTCGCGAGCGGTTTGGGCATGCCCTCATTCACCCTGCTCGGCAGCGCCATTATCAAGCGGCACTATGTCCAGCCCTATGCCCTTGGTCATGAGATCGTTCATTCTTGGATCGGCAACGGTGTGTTCAACCGAACGGACACGGGGAACTGGGTTGAGGGACTGACCACCTATGTGGCCAATTACTATTGGTACGAACTGACGAGCGAATCGTTCCAGGCTCGTGATCAGCGGCGTCTGTTCGTCCGGTCGTATAATCTGCACGTGCCGCCCGATCGCGACTATCCTGTGGGCCGGTTCATGCAGAAGCATGACGAGCGCGACAACGCGATCGGATACCAAAAGACCGCGATGGCGTTCCATCTTTTACGACAAGAGGTCGGAGATCAGGCATTTTGGAAGGGGGTACAGACCCTGATTTCAAACTATCTGGGGCGGCACGCGGAATGGCACGATCTACTGCTCGTCTTCAATGAAACCAGCGGCCGTGACCTCGGCTGGTTTTTTCGGCAATGGATTGAACGTGGGGGTGTGCCGGCGCCCTCTCTCAGTCGGGCAGTCGCACGGCCAGTCGACGGCGGTGCCGCATTTGACCTTGATATCGGCATCACCCAAGCCGAGCCTTTGTTCAGGTTTCCCGTCCAGATTCGGGTTCGAATGGATAATGGGCTGGAACATCCGCTTACGGTGCACATGACGGATGCGGCCCACTCCGCCACTGTTCGATTGCCGAATCGTCCTGTGGACGTGCGTCTTGATCCGGACTCTTTGCTGATTCGGAGGATCCCGCGGCAGTCCCTGCCGCCCACGTTGAATCACTATGTCACCGACATACGCCGGACGGTCATGCTCGCCGGTTCCATTCCGCCCTCTCACCCGTATCGAGAACTGGTGGCGCGCATCGAGGCTCAGGAAGGTCGCAAGGGAATCTCTGATCGCGCCGCAATCATTCCGAACGCGGAGGCCGCGCAGATTCCGCCCGAGGGGTCGGTGTTGCTTTTGGGTCATGACGGGAAGCGAGAGATTATCCAACCGTTGTTAGCGACGCATTGCGGAACACGAGTCCGTCTGACCGAGTCGGGGATTGCGATAGAAGGGAGCGACTATGATGGGCCGGGAACGGCGGTCATCGCCACATGCCATCGCGCTGACCGGCCGGGCAGCGTTCTTTCTCTCTTCTATTCGGCAACTCCCGAGGCAGCGGCCTCGGTCTCTCGGCTGCTGTTTTTCTATGGTTGGAACAGCGTTGTGGTGTTCAAGAACGGATCAGTCGTCTCGCGAGGAGAATGGCCGGGCGAGCGCGAGGCTGGCGAGCAAATGGAGGTGGCGATTGATGCGGTACCTGTCATTCGGTAGCGGCGTAGCGACCGTGCTGATTCTCATTTCCTGTGGCCTCACGAGTGCCGCTCAGGAGCGGAAGCCCTCCGAGCTGAAACACAGTCCAGCGGGAGCGGAGCGACATCTCAAAAACATCAGACAGCTGACGTTCGGACGCCAAAATGCCGAGGCCTATTTTTCGTTCGACGGCACGAAACTGATCTTCCAGTCCACAAATAATTGGACCCGGGAATCATTTGCCGCGACCTTGCGTCCGGCGGAAGCCGGGCTGAACTGTTATCAGATGTACGTCATGGATCTGGAGAGTCAGACGATCCGGTTGGTGAGCACGGGTACCGGCGCAACGACCTGCGGGTACTTTTTCCCTGGCGATCGCAGGGTCCTCTTTTCTTCCACGCATGCCTCCGGTCCGAATTGCCCGGCCAAGCCGAAGCGCGACGGAGCGTATCGGTGGGCGCTGGATGATTACGATCTGTACGCGGTCCGCATCGACGGCCAGGAGATGCAGCGGCTGACGACCTCGCCTGGCTACGATGCAGAGGCAACCGTGTCCCCGGACGGCAAGACCATCGTCTGGACCTCAGTGAGGGACGGGGATCTTGATCTGTACGCCATGAACCTCGACGGGACCAAACCTCGCCGATTGACGGATGAAGTGGGATATGACGGCGGAGCGTTCTTTTCTCCGGACAGCAAACGGATCGTCTACCGTGCGTCACATCCGACGGAACCGGCTGAGGTGGCCCGGTACAAAGAACTGCTTGATCAACGGTTGGTCGAGCCCGGACAACTCGAAATCGCGGTAATGAACGCCGACGGAAGCGGAAAGCAACAGGTCACGTCCAACGGTGCTTCCAACTTTTCCCCGTTCTTCCATCCGGACGGCAAACGCATTATCTTTTCCTCGAACGTGGAGACACGAGGGGACGGAGGCAGGCCGAGTTTTCATCTGTACCTGGTTGGTGATGACGGAACAGGATTGGAGCGGTTGACGTTCGAAGGGCAGTTCAACAGTTTTCCCATGTTCTCTCCCGACGGAAAACGCTTGGTCTGGGTATCAGACCGTCACGCCAAGCAGCCGGGAGAATTCAACGTATACTTGGCGGAATGGGTGCCCTGACGAGCCGGCGACGAGGCATGGTGTGACGGCGGACACGTCGGCAAGACCATCGGCTGCCGATTCGACCGGATTTGTTCTCGCATCCGCAGCCTGCTCATGTGCGGCTGTTGTGCTGGCCATCCTGAATTTGCTCGAACTCGACATTCCGCTGACAAAGTTTGTGAGGTCGTTGTATCACCCCGTGGGGTATCTTCCGAACCTCTGGTTGGCGTATTTCAGTGACATCGGTGATCGGATCGGCAAGGGTGACTGCATGATAGCGCTCAGCCTGCTGCTCTTGCTGGCCGGCGTCTGGCTGAAACGTGCGGACGTGAAGCTCGCGGGGTGGCAGACCCTGGCGGCTCACGGCATTGTCGCGGTGTTGAGCAACCTGCTCAAACATGTGGTTGGCAGACCCCGTCCGAAGTTCATCCATACCGGCGCGGTCGATCTTTCTCCCTTCGGCGGCAGTGGATGGGATTCGTTTCCGTCCGGACACGCCATGCTGGCGATGGCGATTGCCGCTGTTCTTGCCATCAGGTTCCCCAAGGGGCGGTGGATTTTCATCGGAATGGCGGTGGCCATTGCCGCGAGCCGAATTCTTCGCGGTTCGCATTTTCTCACCGACACGGTGGGCGGTGCGGCGCTCGGTTGGTTGGTTGGTGTGGTATCAGGCCATCCCTGGCGTCGTTGGCGATTGTCACTCGGATGCGGGCTGGCTTCCCTGGCACCCGTCTGCGTCGGGGTGTCGGCTGCGATATGGGTGGCTGGCCATGCTTCGCCGGTGCAATGGGCCGGATCGCAACTGGTGCTTGCCGGATTTTTTGTGACGATACTCTCACTGATCGGTTATGGATGGCTCGCCCTCGGACTGATGCCGATCCGACATCTTTCGAAGCAGACGTGTAAAGAGCTGGCGGGAATGGGAGTGGTCATGGCCACCGGATCCGCCTTGATGGCGGCGGCGGCGCTGTGTGTCTGCATGGCTGCTTGGATCCGCCCCAGGGATGTCGATTCACTGTCTGTGACTGGCGACAGGGCCGGTGATCGGGTGGGGGCTCAAGACGCGGTCTTTTGTCTCCTCGTCATTCTTGGACTGTGGGCGAGTCAGGCGATGAGAGGGCTGTTGCCGCTGTCGTAAGGCTTCTTAATGGGGAGAAAGACGGGCGGGCGGGGGCGCTGTTCCTTCAGGAATGGTCACCATCGGTTGATTGGCCAGCAGGACATAGCCGTGACGCCGTAAAAGGGGGACCAATTGATCTGCTTCTTTGGGAAGGTTGGATCGAAAGCGTTCCGGCAGCAAGACCATGGTTCGGTCCGGCTTGGCCAACGTGAGGCGGATCGTCTCTTCTTCGCCGAAGGGAATGAACACGGCCTGTCGCCTCGCATAGAAGATAGTCGAAGGTCTGGTGGACCCATAGACGACAAAATGGTCGGACGGCTGCAAATTGACCCCCGCGGCATAAGCGAGTTCCTGCGGAGGTGAGACGAAATAGTGGTTCATGAGCGGGAGGCTGAGTCTGATGGTGATCAATACCACGAGGGCCAACGTCCCTCCTGCCGCCCAGAATGCTCCGGCACGACGTTGTTCGTTCAGACCCCAATAGCCCACCATCGCCATTCCGATCAGCAAGACCAGCGCGGCGGCATAGGGGCCGGCGTCCCAGGCGCTGGGATCAAGAAGCCCCGCTGAGGGGAACTCTTTCAGCAACTTGTCGGAGAAACGGGAATAGATCCACGGAATCGAGGAGAGGCCCAGCGCCAGCAGAAAGCCCAAACCCATCATCACGTGAATTGCCGCGCGCACCCCTTTGGTGGCCGGGTCGACCAAGCTGCGGTGCCAATAGGTCGCAGTCAGCAGCGCCGCCGCGGGGAAGAGGGGTGCGATGTAGTGTTGCAGTTTTGTCGAGGAGAGCGTGAAGAACACAAACGACCCGATCACCCAGAGGCTGGCGAACAACTCGAGTTCAGTAGACGCGGTTCCGGCGCCGGCGGTCGCCGGCGGTGGAGCGGACGCTCCCGTCCTGCGCGCCGCCTTCCATGCCTTGAGGCATCCGTACATCGACATCGGTAAAAGCGCGCTCCAGGGGAAGAATCCCAACAGCACCACCGGTACATAGAAAAGTAAACCGAAGCCATGGCCCTCCATGGGGGCCATGAAGCGACCCACCGTCTGGGCCTTGGCGATCGTGACGTACGCTGAGCCGTGAATGGCCAACATGGTGCCGTACCAAGGAAGCGTGACAAGGACGAACAGGCCCGTGCCGAGCAGAGGATGGCCCTCGCGCCAGAATTGCCCCCACCGCCGCGTGAACGTGAGATAGAGGGTCATGGTGACGAGGGGAATGATAAAGCCCACCGGCCCTTTGGCCAGCGTCGCAATGCCCATCGCGGCATAGAACCACCACATCCAAGATCGGCGCCCAGTCCCGTGAAGGCCGGCCCAGAATGCGAATTGAGCCGTGGTGGTAAAGAACACCAAGACGCTGTCGGTCAAGGCCATGCGGTTTAAACCGATCATCTCAATGTTGAGCAGCAACATGAGGGCGCTGAAGAGTCCGATGTTGGGTGCTTGCCAGCATACGGAGAACCAGTATTGGACCAGAATGAGCGCGATGCCGAACAGCGCGGAATGAAACCTGGCGGCGAATTCGTTGACCCCAAAGAGGGAATATGAGCCGCTCATCAGCCAGTAGACGAGCGCCGGCTTATAGAAGCGAGGTTCGTAGTTAAACGTCGGCGTGATCCAATCACCGGTCTCCAGCATCTCCCGCCCGGCTTCCGCGTTGCGACCCTCGTCCCGGTCCGTGAGGCCGATCGAACCCAGCCCCACGAAGAGAAGGATTCCCGCCAGTGCCAACAGGAGGGCAAGGTTCACCAGGTGTTTGGCCATCGGGATCGGTTCTGCGGAAGAGTCTTCGTGCTGTGACACGGGTTGATCAGGAATTACCGACCGAGGACGGGTGTTGTGCGGTTTGATCCTGGCTGGATCGATGAATCAACATAAGATTTCTGACATAGACCACCGATCCCACGCCTTGACCGGCGATGAACACGGGATCCTTTCGATAGATGGCATAGGCGAGAGTAATCATCCCCCCGATGAGACTCATGTACCAGAACGCAATCGGGACCTGACTTTTCGCGGTCCGCTCCGAAGCGATCCACTGAACGACCCACCGGCCGAAGAATAGGCCCTGGCCTAGGAACCCGATTGCAATCCAGATGACCTCGGCGTTGGACATGGCAAGCGACAAATGGCAACCGTGTGGTTACTTGGTGACCGGGGATGAGCGAAAGCGGTATCGCAATACGCGACTGTGCATCCACCGGACTGCAATCAAGTCATAGAGGCTCTTGAACAGCCGATTCCCGACTCCGAACTTTGACACTCCATGGAGGCGCGGATAATGCCGAACCGGAACTTCCGTAATAGTAAATCCGTGCATGAGAGCCAGTGCCGGAAAGAAGCGGTGCAAGCCTTCAAACAGGCACAGCTTCTCACAAACGGGCCGGCGGAAGATCTTTAAGGGACAACCCGTATCGTGAATGCCGTCGCGGGTAAAAATATTTCTGATGAAGTTGGCGATGCGGGAGGAAAGCTTCCGCACGAGATTGTCCTGACGGTCTTTCCTCCATCCGCATACGACATCATACCGTTCCGTGAGCGGCAGCATCGACAGGATATCCTCGTTGTCTTGTTGGAGGTCGGCGTCGATATGAACGATGATGTCTCCTGATGACTGTTTGAACGCCGCATCGAGAGCCGCGGTTTTCCCATGATTGCGGTCAAAATGGAAGGTCCGTACTTCCCGGTGTTCGGCGGCCAATCGGTCGAGGAGCTCGCTGCTTCCGTCCGTGCTCCCGTCGTCGATATAGATGATTTCGAAGGGCCGACTCTGTGAAAGAGGATGCGAATGCATGACCTTGAGAAGCCCGTCCGTCAAGGGCGTGAGGTTCTCGACCTCGTCCTTGACCGGGACGAGGACTGAAGCCCATGGAAGAGGGGCACTCATGTAGAGTGGAACGCCGGCACACACATGGCGAACAGCGCGATCACGGCAACATTCTACAGAATGCTCCGTAGACCGTCAAACCGCACGGAGGCAATCGGTTACCCAATTCGAATAGAAGAAATCGCGAAGGAGACAGCGTGAAAGCCGGGTGACGATCAGAAGGGGCGGGCCGCCGGTCACGAGATCGGCGCGACGGAGAGTTCGGGAGATGTCCTGATGAACACAGGCGGCGGGCGCACGCGCCGTTGTTACGGCTTGAGGTCCGCTACGACCGTAAATCGCATGGTGCCCATCAAGGACATTTCGTTGACTTGCTCCCCGGCGTGAATCTCAACCT
Organism: Nitrospira japonica; assembly: GCF_900169565.1. Classification (NCBI taxonomy): domain Bacteria; kingdom Pseudomonadati; phylum Nitrospirota; class Nitrospiria; order Nitrospirales; family Nitrospiraceae; genus Nitrospira; species Nitrospira japonica. Next base: position 657,471 of record NZ_LT828648.1, on the reverse strand, counting down.
TGTAGCGGCCGGGTCTCCACCCGCCGGTCGGCGGGGTAAGCCGAAGGTATCCTGACTCATCTTCGAGTGCGATATACATGGCGTCTTGCCCGATCATCGTGTCGGGATTCAATCCTGCAACGGTCTCCGGAAAACACCGGCCGAAGATTTGAAAGGCTTGATAATGCTGGTGCAGCTGAAAAACGATGAAAATGCCCGTCGACTCGGCGGTGAAATGGTCCGTAGGTTTGACCGGCACGATTTCATGAGTCCTGTGGATTCCGATCTCCTCGTCGAATCCTTCGGCCATGGTGATGTCTCTGAACATGCCTTTCGGCGGAGCATCAAAGTCATACGGCCTGGTGTCCTCGGATCGGTTCTGAAATTCGGAAATCGATGAATTCTTTGTGAGCGGGATGTCTTCTCCGAGCGCCGGCGATAGGGTCGGAAGACACAGCAAGACGCCGGCCAAAAATTTTCTCGGCAAGACAGAACGATACCGAGTTGCTGCGCGCATGATGATTTCGTACACCGGCCGGTGGAGACTGTCAAGTTGGGCAGGCAGGTTGGAAATCCTCGACGGATCTGCCAGAGGAACGTCCACCCATTGCGGCGGTTTCAGGCCATCTGCTAAGATTTCGGACTGCGCCGTGCCACGCTCGTTCCACGACGATCAGGGTGCCGCGCGTCGCGATTTCTGAAAACATTGTCCTCATGTGGGTGTGCCGATGTTGCAAGACGCAGATGCGCTTCCTCAGTTGATCGGTGACTATAAGCCGGTCGATCAATGGCAAGTTCACATCAATCACCTCTTCTATAAGTTCCGGAGTGACTTCATCCGGAACTACTATCAAACCTTTGCCTCGGCCGACTACCGCCTGGCTCATGCCCTTGCCAGTGATTATTTTGAGCGGGTCGTGAAACGGGATGCGTCACCGTCAAGTGCCGGGAAGGACTCGTCCCCCCTGACCGTCATGGAGTGGGGGCCCGGCAACGGGAACTTGGCGGCCTGTTTCCTGTCGCATCTCCGAACGCTCGACAACCAAGGGCAGGTTTATCCACGGATCCGTTATGTGATGGTGGACTGGGAGCCGTCTCTCCTGGACAGGGCGGTCGCGTCTCCCTCCTTGGTCCAGCATCGCGACCGGATCGAGCCGCTTTGTACGACCGTCGACCGGATCTCCGACATTGCCGACGGCACGGTGGATCGGATCATCTGTAACGAACTCTGGAATGATTTGCCCGCCAAGTTGATGTGCCGGCAAGGCGGGGACATGGAAGAAGAATTCCTGCGTCCCAACCTGAGCGATACGCTTCATGCCAAGATCGACGATTGGGCCGCGTTTGTGCGGGCGTTTGATGCAAAGGATGTGGAGACACTCAGGCGGTTCCCCCCGTTTTTCGATGATCTCGTGTGGGAACGGGAGTATCGGACCGTTGATTGGAAAGATGTGCCCTATCGGAAAACTATCACGGAATTCCTCCGGCGTTTCGATGAGCAGATCGTCGTCCCGGTCAATATCGGCGCCTTTGTGACCTTGAAAGAAGCCACACGCCTCTTGGCTCCCGACGCGGCGGGGTTCAGCAGCTTTGATGCCGGAAGTACGGACCTGAAGGTGCTCAACGATCCCGACAAGCCCTGTTCCGGCCAGTTTGGGGGTCAGCAGAGTTACATGGTGAATTTCCCGCTTGTGGAAGCCGTCGCCAAACAATTGAAGGCGGGGCGGGTCGCCGTCGAAAGCCAGCGTGAGTTCATCGGACGCAGCCTGGGAACCAACGTTCTGACCCTCATGGATCTTTTGGCGACCCATCCGTTGGCCGGTACAAGGATGGAACCCTGGGAACAGGATCGGTTGCTGTTGAGGACGATCAGAGCCTTCGATGAAGTGTACGAGAGCCCGTACGAAAGGAAGATGGAATTTTCGCTCAGGGCGGACACCCCTGCGGCCGAGCGCGACGCTCTGCAGGCGATGGCCGATGGCTTGAAAGCGACCGGTGTCCCGGATACGGTCGCCTATCTGACGGAAGAAGAACTGACCGCCGCTTCAAGAAATCTCGAAGAAATCGGCTACGATCCTCACTCGTTTCTCATCGCGCTCACGGCCCCGCCGAGTCCGGTGGATTATTTTCACCTGTCGATGCGTCGCTGATTTTTCTCGCCGCCGTCGTTCCCGCCTCGCAATGACCGAAGCCCTCAAATTAAACTTGACTAATCTGTAATTCTACTATAGCCTCCTCGCCGTTCGCCGGTCGTTTCCCGCGTTTTGTGCCCCGTTGGAGCCCCTCGGCTTTTCCCAGGAGCCGTGAGGCGAAGAGGAAAGCGAGTACCAGGATGTTTGGATCGTTCGGCTGGATGGAATTGCTCCTGATTCTGATCATCGTCTTGATCATTTTCGGGGCCGGCAAAATTCCACAACTCGGCGAAGGTCTTGGAAAAGCGATCAAAGGGTTCAAGAAAAGCGTGAATGAGGCGGATGCCATCGACGTCACGCCACCCCCCGATGCCCCACCGCCTGCACAACAGCAAGTCACGCAAAATCAATCGACGCCCTCGGCTGATGCTCCGGCACAGCAGGGGCAGCAAGTGAAACAAGGATAACGAAGAGGAGATGCGAAGCGTGAGCGTGAAGCGCGAAGCGCCAAGAGGAAACCGACGCTTCCCTCTGTTGCTTCCCGCGGGACGCGCCGCGTCTTACGCATGACCAAGCATGTTTGGGCTGGGTGCCGGCGAAATACTCATTATTCTGGTCATCGCCTTCTTACTGTTCGGCCCCAAACAGCTGCCTGAAGTCGGCCGGCAGGTCGGCAAGGCAGTCAAAGGTTTCAAGGAAACGGCGGAAGACCTCAGAAAATCGGTTGAGCCTGAACTCAACATGATTCAGCAGGAGGTCAAGATGGTCGAACAGGATTTCCAGGCCTCAATGAAGGAAGCCGAAGAGGAAATCAATGCGGCCACAACGCCGGTCGAAAAGCCGTCCGGATCCACGGAAACCGGCAATCACACTTGATCACGAATGATGCGGCCCAACGACGATAGCGGCCGAAACCAACCAGTCGGAACACCATGTTCTTGCGCCGCCTGAGCGACGCGCTAGGGACATGGATTACGGGAAGGGGGTGACCACCGCTCAACTGATCCGACGACGGCAGGGGCTGAGTACGGCGTCGTATTCAGGAAACTTGAAATTGCTGGCTCGGGTAGAGCGTTGGTGAGACAGTACCAGTCAAGAGTTGCAATCGTAGTAGCGGAAGGCGTGGGCACAACGGCTTTCCGGGCGAGTAACCGAAAAGGAAACTTGTCGATATGACACGCAGTTGGATGTCAAGTCGGCAGCCAGGCACTGTCGGTCAGGTGTTGGTTGCTATCCAATTCACAGGAGGAACGCTATGAGAAGCATCCTAGGTCGGACAGGGTGGGCCGGCGTGGCCACCTTCTTCAGCGCGGCCGTTATGGCAGCGGGCATCTCTCTCGTGAGTGTCCCAGCCCAGGCTGGTTTCGAGCTACCGGAAGGCGAACGGATTACGAACCTCCCCGCCATTCCTCGTGCGATGCCGCAAAAGGAAGCCTACGAAATCTACGACCCCGCGATCGGCCGAAACTTCGATATCAAGAACTTCTGGATGCGCGCCGATGTCCGTGTCCGTCCGGAAATGAGAAACGGCGTCTGCTTCGGTAACGCCATGCCCGGCAACCCGGGCAACGGTGCGTGTAACTCGTTCGGCGGCAATTCTGCCAACGGCACGGCTGGAAAGGCCAACGACTTCTTCGTCCAGCAAATGGTGCGGTTAGGTATCGGATACGATCTCTCGCCGGACGTGAATTTCTACATGGAAATCATCGATTCCGCGACCTGGGGCGGAAACGGCAACAATACGAACGCCGGTAACGGCGGCGACCCGCTGAATCACAACGGAGGAGTCGCGGGCGGCGGAGGAAACAACGGCCGCCTCGGTGTCCGGGCCGCCTACATGTTGGTCAGAAACCTGGGAGGTGTCCAGGGGTTGAGCATCAAGGCGGGTCGGCAATATGTCATCTTCGGCAACCATTCACTGTTCGGACACTTCGACTGGGCGAACACCGGCTACTCCCATGACGGTGTCATGATGAGCTACAGCACCAAGAGTTTCGATTCGTACCTCGGATGGTTCCGCAATTCGGAATCCGATATCGGACAGGCCGCTGCAGTGGGAAGTGGACAGAACAATATTTCCAATCCCGGTGGCAGCACGCTCAACAACGGCAGCGCCAATATCGACGCCGACATGATCATTTTCTACAATCAGTTGAAGTCGATCCCCGGCTTCCTGATCGAGCCGTTCTATGTGTACTACAAGAACAACTACAACTCTGCGGATAACGGGGCGCAGGGTCTCGGAACTGCCAAGCATTCGAACCAGACCCGTCACATGATCGGCAACCGGATCGAAATGCGGAAGGGCAACTTCGACGCCATCAACGAGATCGCGTGGCAGTTCGGTGAAATGGGTGCGACCGGAGCCAATGCGATTCAGAACGGCTATGGCAACCAGAAGAACCTTCACATCAATGCGTGGGCGACCAGAAACTGGGTCGGCTACACCCACTATCAGTCGGCCTGGAAGCCGCGCCTCGGCCTCAACTTTGACTATGCCTCGGGCGATGGCCGGTCCAATTGTACTCTTGCAGGAAGCAACACGAACTGCAGCACGGCCAACACCTTCGAGAACTTCTTCCCGACAAACCACATCCACATGGGTTACATGGACGTCCAGGCCTGGAAAAACATGTTGAGCCCCTCGGCCAACCTCCAGTTCCGGCCGTCGACCCGCGACCACGTGGAAGTGTGGTACACCAACCTGAATTTGGCGAATGCACGTGACAACTGGTATCGTGGTTCACAAGGCGTGTACGTCTTCTCCAAGAACGGTAATACGAAGACGCACATCGGCGACGAATTGGACGTCAGCTGGACCAGAATGTTTGCCGACGGCAAGGTGGCGTTCCAGGCCACGTATGGTCACCTCTGGGCCGGCGGGTACATTGCCGAGAACCTCGGAAACAGCACCGGCCAGGATTGGGCTTATGTCCAACTCTGGATGAACTTCTAGTAGGTGATCAGGGACGAGGAATCGTAGGGAACATGAATCCTTCACTCGTCACCCGTCATTCGTCATAGCAAAGGGAGACCGTCTATGAAACATACATTGATGTACGTACTGGGTGGAATGGCCCTCGCGGGAATGAGCTTGGTTACGGTGCCGGTGGTTCAGGCTGATGCCATATCTCTGACCAACGACGCGATCGTTGAACTGACCGACGCTCCCGGGCTCGGCAGACGGACGACCGTCGACCTCAATAAGCGTTGGGGGGCGGATGTGTCGGTCATCGCCAGCGCAACGGAGAAATTGCAGCAGGCATTGACCGAGGCGAAATCCGGCGGCAATGCCCGAGCCGTTCACCTGCTGGAGATGGCGGTGGATTTCGGCAAGGGCAGTATGCACAAGGAAGCCCGCCTGAAGGCGCAGGGGGCCTTGTACAATCTGTGCCAGACAGCCAGCAAGACCGACGCGCCCTGCGATAAGGCGCCGAAGTTCGGCAGCTACGTCGCGCCATAGGGCGTTGTGAGCCACGGGACGCGCAAGCTGCGCGTCCCGCGTGAGTGAAAAAACCCCGCTGAGAGTCATCCGATTCTCAGCGGGGTTTTTTCTCTTCCTGCGAGGGCACTTACTACCCGTGATCGACCGGGCACGGGTTGAGACCGATTCCCCAACGTCAGATCCTCCGGAAGTCCTCACCCTCTTCCATCATTTCTCCAGGCTCGGGTATAGTGCTCGTCAGTCCATCCTGTCGTGATCGCGACGATGACTCCACGAAATGTGCATTCAAGCAAGCCGAACGCAGGCGACGCCGTATGAGACGAGCCGAATTAAGTTTTGAGACGCTGCTCGAGGTGACAAACGTCCTCAATTCTCAGCGGGATCTCGAGAGCCTCTGGCAGGTGATTGCCGAGCAGATTCACGCGGTGATTCCATGGGACCGCGCGGGGATCACCCTATACGAGCCTGCGTCCAATACGTTTCGGTTTTATGCCGTGGCGATGCACATGGCCGAACCGGCGTTGCGTTCCGACGCGATCATTCCCTTTGAGGGAAGCGCCGTGGGATGGGTGTATACGAACCGGCGCGTGCATGTGCGTTCCAACCTGCAGCACAAACAGGAATTTCTGGAAGACGAGTACTACGTCCGGGAAGGGTTGGGACGGATGATCAATCTTCCGTTGATGATACGAGACCGCTGCCTCGGGACTCTCAATATCGGCAGCATCCAATCCGGCGAGGCGGAGCCGGTGGACCTCAAATTCCTGCAACAGGTGGCGACGCAGATCGCGTATGCCATCGACCACGTGCAGGCCTACGAACGGATCAAGCGGCTGACCGAACAGCTTCAGCACGAAAATGAGTATCTGGCCGCGGAGGTCAAAGCCAGTCGCATTCCCCAGCAGCTCATCGGAAAATCTCCCGTGTTTCAGAAGGTCCTGGATCTCGTTCGAACGGTGGCCGGAACGGCTGCGACGGTGTTGCTGTTGGGTGAAACAGGCACCGGAAAAGAGGTTGTGGCGAGAGCGGTCCATGACTTGAGCCCCCGCAGAAATCGGCCGTTCGTCCGGGTCAATTGTGCCGCACTTCCCGCCGGCCTCGTCGAAAGTGAGTTATTCGGGCACGAACGAGGCGCGTTTACGGGAGCTGATCAGCGTCGCCCCGGCCGCTTCGAACTCGCCAGCACAGGCACGCTCTTCTTGGACGAGATCGGCGAGATGCCCTTGGAAATGCAGGCCAAGCTCCTGCGGGTGTTGCAAGACGGCATTGTCGACCGGGTGGGCGGCACGCGGCCGGTGGAGGTCGACGTGCGGTTGGTGACGGCGACCAATGCGGATTTGGCCGTGGCCGTGCAGAAGGGCACGTTTCGGGCCGACTTGTATTATCGGCTCAATATTTTTCCGATCTCGATCCCCCCTCTTCGCGAGCGGCTCGAGGATATTCCGTTGCTCGCCCAGCACTTCTTGACGCGTGTGGGCAAAGGGGCGAAGCGGCCGGGCCTCCGGTTCGATCCTCAGTCACTCGATAAGCTGCTGTCGCACAGCTGGCCGGGGAATGTCCGAGAGCTTGAAAACGTGATCGAACGGGCCGCCATTCTCGCGCAGTCCGGTTTGGTGGAGATCGGCGATGGGATCTTATCGAAGCCGCCTCTTGCGCCGCCTCTTTCCAAAGAGAATCCCCTGAAGCTGGGCATGGTCGAGCGCAACCACATCGTGGAAGTTTTGGAAAAAGCCGGATGGCGGATCTATGGAGAAGGCGGTGCAGCCGAGCTGCTGGGAATGAATCCTGAGACACTGCGTAGCCGGCTCCGAAAGCTTGGTATTCGCCGCCCTTCCGCCAAAACGTCAGATGCGACAAACCTGCCCAGCGGCCTGTCGCCCGGCTGATACCTGTCTTGTGAATTTCGCCTTCCAGCGGTAACCACGACCACGCCGAAAATGATAGAGCCCGGTAACCGTTTTTATTAACGGTGCGCCACCGTTTTATATAACGTCACGCGAGCATCGCTTCCACATTATTTGTAAAAGGTACAAGTTTTTCAATGATGTAGCATTTATTGTGTTTGGCACCATCATTGCTGATGCACATTGGTAAATCAGCATTGCACACTCGACTCAACATCAAGCCGTGATGGAGGAATCATGAAACTCGAACGATGCGGACGCTATCTTGCCCTGGCGGTGTTCAGTGCGGCGACAGTGATGGGTGCGCAGGCGGCATCGGCCGCCTCCACGGATGTGACCGGTCAGGGTCAGCCGGTGCTGTGGCTCAGCGACCAGAAGTCGACGGCGTGGGTCGAAGAATTGATGGGACAGGTGCTCACCTATCAAACGTTGGCCGATAAGCAGGTGATCGAGGGGAATTATCAGCCGTATCTCGATCAAATGATCAAGGTGCGGAACCGCTATCGAGCCGGTGATCGGCGTGCCACCTATGACGGAGTGAATCAGTTCATGACCATGCTGGAGGTTCGTATGGGCGGGGTAGACGAGCACAGCGCCGAGGCGTTGTGGAACTTCTGTTATCGGGTCACTCCGGACGAGTATCACGCCCGCGATCGGCATGTGAGGGCCAAGGGAGAAGCCGAAGTGAACAAGGAGGAGGAGTTCTTGCGCGACATGGAGGAGCGGGCCAGTCTTTCCTTCTGACGATCGGCACTTCGTCCACCGTTCAGGCCGAATCCCCGCTCGGAATCATACGATTCTCAGCGGGGATTTTTGGGCTTCCGGAACGAAGAGCACGATCCGTTGGACCACTCGCCGTCCATGTTTGCTGAATGACGAGCAGAGTGTCTGTCTGGGCGCGCTCACTCCTGTGCGGACTGCTGGGTGCGTGTTTCGTCACCGGTCTGCCGACCGTGGCCGATGCCACCTTCGAAATCCCCGCGGGCGAGACCATCGTCGACCAGGACGGCATTCAGCGAGCCATTCCGCAAAAAGAGGCCTACGAGCTGTACGACCCGGCCATCGGCCGGAACTTCGATCTCAAGAATTTTTGGATGCGGGCCGACCTCCGGGTGCGGCCGGAATGGCGCAACGGCACCTGCTTCGGTGGCGCGTCTCCGATCGGCGGCGCTTGCAACAGTTTCGGCGGTTTCAATGGGGCCGGCGGAGCCAGCCCGACAAGCACGAACGGCCAGGCCGGTCTGGCCAATCCCGGGAAAAGCGCCAGCGACTTCTATATCCAGCAGTGGGCTCGGCTGGGCGTCGGCTACGATTTGTCTCCCGACGTCAATTTTTACATGGAAATCATCGACAGCGCGACCTGGGGCGCCAACGGCAGCAACCTGAACGGCGGGGACGGCGGCGATCCCTTGAATCACAACGGCGCAGTCTCCGGCGGCGCCGGAAACAACGGTCGCCTCGGTGTCCGGGCCGCCTATATGCTGATCCGTGATCTGGCCGGGGTCAGGGGTCTCGGTGTGAAGGCGGGCCGGCAATACTTGGTGTTCGGCAACAATTCACTGTTCGGCCACTTCGATTGGGCCAACACCGGCTATTCGCATGACGGCGTCATGATGAGCTACAGCACCAAGAAATTCGATTCATACCTGGGATGGTTCCGCAATTCGGAGTCCGATATCGGACAGGCCGCTCCGGTAGGCAGTGTACAGAATAATATTTCAAACCCCGGCGGCAACACGCTCAACAACGGCAGCGCCAATATCGACGCCGATATGATCATCTTCTACAACCAGTTGAAGTCGGTTTCAGGGTTTCTGATCGAGCCGTTCTATGTGTATTACAGGAATAACTACAATTCGGCAGACAACGCGGCGCAGGGTCTTGGTACTCCCAAGCATTCACAACAGATTCGGCACATGATCGGCAACCGCACGGAGCTACGAAGAGGGAACTGGGACGCCATCAACGAAACCGCCTGGCAGTTCGGGCACATGGCGGACGGGTTGGGGATCGACAATCAGCGCAACGTCAGCATCAACGCCTGGGCGACGCGAAACTGGCTTGGATATACCTGGTACGAATGGGAATGGAAGCCTCGCGTGGCCATCGGCTTCGACTATGCTTCCGGAGACGGAAACGCAAACTGTTCGGTGGGCGGGACGGCGCAGGCCGGTTATGCCTGCCGGACGGCCAATATATTCGAGAACTTTTTCCCCACCAACTTCATTCATACCGGGTTCATGCTCAACTCGGCCTGGAAGAATTCGATCCAGCCGCAAGTCAATATCCAGGCGAGGCCGAGTCGGCGTGACCATGTCGAACTTTGGGCGCAGATGCACTATCTGCCGAACGCGCGGGACAACTGGTATCGGGGATCGCAGAGCGTGCTGGTCTTTTCGAGGCCCGACAATACAACGAATCACGTGGGCAACGAAGTCGACGTCGCCTGGACCCGCATGTTCGCGGACGGCAAAGTGTCCCTGTCCGCCCTCTACGGCCACTTCTTTTCCGGCGCCTACGTCAGAAACAACCTCGGCACGAACAAAGACCAGGACTGGGGCGTCGTGCAGTTGTGGTTGAACTTCTAGCACACCGCTGAAACCGCGTCCGCTTCCGGAACCCCGGCGGTCGGCGTCGCCACGCCGACCTGCCACGTGCGGATTTATGGTCGAAGGTTCCCCGCCTTGCCGAACTGCATCTGCAATTCCTTGTAGGTCTGCGTCACCGGAAACTGGGGAAATTCCTTCGGAAGATGGTCGGGGGGCCGGAAGAAAAATCCCGCGTCGGCCTCGCCGAGCATGGCGGTATCGTTGTACGCGTCCCCTGCCGCCATGGTGAAGAAGTTCAAGGACTTGAATGCCGCGACCGAATGTTTTTTCTGATTCGGCATCCGCATGTGATGCGCGAGAATGTTCCCCCGCGGATCGATTTCCAACTGATTGCAAAAGAGCGTCGGAAAGTCCAACTGGCGCATGAGCGGCAAGGCGAACTGATAGAACGTATCCGAAAGGATGATCACCTGGCAGCGCTCGCGCAGCCATGCGACGAAGGCGGGCGCGCCTTCCAGCGGGCCCATCTTGTCGATCACCGCCTGGATATCCGCGATGGCGAGGCTATGTTCCTTGAGAATCGCCAGACGACGTTTCATCAACGCGTCGTAATCGGGCATTTCTCGCGTGGTGATCTTCAACTCCTCGATGCCGGTCTTCTGCGCGACGTTGATCCAAATTTCGGGTACCAGGACGCCTTCCAGGTCTAGACAGGCGATGACAGGCTTCTGCATGCTGCTCCTTTCACTGTGTGGATAGACGCGGAACTTTCGATCGCATAGTTGAGGCGCCGATCCGTTCGGCCGTGAACCTCACGGCTTGACCTTTCTGGCCTCGAATTCCTGGCTAAGAAAACGCCACATTTTATCCAGCAGTTCATCGATCAACTGGGATCCGGGCCACGTTCGGCCGGCTGGCCCGTTGTGCTTGCCGGCCCAGTCGAGCGCGACGGGGAGAGGAACGAGTCTGGGAGATGTTCCGGTCACGCTTGCCCACAACAGTCCCAAGATGGTTCCGATCCGCATGGAAACTGGCAATGCCACCACGGGGTTGTTCACGAGGTCCGCGCAGTATTCGGCCGGGGAGGTCACTTGCAGCTCACGACAGGCTGCGGGTCTGGCCTCATAAATGCCGCAGATCTCGTTTTCGAGAAACGGGCAGGGATGACGGAGCGCGTAATAGGCCCGGTTGAGCGGATCCAATTCCTCGTCGGAGACGGCCTTGCCGGCATCGGCGATCGCCCAAAGGCGATCCCACAATCCATGAGCTTCCAAGGTCATCCGGCTTTCCGCGAGACGCTCGGTCACCCGCATCCGCCGTTCGGCGGGAAGTTGTTCGATATAGTGCCTGAGGGCGAAAGCCTCCGGAGGCGAGACAGGGACGAGCATACGGCAACAGGCGGCGCAGCCCATCCGGCAGGAAATCGTCTGTCCCCTTTCACGGGCCTGATATTCCTCGAGGTGGCCCGCTTCCTCGCCCAATCGACGGGCGATCGGTACGACGGCGGTGATCGGAATGAATTCCGTCGGCACGTCGAGCGCGGTCGTTAAACGGCCGGCCGGCGTGTTCAACGTGACCTCAAATCGCTCCGTCATGCACTGCGTCTCCGAGCTTCGGCGGACGAACATCCGTGCGGGCCGAAACTTTCAATTGAATGGGCTGCCGCCGCTCGCGTCCCGCCGTTCATCAGCATCATAAGTAACCGTCCTCGAGAGGGTCAACCGATCAACGGGCGTCCGGGAAGGCCGATCCTGCATCGACGATGATCATGACACGTCTTGCTCCGTTATCCGGCAATCCTCATAATGTCGAAGAGGAGCGGGTATGGCCTGGTCGGGGCACGTGATCGGTTTATTGAAAGAGTATATGCACGATCTTGTCGAGCAGGCTCGGCAGGAATCCGACGCTGAGGCGTCTTTCGGGTTTGCGCCCGTGCCGTACCGGTCGGACCAGGCACTCTCGGATCTCTTGGCGATACTCGACGATCGCATCGAGTCCGAAGGCATGCAGGTCGGACTGCCGGCTGATTTTCTTCATGACATGTGGACTCAGTGCAACGAAGGGCGTAACTGGGTCAGTCAACGGGTCTGGCTGGAACTCAACAGCAACGACTCGACACAATCCAAGGCACGCATCCGCGAGCTCACCTATCGGGCGCTGGTGGATTTTCTTGAAGGGAGAACGTAGGGGTCATCGGATGAGCGGATGCGGGCGGGTCCGCTGCCGGCCGCGGCTCAGAGCTGTCCCATCAGACGATGGAAGAAGGCCCCCATGGTTTCCACGACCGCTTCCCTTGTGTGGGAGATGGCCGAGTCGGCGGGCAGGAGTTGGAACAGGGTCAAGTCTTCCGCGACGTCTCCCGGTCGGTTCCTGGAAAAATATCCGCACGGCACCGGCGTGACCCGAAAACCCTGTTTCTTGAACAGTGCGGCGGCGCGTGGAAGATGACTTGCCGAACTCACCAGGACGATCGAGGCATCCTGCAACAGTCGATGGGTTGCCGTCGCATTCTCATAGGTGTTTCTGGCCGTATTGTCGATGAGGATGACGTCATCCGGCACACCCAGCCGATTTGCCCATCGCTTCATTTCGACCGCTTCGATGGGGCCGGATCCGAAGACGCTGGCATCTCCTCCGGTCACGACCAATTTTGAGGCATAGCCGCGGAGATACAAATCGGCCCCGCAGGTGGTTCGCTCGCGAGATAGGGAGGTGAGATCGACGCTCGGGCGCAGCGTGCCGCGATCGAGAATGCCCCCACCCAACACGACGATCGCATCAAAAGGACGTTGTGCGGGTTCCGGTGTCGCCGGATAGACGGCTTCGAGCATGCCGATGAATTGCGAGGAAAGGAGCGGGCTGGAGATGAGGAGCAGGGTGAAGAGACAGGCGCATGAGCCGATCCGGGCCCAGCGCAATCTCGACGGGGTGGACGGGAGCAGCAGCAGCCACGTCGTCATGGTCAAAAGGATGACCACCCAGCTCAATGGATAGAGGACATACTTGGCCGTCTTATAGAGTCCGAACAGGAACGGCGTCAGTTCCATGAATGACCTCGATAGGGTAGGGCTCTTGCGAGAATATAGACCTGAACGCACGGGATATCATGGCCCGTGAGGAGTGTCGAATGAGCGCATCACGACGATACTGGTTGGTCAAGTCGGAACCGAGTGTCTTTTCCATTCGGGATTTGGCCAAGTCTCCCAAACAGCGCACCTCATGGGACGGAGTGCGTAACTACCAAGCCAGGAACTATATGCGGCAGATGGTACTGGGCGACCAGGTACTGTTCTACCATAGCAATGCCGATCCGCCTTGCATCGTCGGTATTGCGGAGGTGGTGCGCACGGCCTATGCCGATGACACGCAGTTCGACAAATCCAGCCATCACTATGATCCCGGCAGTTCGAAATCCGCTCCACGTTGGGACATGGTGGATCTTGGCTATCGGAGGGAGTTCCCTGTGTCCCTCTCCTTGGACCGATTGCGGGGAGAGCCGGACCTCAAGCGGATGGAACTGTTGAGGAAAGGATCTCGATTATCCGTCCAGCCCGTGACACCGTCGGAATGGAATTGCATTCTGGAATTGGCCGGTGTGGGAAAGAAAAATAGAAAGACCGGCTAGCTCTTGGCCTTTCCGTTGTCGAGATGACGGTGCTGCCAATCCAGCCAGGCATGGCCCAGCTCATGGGCGAGGATGTACCGTCGCCTGGTGACCGGGAGTCGCTTTCGTAGGTAGATGATCTTGAGCTCGTCATCCCAGATGCCGTCCGCATTGGGATCACGCCGATCCATTTCAGAATCGGACAGCTGGCGTACTGATATTCGATAACCGAATGGAAAGACCACTCGCGACGGGATACGCATGGATCGGCTCCTGTGGCCTCAGACAGCCTATCACAAATGGTATTCCGTCGGTCACGCGACGTTGCCTCTGATATCAGATGGTTACGTCATCCGGGTATGAGAGCAGCTTTCAGCGTGGATTGGGACTGATCAACAAGACACGTGTGGAGTTCTGCTGTCACCAGGCAGAAAAATCCGCATTATAATTGTGCGGTGACACACACACCGGTTGTCCGCCCCACACCGGCTGTCGAGAAGAGTCGTGCCATTCAGCCCGACAAATGACGTAATTCAGGAACTCCTCTTTTTTGAGGATTCCCCGGTGTGATTGCGCTCGCTCGGATGGCGCCTCTTCCAAGCCCCATAGGCAGAACGGACCACATATATGTGATTTTCAATGAAAATCTGCTCGACGATATCCAGATCCGGATCTTCCTCGAGGAATTCGGTGAGGGACAATGTGCTATGTGCGAATTCTGACATAGACTTATGACGCTTAGGCATAATGATTCCTTATGTACGAATGGGCCTACGGTGCGCCCCCTGCAAATGGACCTAGGGTAAATCTTAAAATAAAAACGGGCCACTGGGAAGCCCCCTAGACGCTTTAGATAGCTGTGGATACATTATTTTTCGTTTTTCTCCGCTTTTTTTAGCTTCCGGGGGGTCTGTTTCCCACACATGCCGACTATTGCCGATGCCGTAACGGAAGACGGACGGTTGCGGAATCGGCAAAAATGGGGATAAAACCTTACCGAATCCTTTGTCAATGGGATGACTCTCAGGGTATACCGGTCCCCCAACCTCGTTGAAAGACCGGCCGGCATGTGGTGGCGCCGTACAATCACTCATTACAGGAGGTGCATGGTCATGAAACAGCGAATGCTCACTGTGTTCGTGCTTGCGGTGATCGGATCGGCTTGGCTGCTTCTCACGGAAGCGGTCGCCGGTGAACCAAAATCACCGGCCGACGGGTATGACATTCATGTCATCGCTCCTCATGTGATGGCCAACGGAGAGCCCGGGGGACCATACCATCATTACTGCAAGCCGGTTTCCGACAAGGTCTTCCAATGCCTGCTTTTTGAGTCGACCGATCCCAAGGCCAAGTTGGTCGGCATCGAATATTTCGTTGCGAAGGACCTGACGAGAAAGCTTCCTGCAATTCAGTGGCATCGCTATTTCCATGACCATCGGGTGGAAATCGCGACGGGGCGCGTCAAGGTACTAGACATGCCAGACGATCAGGCCGCGAAGGTGGCTGAGGCCGCCATGGAAACGGACGGCGTCATCTATCATCTCTGGCAGCCGGGCTTGGAATTCCCTGATGGAACCGTGTCGTTTCCGCAGTCGGTCGGCCACAAGTTCCCGGGGCATTCAGACAAGTAACGGCGGCGTCGGGAGCCGGCAGACCGATCGTCGGTCGAGCCGGCTCCCGGCCGGTGAAGTGAACAGGGAAAGCTAATGGCCGGTTTTTTCTTCCACCGAGCCGGATTCGCCCGGCGGCTCCTCGTCACGATGGGCCTTGCGGGTGGCTTGGGCTGGACGACGCCGGCTATGGGTACGGATGAAGCGGTCCTCAAACCGCGAGTGCCGACCGATCAGATGGAGGAGGCGCGAGGGTGGAAAAATCCCTTCGAGGCCACGGAAGACAACATCGACAAGGGAAAGGCGTTGTTCCAGGGGAAGGCTTTCTGCGTCACCTGTCATGGCCGCGACGGCAAAGGCTTTGGCGATATCCCGGGGCTCGTCGGAAAGCTGCCGCGCAATTTCACCGACAAACTGTGGCAGGCTGCCAGGACCGACGGGGAGCTGTTGTGGATTCTCAAGCACGGCAGTCCCGGAACCGACATGGCTTCCTTCATTCCGCTGGTGCTCACGGAGGAAGAAGCCTGGCAGGTCCTGCTCTACGTCCGTTCATTCGGTCGATGACAGGGTAAGCAGGGCAAGAAGGGGACGCTGGCTCGTCCAGATCAGGGTCTTGTCTGGGCAATTCCACCGGCTATGATACAATCCACGTCACGGGTACAATGATTCAGCCCTGGGGGGGACCTTATGAAAGGCGCTCACGATCATACGCACGAGCATACGCATCCTCACACGCACGGGGCGTCCGGGAGCCATACCCATGCGCATCACCATCAGCATGCTCATGAGCACGGTCACGGTGAAAAGGGCGAGCACGATCATGACCACCAGGGCGACCACGGTTCCCACGATCATCGGCACGCCTGAGTTCCCCTGATCTGGCGAAGTCCCTGCCGTGGTGCACGTGCGTATACCAGTCAGGCTTCCGCCAGCCGCGTGTCCTCCATTTCGTGTGACCAGCCTGTCTCCGGCATCGCTCTAAGGAGCAGAGCCAGAGCGAAGCCCGCAATGACGGCCAAGACTACAAATCCAGTCTGATATCCCCATCCGTTGACGACATATCCCGCAGTGAGATGGCTGAACGCCGCTCCGATACCTTGTGCGGTGGCAATGGCGCCGAGGGCGAGGTTGTAGTTGCCCGATCCCTGGGTCAGATCGGCGACGACGGTGACCCATAACACGCCCAATACTCCCGCGCCAATTCCATCCAGCAATTGGACCACGACGATAAACCATGAATCATCGCTGAGCGTATACAGGAATCCACGGATCGGCAGGGCGGCGAAGCCGATACATAGAACCGGTTTGCGGCCCCAACGCTCCGCTAGAATTCCCGCTGCGGCGGCGACAGGAATCATGACGATCTGGGCGGCGATGATGCAGGCGGTCATGTACAGGGGCGCACCGGCTTCGTCATGGCGGGACAGCAGTTGCCCTGCCAAGGGCAACATTGCCGCATTGGCGAAATGGAAGAGGGTGGTACTGAGCGCAAAAATCAGCAGAATACGGTTATGGAGTAGTGCCCGGAATCCGGAGAAAAGCCCCGCTTGTCCGTCTCCTTGTTCCGGAGAGACATGGGGAACTGCTCCTCGCGCCAGGTCGTGGTCGATATCCTCCTCTCGTATGAACCAGACGGAAATGACGCTCGCGACGGCGATTCCCGAGACGAGGAAGAAAATCCACTGTAGACCGAGAAAATGCCCCGCCGCTCCGGCCAGCGCCGCCGCTCCGACATTGCCGGCGTGGTTGAAGGCCTCGTTGCGCCCCGTGCGGACGGCGAACCTCTTTGGGCCGACGAGCCCCAACGTAATCGCGGCCACCGCCGGAGGGAAGATGGCGGCAGCGACTCCATTGAGCGCCTGTACCGCGATGACGAAGTCGAATGTCGAGACACGGGTTAATGCCGCGCAGCCGGCGCCGACGAACAGCGCGGCTAGTGCAATCAAGAGCCGTTTCTGTTTGAGTGCGTCGATCAGCATACCGCAGGGAGTCTGGGCCAGCACGGACGAAATCCCCATGGCCGACATAGCGACACCGACGCTCGCCGGGTCCCATTGCTGCGCGGTGAGCAGGTAGATCGCAAGGTACGGTCCGACGCCGTCTCGCACGTCCGCGAGCAATACGTTCAGCGCGTCGAGGGCGCGGAGACTTTGTCTGCTGGGCGGCCGGATCTTCTCCGTCGGCATACGGCCCCTCTTCAGTCGATCCGTTTTAGGCGCGGGCCCGGACCATGACCGGGCTCGCCTTGTTAAGGACCGTCCGGTGCTATCGGCGAAGTTCGGCGGAGCCGGGCTGCGGGATGGGCGTCAGTGGGGATCCGGTCGCTCCCACGGCAGTCGCCTCGATGGCCAATCCGTAGTGGTTTTCGGTCCCGTATCCCACGGCGTCGATGGAATGCCCCGGTTGGAGCAGGCTCGCCGTCTGCTGGGTCGCGTGAGGTGGGATGTGGACGATGGCATGGTTATCCAACACGACGCCGTTGATCTCTCCGCGCGGCCCGTACAACAGGGTCTGCACGATACCATGCGTGTGTTTCTCGGCCAGGAACATGTCCTTCACGTGCGGGGGAAGAATGGGCCGGTCGAACGGACCCGGTTCATGTTCCGTGAGCGACCGGCCAGTCTTGGTATTGGTAATGACAGGGGAGGCGATGACCGGGCCGTCCGGGCTTCGGTACCCTTGGATCGTCACGGCATCATGGGGTTTGACGGTGGCCGCCAATTCCTTTGCCATGTGAGGAGGTACGTGAACTTGCAGGCCGTCCTCGAGCAGGAGGCCGTCGATGTCCCCATGATGATTCATCAGGTATTGGGCGATGGTCCCGCTCACGGTCGAACGTGATGGATCGGGAACCGCAGAAACAGCACCGGCCGGAGGAGCCGCCGGTTGCGCCGGCGCGTAACCGACCGGCAGACCGAACAGAACGATCCCCGTCCCGATGACGGAAATGTTGACCAAGCGTTGGACGTATCTCATGGTACCCTCCTTTGCGCTCTCTCGACTGCGCAATCGACCTCGATAATTTGGGCGTCTTCCCATGTCATCTGATAACGGTCATGAGCAATGGCCGAGCCACGAATGATCGTGACGGCGATCACGGTTCTGTCAGAGCTGCTGGGAACGAGAAACCGATGAATTCCGATCAGTTTGATGAGGACGCTACAGCCGTTGGGTCTTCGACGAGTGGGCAACCCGGGGGTGAGAGAACGGCGTGCAGGCGGGAAGGAATCCCCCGTGGCGGGGGAACCGTGCCCATGAACTCAGGTCTTGTGCTCGAGGCCATACTCATGAATCTTGTCGAAGAGTTGCCGCCGGCTGATGCCCAACAGACGGGCGGCGTGTGTGCGATTCCACGAGGTCTGTTCCA
Organism: Nitrospira japonica; assembly: GCF_900169565.1. Lineage (NCBI taxonomy): Bacteria > Pseudomonadati > Nitrospirota > Nitrospiria > Nitrospirales > Nitrospiraceae > Nitrospira > Nitrospira japonica. The sequence goes on along the minus strand of NZ_LT828648.1, from coordinate 638,881 downwards.
AGGCCTGTTGGATCACGCGCCGCTCGGTCTCCGCCAGAATGTCTTTCAGGAGCAGAGAGGGCCTTGCGTGAGAGTCCGATGCGGCGCCCTGGGGCGCCGGCTCCGTGACGCGGAGATCACCCGGCTGGATCGGCCGACCCCTCGTCAGGATGGCCGCTCGCGCCAGCACGTTCTGCAATTCGCGGACGTTGCCCGGCCATGATTGCTGACGGAGAATCTGCTGTGCATCCGGAGACAATGCCAGCTGCGGCCACCGATACTTGCCCGCGAGCTGGCCGATCAGATACTTCGCCAGCAGGATGATGTCCTCTCCCCGTGCCCGCAGCGGGGGCATCTCGATGGTCACGACGTTCAATCGATAGTAGAGATCTTCCCGGAAACGGCCCTCGGTAGTCATGGCGTGGAGGGGGCGATTCGTGGCCGCGATGATTCGGACGTCCGAGGTGAGGGTTTGATGGCCGCCCACGCGCTCGAATTGCCCGTGCTGGATCGCGCGCAGCAGTTTGGCCTGGAGGTCGAGATCCAGATCGCCGATCTCGTCGAGAAAGAGCGTCCCTCCGTTCGCCTGTTCGAACCGTCCGATCCGTCTCGCCACCGCGCCGGTAAAGGCCCCGCGCTCATGGCCGAAGAACTCGCTCTCCAGCAGGGTCGGACCGATGGCGGCGCAGTTCACCTTGACGAACGGCGCCTGTGCGCGCGACGAATTTCTCCGAAGAGCGTTGGCGACCAGTTCTTTCCCGGTTCCGCTCTCTCCAAGAATCAAGACAGGTTCCGTCGTCGCGGCGACCTTTCCGATGGTCTTGAAGACCTCCAGCATCTCGGGACTGTGCCCGATGAGTTCGTCATCCGGGAGGGCCGAGTCCCGGTCGTCGCTCGTCAGGGCCCGCACCTGAGCCACCAGCGCCGTTTGGGCAAGCGCGCGGCGTACGGTGTACAACACTTCGTCCAAGTCGAACGGCTTGGTAATATAGTCGTACGCTCCCAGTTTCATGGCTTCGATCGCTGCGCTGCTCCCGCCCAGCGCCGTCAGGACGATGACGGGGCGCTCGTCCAAGCGGTCCTGGGAATCCCGCAGCAAATCCAGACCGGATCCTCCGGGCATCTTGAGGTCCAGCAACACGAGGGCAATGGCCGGGTCGTCCAGCATACCGGCGGCCGCGACCCCGTTATCCGCCTCCATGACGCGATACCCTTCGGATTCCAAGAGGGTCCGGAGATTTCTTCGGATGACCGGATCGTCGTCGACGACGAGAATCGTGTCTGAAGCAAGAGGCGTCGGCATAGGGATTACCTTTCGCGAACCGGAAGGAGAATGCGGAACGTCGCGCCTGGTTCCTGTCGGGTCATGAGCTCGATGAGTCCCCCGTGTTGCGTGAGGATCTCGCGGCACAAGGCCAATCCCAATCCGGTCCCTTCCGGACGGGTCGTAAAAAACGGTTCGAAGAGGTGCTGACGATCCGATTGTGACACGCCGGAGCCGGTATCGGCGATCGTGACCTCGACCATGCCGGCCGGCTTGTCGTGGCGGGTGCGGCAGCGGAGCGTGCCTCCGCTCGGCATCGCCTGAAGCGCGTTGGTGGCAAGGTTCAGCAGCACCTGGCGCAGGGAACTCGGGGAGCCGGTGACCGGAGGCAGGGTTGGCGCAAGGTCGGATTCAAGGACGACATGCTGATCCTGAGCGTGAGCGTCCAACAACCGGAAGGTCTCGACCACCAAGTCGTTGACCTGCAGCGGCCGGCGTTCCGCATGTTCCGTTCTGGCGAAATGCAGAAGCCGCGTCAGGATCTCGTCCAGGCGTGCCGTGGCCTCGACGACCGCCTCCAGAGAGCCCGTCATCTTGGCCGGATCGCGCATCCGCTGCCAGAGTTGAACCGTCGAACGGATGCCGGCCAGGGGATTCCTGATTTCATGGGCCAATCCGGCGAGGAGCTTTCCAAGCGATGCGAGCTGTTCCGACCGGCGCAGCTCTTCTCGCAGTTGCTCTTGGGCCGTTCTCTGCCCCGCCAATGACCGGGTGAGCGTGAACGCGAGCGCCAGTGAACAGAGAAATCCGGCCAGCGCCAGACCGACCGATACCTGATAGCGGCGAAGCTGGCCTCCGAGCTGTTCGGGACCGGTCAGGCGAAGCATCGCCCAGGTCACCGCCGGCGCCGGACGAGCCGTGCCGACGGCCTGCGTCACCACCATGACCCGGCTGGGTCCCACGTCGCGGACACTGAACAGGGGGGTCTGCTCCGACAGGCTTTGCAGGGCTTGAACCCGTATCAGCGGCGTCTCCAGCGGCGGTGGATCCGTCCGGCGGACGTCTACGGGATGATGGCCGTCGGCGGTCGGAAATCCGTACCCGGCGAACCGGTCGGCGTCTCGGAGGTAAAAGCCGCCTTCCACGCCTGAAAACGTTGCGAGGACTCGATTGGTCACGGGCAGCAATGCCGCGTGCAGGTCGTCCAATTGTTGCGGACTCCGTGCCGGAGATTTTGGCAGGACGGATTCCGCGGCATCGGCCAGCAGGCGACTGACCGCTTGCAAGGAGGTCCGGGCTTGCAACTCATGTTGAGGGAGTGTCGTGGCCGCATAGGAATTGTACAGCAGCGTGCCGAGCGACCCCAGAAACAGGGCCATCGCCAACGCAGCCTGTATCCTTGTGCCCCATGCGGATGACATGTAGACGACCTCCTTCACAGTTTCGCCGGGTCTGAACCAAGAAACAAGACTCATGCCGTGAAAGGGCGGTCGCCCGAGGGTGGAAATTTCGCAAAGTCCCGACGCTCGAACGGTGTACAGTGTATCGGCAGGTCCCGATACACTGTAGCCGTGGCCGATATCGGTTTGACGCGGACGACGGTGACGACTATGGACATGGGGAGCGTGGTGAGGAGAGTTTTGTGAACGTACGCGCCGCATACGGCTGGACATTCATGGCGGGAGTCCTAGTCGCAAGCCTTGTCTTGGGCGGCGCTGCGGCGCGGCAGGCTTCCGATCGGGAACGAGACGGTCTGGTCGGGCTGGTTCATCGTGTCGTCAGTACGACGGGAGGGACGAGCGTCACCAACACATACAGCCGTGACGGAATCCTACTTGAGACGGTGACGCGCAACGCTCCGCCCGCCGATCAGCCGGACGTCGGCGAACGGATGGAAAGAGTGGTGTATGAATACGATGCCCAGGGCCGTCGCCAGCGCGATATGATCGACGAGGGGGACGGGTACCGATATCTTTCCCGGGTGTATGCCTACGATCAGGATGGAAAGGTTCTCGCGGAAGCTTCGTACAGCATGTGCGGTACGTTCTCGTCCCTGACGCTGTATACATACGACGACGCGGGACGGGTACAGGAGGATCTGTCTTATCGGCTTCGTTCCCTGTTCAAACGGACGCATGAATTCGATTCGCACGGCAGGATGACCCTCAGGCGAAACTACAAAAACAACGGCGCGATCTCCTCGACCGGGTATCGCTATGACGAGCACGGGCGGCTTGCGGAAGAGTCGGAACTCCGACCGGACGGGACCTTGGAACGCAAGGTGTCGTATCGATACGACTGGCAGGGCAACCAGATTCTTGAGGAGACGACGAACTTGGCGGACTCGTCATTGAACGGGACGCGTGCGTCGAGTTATGAATACGACGCACAGGGAAACTGGACCGCGCGGACGGTACAGCATCCCGTCGTCCCGCGCGGCGAGGAAACATCCGTCGAGATAACTCGCCGAACGATTACTTACTACGACCATCCTTCAAAATGACGGAATGGGTCCACGAGCCTGCCCGCCATTTTCAGGACAGAATGTGCGCGGATTCGATAAGAGCAGTCTCTCGGACTTGAGAGAAGACGCGGTCGATTAGTCTACGGCACGAGTTCTCGGTTTGACCGCATGAATAGTCTTGTACAGAGAGTCAACGGCGACCTCTTTGCTGAGAAAGGCCGCGGCACCGGCTTCCATGATCCTCTTCTCGATTTGTGGAGCATTATGAACGGTGCATGGCCGCACGCGCCCTCGTCTCGGGCCTCGTGACGCCGTGGGAACTCCTCTCCATCCATCGTGGAAATCGCGTGAGTCTCGAAGCCATGACGCCGGAGCTTCTCGATCTGAACCTGGAACGAGCCGTACCGAGCGTCGGGGTTCCGGTGTTCTTCTTCCTGGGACGGTATGATCGGCATGTCGACTCGGCCAGCGCTGCCCGGTATTTCGAAGTATTGCGTGCGCCCAAACACCTTATCTGGTTCGAGGATTCAGCCCATAATATCCCGTTCGAAGAAGCCGACGCGTTCAACGAAGCGGTCGTGGAGGCGTTGCAGTCACTCGGGATCGCACCTCAAAATCCGTGATCGGCTCGCACCGATTCATGCCGGACCACGTCACTCCCTAGGGACCATCCCAGTCCCGGCGGTTGGTTATTCCCGGCATAATTCTCCACAGCTTTACACCTGCTCCGCCCCAGATGGCCAGCGACGGATCGGCTGCAATTCTGATCATTGACGGTAATCACCAGGATCGAGTGCACTATGCCGGCCTTCTCAGGAACAGCTCGCCTGACTATGAAATCTTTCAAGCCGGAGACGGGAAATCCGGTCTCGAACGCTGCCAAGGGCGGCTTTTCGACTGTGTCGTGCTCGAACTCGACTTGCCGGACATGTCCGGATTCGAAGTCTTGCGCGAGTTGATTCCCTTGCGGGAATGTCCCGGCATCCCCGTCGTCGTCCTCACGCGACTCTCCAACGATGCCCTTCTTTCAGCCGCGGTTCTTTATGGTGCGCAAGCGTGTCTTCAGAAGCAGCAGGCTTCCGCCGACCTGCTCGATCAGGCCGTGACCAAGTCCATGAGCGCCGTCGGTCACTTCAGAAGACGGGGTGCAGTGCGTTCTTCGGCGTGACACGATGATGCGGGCGATGCATTTCGTAGAGGGCGGTGCTGCATTCGTCGGGAGTTAGGTATTCGTTACATCGGTCTAGTCTCCGGCATCGTCACGGCCATCGCCGCAGCTGCTCGGCCAGAGTCTTTGCCACGAGCTGCAAGTCAAAGGGCCACGCATAGCGCAACTCCACTCCCGGAAACCGCGGCCGCAAATGCTCGAGAATCTCGGGAATCTCGACCTCCGAGTGCGACCCGCCTGGCGTGAACATCGTCGTCAGCACGGTGATCTGCGTCGCACCCTTTCCGACCAGATCGTCCACGGCTTCCTCCAGCGTCGGCGCGCAGAATTCGTTATAGGCTATGGCGAACAACGCTCCGTCAAGCTGAGGGCTAAGAGCCTCGGCGACGGCTGTGAGACCGGATTGATAAGGATCCGACTCGGCCGTTCGCTGCCAGCGGCGAATTCTCTGGTCGAGGTCTATTTCTTCCTGCGACGGCGGAAGTTTTGCAGCTCGGCGTTGTCCCTCTAACCGTTTCAGCTTTGCCACCAATTCTTGTGGGCAGTCTTTTGGAATGCCACCATGACCGACCAATACGATGCCTTTCCTGCCTGTCTCCATGACTCCTCCTACACGTGATTGCGCAGCATTAATTCTTTGGGATGCGGGTTGAGATATATCTGATCCCTAATGTACGCGACGTCGAATTTCTGGACGTAGTGCTTCACGAGCGTGAGAGGCACAATTAACGGTGTCAGCCTTCGGTGGTAGTCGCCGATCACGCCTAACAGCTCCGCCTTGTCCCGATCGCCTAATCGGTCCTTCAAATGGCCCAGAATGTGCTGTAATACGTTCACGTGCTTGCGCATCGTCGCCTTTACGGCCAGGGCCTTCATAAACAGCTCGCCATACTTCAGGGCCAGATCCTTCGGGCGGTGGCGTTCCGCTTGACCGACCAGCCGACCGAGGGCCTGGTAGTGCTGCTGGCTATGGGAGAGGAGCAGATACTTGTGAGCCGTGTGGAACCGCACCACGGTCTGCCTCGTGACGACGTTCTGCAGCAGATCCTGAAACCGGCGGTAACAAAACACGCGCTCGATGAAGTTCTCCCTGAGCGGCGCATCGCAGAGCCGACCTTCTTCCTCAACAGGGATGAGTGGAAACCGTTCGATAAAGGCCCGCGCAAATATCCCGATGCCGGTTCGGCTCGGCATGCCCTGCTGGTTGAATATGCGGACCCGCTCGATCCCGCAGCTGGGCGAGTCTTTCTTAAATACGTAGCCGGACAGATCAGATTGCTCCAGCGCCTCGATCTTCCGCTCGGCGAACAGCGCAAGCGGCCTCGTCAGGTTCCGTCCGCTCTTGATTGTAGTGAGTTGCGGTTTTTTCGGATCACCGATCAGCCGCATGGCTTCCCGCGGCGTACTCAACCCGGCCTCCACCTCGGGGCAGACGGGAACCCATTCAACGTATTGCCCGAGCACGTCGGTCAGGAAACGGTCGCGCTTATGACCGCCGTCGTAGCGGACTTGCTCGCCGAGCAGACATCGGCTGATGCCGAGACGAAGCCGATTCACCGTCATCGCTTCACCTGCTGTTTGGCCAGATCCAAGTACTCCCTGCGCGCTTGTTGATGATCGATGATCGGCGAAGGGTAATCGCGCCCGATTCTGCATCGGGCGTGAACCTGCTCATCAGGACTCATGAGATGCGGCTCGTGGATCCACTTCGAAGCTGCTCCGTCCAGCTCCCGCACATATTCCCGAATGTAGGCACCGTCCGGATCGAATTTCTTGCTCTGCAGAGCGGGATTGAAAATCCGGTACCCGCGCATGGCGTCCGTCCCCGTCGACGCACACCACTGCCAATTGCCGTTGTTCGCCGCAACGTCGGCGTCAACCAGCCGCTGCATGAAATAGCGTTCGCCGCACTGCCAGTCCAGTCGCAAATCCTTGATCAGAAACGATGCGACGACCATGCGCACGCGATTGTGCATCCAGCCCGTCTCATTGAGTTGCCGCATGCCGGCATCCACGATGGGATAACCGGTCTGCCCGTCGCACCAGGCCTGAAAGAACCTGTCTCGTTCCGGGCCCGATTCACGTGCCGGCGGCACAGCAATGGCCCGGAAAGGGCCGCCCGCGACGCGCGGGAAGGCCGACAGCACTTGCTGAAAGAATTCGCGCCAAACCAGTTCATCAATCCAGGTGAGCACATCGGGACGGGAGACGCGACCGCCTGTTGCGAGACTGGCCAACGCCATATGGATGGCGGTGCGAGGCGACAATGTTCCAAAGCGGAAATGCGGTGAGAGTTTCGAACTGCCGTCGAGGGCTGGAAGATTCCGGCTGTTCACGTAGGCGTGAATCGGCTCCGCAACAAACCAGGCCAGCCTCTTTCGAGCGTGTTGTTCACCGGCCCTGATCCAGGGCGTCAGCGGTTCATATCCCAGCTCACGGGCTGCCGGGATCGGACGGGGAGCAGGGAGTGGTACCGCTTTCTCCACGCATAACCCTCTCGGAATCGGGAGGAGCGTCGGCTTCACCGCCTGCCACTTGGTCCACCAGCGCGCCCGATAGGCACTGTATCGTTGCATCGGCTCGCCGGTGATGCCGCAAACCTCGTCTGCCTCGAAGACAACGTGGTCCTTGAACGTGCGGACTTCTACTCCCTGTTCGGCAAGCTGGAGCTGAACCGCCCGGTCACGCAGGAGCGCGGCCGGTTCATAATCCCGATTCCAATAGACCACGTCGACCTTCCATTCACGCGCGGCAGTCACCACTTCTTCCACGGGCTCGCCGCGACGCCACTGGAGCGGGAGGCCTCGAGCGGCCAATGACGCAGCCAGATCCTCCAGGCAGCCGAGCATGAAATTCACGCAGACGGATCCGAAGGTCTTCGACCGCAGCAAAGGGTCGTCGAAGACAAAGAGTGGGATTACCTCGCTGCAGGCTTCGCAGGCGGCCGTCAGGGCCGGCTGATCCGACAGTCTGAGATCCCGTCTGAGCCACACGATGCCTCGCATCAGTGCGATCCTTCTGAAACGGACGGCCCGGTGGTCGGCATCCCCGGCTGATCGGTGAAGAGTCGCCGCCGCGAATACAGATAGATGATGAACAGTGCGGTGGTGACCATGAATCCGGATCGGACCGGGTGAAACCCGAAGGCGAGTTGGTTCAACGCCTCGCTCGCGAGGCCAAACCCCGCATAGGCCAGGCTGAGGCCCCAGGCCCAGGGGCGCAGCCACAAGAATCCGTACCCGATCAACAAGTGCACGGCAGGCGAGTGAAGTTTCGCCGGAAACGAGAGTGGACCGGTTACGATGGTTCCAAACAGTTTCAATGCATACGAAGGAAACATGACGATGATGACCAGGTCCACCGCCCCGACGATCAGGAACAACCCGCCCATCAATTTGATATCGACGCCGGTCGATTTGGCGCTCATCTCCGCCTCCTAACGCACCCAGGGTTTCGGAACCCCTTGCCACCAGGTTTTCGGATTGGCTGCCCGCCACTGCGCCTGCTCCTGCCAAAGTCGGTCCGATTCGGCATTGTCCAGTCGGATGGCCATGGCAGCGCTGACGTCCGACTGTTGACGCACGCTCGATTGAATCATCTCCTTGGCGATGCGGGCCAGCCCTCCCGGAGGATCGACCAGGTCTTCGGTGTCGCGATAGGCCAGATTCAGATACAGCTGCTCGACCGCCATCCACCGTTCTTCCCGTGAGAGATGCTCCAGGTAGGCATCGATCGCCTGATAGACATAAGTGAGATGGATATAGCTGGCTGCCGAAGGAGCCTCGTCGATCTCTCGCTGACAGGCTTCGAGCGCCCGCCGATAATCGCCGGCCGCCAGAAAGAGACTTGCCTTGCCCAGCGCGGGATGCATCGTCACCGACACGGTCCCTCCCGCCTCGCCGAAAGCGACATCTCTCTCCACCAGGACGACCGGCAGTGCGAACAAGCCGATGAGCAGAACACGAGAAATCACGAGGTACTCCTATCTGGCCGGATCGCCGTGGGATCCCGACGGACCCTTCGGAAGCTTGTCCCCCGCCACCCGCGAGATGGTAATCTCGCGGGCTCCGTCCTCACCCTTGACTCCCAGCTTCACGATCGTACCTGCGTCTCCCCGAATCATTCTGACCACCTGTTCGTACGTCTTTCCCGAGACCGCAGTTCCGTCTACACTCACGATTTCATCGCCATGTCTCAGTCCCGCTTGCTGAGCCGGTCCCTCCGGATGGACCATCCCGACATAGAGGACGGCCGGATCACCGATACGCTCGGCTCCGACCTGCAGAGACACGCCGATCACGCCGCCCGGTAGCTTCGCCTCATCTCCATGGGCATAGGGAGCTTGGCTCATGGGCTGGTCGGCAGCCCAGACTGCGGCGGTCAACAAAAGACTCATCGTTACACCTGTCGCACCGGAGATAGGGTTGATCCTCATGGGTATACCTCCTTTGTGAACTGTCATCGACTTGCCAATCCGAGTAAACCGAGCCCCAGGAGCAGCACGAGCGAGTTCAGATAGACCGACCGTCGATGCAGTCGATTCCACGTCTGCTGGAGGACGGGATCCACCGCCCCTCGTGACTCCTGCGCCTTCAAGCGATCCCTCAGGGCATTGCTCTGAGGGGTAAGCGGAGCGCGGCAATAGGTTTCGGCGGCAATTACTGCGAGCCACAGCCCGGCGGCCAGATGATGCAGCGCGTCTGTCTCTCCTGCGATTCCCCGCATGATGACCAACACGAGACCGGCACCAGCCGCTCCAATTCCCAACGCATAGTAAGCGGGAAACAGCTGACGGACTACCTTGCCGAATGCCTCAGCTTCAAGATTCTTCGCAAGGACGGGAGCCACCACGAAGGACAGAAGGATAACCTTGCCGACCAGAACAGCCACTGCCAACATCGACAGATATTCCATCAACGGTACCATGTCAGTGACTTCCTTGATCCTTGGTGAAGATCGCCTGCAGGGCCGGCTCCAGTGTGGGGTACTGAAAGACATAGCCGTCCGACAGCGCCTTCGCCGGATAGATTCGTTGTCCGGTTGTCATGAGCGTTCCCAGCTCTCCCAGCAGGATCTTCAGCATCAGGCCCGGCACGGGGAGCCAGGACGGCCGACGGAGCACACGCCCGAGAAGGTTGCAGAACTGGGCCACCGTCACGGCCCCCGGCGCCACGGCATTGAGGGGACCGGACAAGCCTGGCGTGGCGAGCGCCCACTGAATCATTCCAATGTGGTCACGCCGGTGGATCCAGGAAATCCACTGCGTGCCGGGCTTGATCGGACCGCCCATGAATAATCTGAACGGCAGGAGCATCTTCGGCAGCGCGCCGCCGTTCTGCTCAAGCACCATCCCCGTCCTCAAGAGAACGACCCGTGTCTCGAATGCCATGGCCCGGAGCGCCTCTCCCTCCCATGCGAGGCATAGGTCGGCTAGGAACCCACGACCGCGTGGCGCACTCTCATTCAGCACTCGATCGTCACTGGCGCCGTAATAGCCGATGCCGGAGGCGCTGATCAGGGTCCCGGGCTTCGACGACCGGCGGGACATGGCCTCGACCAAGAGACGGGTCGTGAGCACGCGACTGTCCTTCAAGAGTGTCTTCCTGGCGTCCGTCCAGCGGGCATCGGCGATCGGCGCGCCAGCGAGGTTAATGACGGCATCGGCCCCCTCAAGACTGTGTTCCCAGGATCCCGCGTCTCGTCCGGTCCACTCAACTGCCGTCACAAGGGGTCCGAGCAGTTGTGCTGCCGATCGGGCATTTCTCGTGAGGACGGTGACATGGTGGCCATCCTGTACCAACGAGAGGCACAAGGCCTGACCAATGAACCCCGTTCCTCCATTCAGGACAATGCGCATGGCACTTTCTCCTTACAGCTCGACCGAGTGCTGTGCGTCAGCTCCCATCACCTTCTTCACTGCCCTTTCCATTTTTCCCACTCGAACCGTCCCGAGTATCTTCATCGATACGCTGGGCGTACGTGCGTTGCTTCGTCCCGTACAGGAGATTCGGCGTCGGTTTGACCCGGTTTTGAAGAATGACGGCATCAACCACTTCTCCACAGCTCGTGCAACGCCACGCGGTCATGCCGATCTGACCCGTATCGTCCTGCAGATCTATGTAGTGTTCCACGACCATCAGCCCTCCGCACCGCGCGCAGTGATCGTCGACGTGCGAAGTGGAAACTGAAGTCCGGTCTGATCTCCCATTTGATTCCATGGGACCCTCGAAAACCGGAACGTTCAGTCACCGGAGACGTCCCATCTGACACGGAATCCGCTCAATTCATTTGACTGGTGCATGACGACAGTATTTCTCAATGGCTGCTGTTGTGAAGTCGCGGCGCTACCCCAGCAGGAAGAGTAAGCCGGTCTCCGGATTCCTATACAGATTGTGCAATGCTTTCACGTTCCTCTGGCCGGTTACCTTTTCAGCGCGTCTCCTTCGAGACTACGGACACAGCGAAAACCGGTGCCATGCGTCTGCAGCGCGAACCCGCCCCGCCCGCGCGCCGAGGTTGTAATGTCGGCCAACGGGCTGTGCCAGGACCCGCCACGAATCGCCCGGACCACTCCCTTCTTGTCAGGACCCTGAGGATTCTTAGTCGGAGCATGCCGATAGTAGTCCGGGTCGTACCAATCGGAGACCCATTCCCTGGCGTTGCCGGCCAGATCCTTCACCCCGTAGGGCGAATCTCCCTCAGGAAGTGACCCGACCGGATGTAACGTTCTTTCATCAGCCCACTCCCGGTCGAAGTTCGCGCGTTTTGAAGTCGGAGGTTCATCGCCCCAGGGAAACCGGCGGCCGTCGGTCCCACGAGCAGCCTTCTCCCATTCCGCCTCAGTCGGCAGCCGTTTCTTTGCCCAACCACAATAGGCCTTGGCGTCGTACCAGGTTGTCTGCACAACGGGCAGTTCCCCGATTCCCTGGATGGACGTTAATGGGCCTGTACCGTAGGGATTCGGCGGATCTCGGTGGCCCGTCGCCACGACGAATGCTCTATATCGTTCATTCGTCACCTCGACTTGATCGATCGCGAAGGCGTCGAGGTACACGGATCGCTGCGGCCACTCATCGGCCCGTCCTGTCCCCTCCGGGTTACCCATCAGAAATTGTCCGGCTGGAATCGAGATCATGGGGACCGGATCAAGCTCTTGCGGAGTTGCCGGCAACTCCGCCATCACCAGCCACGGCGCACCGGTGCAGACCGTGACGACGATCGCCGCCATGCTGCTCCAGCGAGCGTTTGTCCTCCTCAAACCTCCGGTCATTTCTTCTGCTCCTTACTCCCTTCGATAGCTTGGGATGCATGGACTCTAATTTGAGCGACCAGACGATCCACCTCACTCTTATCCCCCCGCTCGGCCGCCTCGTGGGCCTTCGTCACGAGGGTTCGTGCGTCATGCAGATGCTGCTCAATATTTGCCTGTAGAGTAGGGGAGGCGACTGTTCCCCCTAACGCGGCGCCGTGATACACCTCCCAAGCATGGTCTACTGTATGCTCGGCCTTATGGACGTCCCTCGCTTGCTCCGCATGCGAATGTTCGGCCGGATCTATGGGTTCGGCCAGTAAAGGAGGAACGTTCGAGAGCCCGCTCGCTGCGAAGCACAGGAGAAAAGCTGCCGAAAGCTTCATCGGTGCGCCTCCGATACGATCATAAAAACGCACGCATGAGTTACTGAGCACCACTCATCCTTTCCCCAGTTCTAATCAGCGGCTCTCTTATTTCTTCGTCATGCTCCTTTTGATCAGATCACGGGTCGCCAGGTATTCCTTGTGGCCTGGGTCGGCGGCGAGCGCCCGTTCAATGGAGGTCATGGCCTCTGCATGCTTTTCAGCACCCATCGCCACGAGGGCCGCAATGAACGCATCGCGCCCCGCTTGCACGGCTTCGTCCGAGATCGCCGGGGCAGCCTTCGCGCAACGGAACCCGAGTCCGACGCCGTAGGAGTTGTTGTCCGGCTGATTCCAGAACCGATGGCTCGTGTGGAGCGAAGTCTCCGGCGCCAGCCAGGAACCGCCGCGCAGCACTTTCACAGGCCCCTGATTGGCAAAGTTGTAGCCCTTCTCAGCCCCTTTGGGGTTCAGCGCGATGCTCTCCTTGTAGTGCTTTGGGTCGTACCAATCTTCGACCCATTCGAAGACGTTCCCCGCCATGTTATAGACGCCGAATCCGCTCACCCCTTCCGGATAGGAGTCCACCGGCATTGTGCGCCCGACATTCTGTCCATAGTTGGCCTTTTGGGGATCCAGTTTGTGCCCCCAGGGGTAATGATTGTCGCCCTCCGGGCCTTTGGCCGCTCGCTCCCATTCCGCTTCTGTCGGAAGCCGCCTGCCTTCCCATTTGCAGAATGCATTGGCATCGGTCCAGCTCACTCCCACGACAGGCTGATTGGGTTTGCTGAGTCGAGGATCGTCCCAATAGGCGGGTGCCGGATGACCGGTCGCACTCATGAACTCCTTGTATCGAGCATTCGAGACTTCGTACTTGTCGATCAGGTATGCATCGAGCACAACTTGGTGCTTTGTTTCGTCTGAATGTTCGTTGCTCCCCATGGTGAACTCCCCCTTCGGGATGGGGACCATATCCTTGTCACGGCTCGGTTGGTCTCCTGCCGACGCCATGGACAGAGACCCGGCCGCTAAGGCAACTCCTAATCCAACCTGAAGAACGGTGTGACTCCGCATTGAAAACCTCCTTGTTTTGAAAGGACCAGGCATCCCTGGTTGGTCTGGCACGTCATGCTCACGCTGACATCCGTCTGGCGATTGATCGGCCAGACGGCTCGGAGTTCTTCACCATCATCGCCACCTGCCTGAGCCGGTTACGAAGGATGACGGAATCCACGACTTCTCCACACTGGACACAGCGCAGCATTTCGATTTCCAGCTCGCCAGCGTGATTCAACAAATCGGTTAAGAAGTGGTTCACCATCAGTCCGCCGCAGCGAGCGCAGGGCGAGCTATAGTGAAGCGCCCGAGAGCTGGTCCGGCCGGAATCCGTGTCCGATTCAATACCCACCGCCGATGCTCCGTTCATGTTCACCGATCAGCGTGTTTAATGTTTGTTTATTGTATGTCTAATGTATAGTTGATGTAGGTCAGTTTGTCAATAGTTTGATGATAATTATTTGACAAACATTGGACATGATAATAATATGATTTTTGAGCATGAACGTTCATAGAATTCATAGAGTTGCCAAGCTGACTGGGCTGTCTAAGGATGTCGTGCGGGTCTGGGAAAGGCGGTATGGCCTTGTCAAACCTTCGCGGAGTGCCAATCGCTATCGCGAATATACGGACGAAGAGGTGGCGTTGCTTCGATTCCTGAAGGAGGAGTTGGATCGCGGCCAGACGATCGGCACACTGGCGGCGGAAGGACGGAGCAGTCTACTGCAGCGCATGAGAAGCAGTTCGCCGCCGACCGCGCTGGAGCTGAAGCCGCACGAGCACCTGCTGGATGAACTCGCATTGCTACTTGATCCGTTGGACAAAACCCGCTTTGAACAGAAAATTAACGGTGCCATTGCGGTCATTCCGTTCGAAGAAGCCGTTCAGCGAATCCTGCTTCCGCTCCAACGGCGCGTCGGCGAGTTATGGCACGAAGGCACGCTCAACGTCGCGGTTGAACACTATGTCACAAAGATCATCCAGCAAAAGTTCTTTTCCGTCATCAACCAACTGCCGGTCAATGACGCAGGTCCCCGGGTCGTCATCGCCTGTCCCGAAGGCGAATTCCATGAAATCGGCGCGCAAGCCGTCGCCTATCTCGCCGCTATCCGCGGATGCCAGGTGTACTACCTAGGCCCAAACCTTCCCGCCGCTGACCTGCTGGCCTTCTGCACCCGCGTCAAACCGGCTCTTATCCTCTTGTCCCTCACGGAAGAGATGTCCGAAGCAACGGCGAAACGCCTCGCGGAAGATCTGGATACGCTCGGCGCGCAGTGGTCTGTTGGGATCGGCGGTCGGGGATCCCACGCGATCCAACCGCTCTTGCGCGACACGAAGATCGAACTGCTGGATGATCCTCTCCTCCTCCGCAATCGTCTGTCCGCACTCGTGGCCGCCAAAACCATGGCGTCACGCATTTAGCGGGTAGACTCATCATTCGCGACGAACTATAGGCGAGGAAGTATGGAGGAGTGTCAACTAGCCAATCCACCATTGGAGTAATGATGCAGTCGCAGAGCTGCCCCTAATGTCTGGGATGATGTTCAACTCGAGCATGACGGCCGCTGCAAGCTCGACATAGTGGTCCTCGATCTGACTTGTCGCACATGGTGGACTAAAGTTCCATTGTTGCCGCACGATGTGTCTCGGGGACGAAGGTTCATTGGACGACCATCGCAAGCTGTATTCTTGCGTCCGTTGCGAAACCGACTCAGCGAACCGCAGCCGAATTCTTTTAATGGTCAGTGGCCGATTGAATCGAAGACGGATGAATTGTTGCCCGGGCCCTCTCGCCCGCCAGCCGAAGGACTGATCCCGTAGGAACACGTTCTCGATCGGTCTAGCCGGATCTTCCGATGTGACTTCCACGTCCGCCAGACGCCGGATTGGAAGCCAATCCGGATCGGGTAGCGCCATTTTGCTGTATGGCTGCTCGATGAAATGGTTTCGCATCTTGCCGACAGCGGAATTGTTCACGGCAATCGTGAGCGCATTGTGTCATCAGGATGACGTCGCACGAACTAGGGAAATGCCTTGAACAGGATGGAGACACTCAGTGATGGACTTTCCTTAAGGCAACTACTCAGGGGTTTCCCCATTCCGCCGAGACGGTTGGCAGCATTCGCTAGGGGAACGGAATTCGTCCTGCAGGGGATGCCCCTAGTGGCCGATGCCACTAGGATTCTGGATAGAGTGTCCTTGCAACAGAATGGAGACGAGAGTTTTCACCAAATCGGCCGATTAGACGGGGAGGACATAATGAAAAGGCTGTGGATCAGTGTTGCTGTTGTGCTGCTAGGCGGTTGCGGACCGCACTACACGATTCCGAATTTCGAGTCCGACGAGATTGAGAAAGTCGTCTCCAGCGGACGGTCACCGCAGGCCTGTATTGAGAACCTCAAGGAGGACGCGACCAATTTGAACGTCAAAGTCAGGCTCACGGACATGCACCATGAGCCGGCATCCGGACCGGTCGCCTGGATCTACTCAAATGCGTATGTCTGCACCGGGAAGGTGGTCAAAGCCACCGCATCCTCTTCAGAGGAGAAAAAAGCGCTGTGACAAGCGGCTGCCATGCACGGTTCTTGGTGACGTTCGACGATGGACCGCATCCCAATACGGCCGCGATATTGATGCAGCTTTCCCATAATCCAATTCAGCAGAACATTAAGGCGATGTTCTTTGTCCAAACCAGAAATCCGGCCGGGGGAAACTCGTCGCTTGGCCGCTCACTCCTGGACCGTGAATGCGCGGAAGGACACGTATTGGGACTTCACACCGGGACAGCCGGCCATGTGAGCCACACGGCTCTGTCGGAACACGAATTGGATCAGTCCTTGCGGAATGGGATGGACGACATTCGCGTGATCACACGGAGTGAGACGATGTTCGTCCGACCTCCGTATTGGCGTTTCAATCCGGACACGCTGACCGGCTACAGCCGCCACGGGCTCCACATGCTCTTATCCGACGTGAAGGCCTACGACGGAATCGATTGGGGTCTGCATGTATTCCGGCAATGGACGTTTCATCTGCAGCTCGAGGGCATCCGCAGACGCCTTCTGCGTCGCGAGCTGCCGACCGTGGATGGGATGATCCCCATCGTCGTCACGTTCCACGATACCAATAACTATACCGCCGGTCATCTGAGCGAGTATTTCGATCTGCTCATCGCGGAGTCGGATCGGGTCGGACTTCAGCTGGACAGCAAGCCGTTTTACGACTGCGCGTCGGATATCACCCTGGCCGCCCTGCCTCGCACCGTCCATCCGGTCGAGGCCATCGAGGCCGAATCGCAGCCTGCGGAGGTTTCATAGCTATGCCTACTCAGGTCAAACAGGAATCTGCATGCGATGCAATTTCCGAAAGCGATCTCGCACGTTTGATCGTCGACACGTTGCATTTGGAACTGGACGTCAAGGACGTCGATCCGGCGGCGCCGTTATTCGGAGACGGGCTTGGATTGGATTCGATCGATATGCTGGAAATCGTCCTGTCCATTTCGAAGAAGTATGGAGTGGCCTTGCGTTCGGAAGATCGGCCCGCCTTTACGTCGATCCGGGCGCTGACCGCACACATCAATCGGCAAAGGCCCAAATGAGCCGTATGACCGTAGCGGATACCGGCGTGGTCGGCGGAAAACGGGCCACGCGTTTCAAAGCCGTTCCCGAATACTATCCGTTGCTTGCCCATGCCGGTCTCGACGATTGTGTCGCACGGCGAGACCGCGAGACCTATTCGGTTCGGCACTTCCTGGCTTCGGTCCGGGGCCTCACCTCGTATGTGCCGGCGAAGCGGCATGCCATTAATCTTTGCAAAGACCGGTATCATTTTCTCATCGGATTTGCCGCCGCATTGATGTCCCGGCACATCAGCTTGCTTCCGACCTGCCGGGCTCCCCGCGTGTTCACCCAGCTCAAAGAGCGGTATCCGGACGCCTACATCCTCACGGATAACGAGGATGTTCCCCAGGACATCCCCGCATACCGTGTGGACCACGTCGTCCCCACGTTCGATCGAATGGACGAAGAGATCCCGATCATATCGTCCGATCAAATCGCTGCCGTGGTCTTCACCTCGGGGAGCAGCGGACTGCCTCGGGCTCATGCGAAGACGTGGGGGGCGATGGTCATGGGAGCCGAGGCGCTCAAAAACCAATTCGGCCCGTCGGATGCCTCCTCGGCGATGGTGATGGGCACCGTGCCGCCACAACATATGTTTGGCCTGGAAACGACCATCATGCTGCCTTTGCAATGCGGCTGGAGTGTCCACGCCGGTCATCCGGTGTTGCCGGCCGATATCGTGGGGGCATTGAGCCACATCGATCAGCCGGTCTGGTTGATGACCACGCCTATCCATCTGCGGGCGTATGTACGACAGCAGATCGATCTGCCGGGGTTGAAGGAAATTGTGTCGGCCACCATGCCGCTTACCCGTTCTCTGGCGAGAAAAGCGGAAAATCTCTGGCACGCCCCGGTCCGCGAAATGTATGGATGCACGGAAGCCGGCGTCATCGGCACGCGACGAACCACTGCTTCCCAGACCTGGTCCCTCTGTTCCGGACTTCGGCTGTGGCAGGAAGGGGACGCGACCTGGGTGAGTCAGGGCCACGTGGGTCCGCCACTCAGGCTGGTCGATCGGATTACGATCCAGGAACCAACGCAGTTCACTTTGCACGGTCCAAGCCATGACCTGGTCAAGATTGCCGGAAAGCGCGCCTCGCTGGCGGCGCTGAATGCGATATTGGCTCGAGTCGACGGCGTCGTGGACGGGGTCTTCTATCGGTCGCCTACGGCCGCTGTCGCGGACGTACGGTTGACCGCTTTCGTTGTGGCGCCCGGTGTCAGGGCGTCGGCCATTCAGGCGGAATTACGGAAGTGCATCGACCCCGTGTTTCTTCCACGTCCGTTGCACCTCGTCGAATCACTACCCCGGAATTCAACCGGCAAACTCCCGCAAGACGCGCTCGTGACCTTTGCGACAGAGATGGCTCTTCGCTCCAGGCGGAGACGAGGGTGACCCATGATGAGCATCGCAGAGGCCTGTATCGATCCGGATCATCCCGCCTTGGCCGGACACTTTCCCGGCAATCCGATTGTCCCCGGTGTCCTCATATTGAGTAAAGTGCTCGAGGCGCTTGACCGTCATTACGGGACGCTGAGCGGACCTTCTTCATGGCCCGCGGTCAAATTCATCGGTCCCTTGCATCCCGGCGAGCGATTCGCCGTCGCCGTGGAGAACCACAGTCCCGACGAAATCGCCTTTTCCGTCATCGTCAATCGTAAGACTATTGCATTGGGAACAATGCGGCGTCACCGACCGTTCAGGACGGACGTGCAATCGTGAGCGAAGAATGGTTGGGCCGGCCGGAACGCGGAAGCTTGGTTCTCTTGCGGCTCTTGACCTGGTTCAGTCTCCGCATCGGGCGGCCCTTGTCGCGTCTGCTCCTGTACCCCATTTGTCTCTACTTCGTCGTGTTCTCACGAGGCACCAGCCTGATTTCCCGCCGCTATTTGGAGCGGGTGCTCGGGAGACATGTCCAATGGACGGATATCTTTTTGCACTATCACACCTTTGCCTCGACGATTCACGACCGCGTCTATCTTCTGTCGGGGCAGCATCGGTGGTTTGATGTGAAAACGGAGGGGACCGAGATCGTCGAATCGTTGCTCGATCGCAAGTGCGGATTCATTTTGATGGGGTCTCATCTCGGCAGTTTTGAGGTGTTGCGGGCAAAAGGATTGTTGGAAAGGCACTTGCCGATTCACGTCGTGATGCACGAAGGCGCCGCCTCGAACCTCAACAGCGTGCTCCACGGACTCTGCGCCGGTATCAGAGACCGGATTATCCAGCCCGGCAGACCCGATACCATGCTGAAAGTGAAAGAGTGCCTGGACAAGGGAGAGGTAGTCGGCATTCTGGCGGATCGCGTATTGAGCGGGGAGAAGACCGTCAACTGTTCCTTCCTCGGTGCGTCGACGGTGTTTCCCGAGGGGCCCTTTCTCCTGGCGGGGATGCTCCAAGTGCCGGTCGTGCTGTTCTTCGGGTTCTATGAGGGTGGGCGGCAGTATCGGATCCGGTTTGAACCTTTTGCCGAGGCAATCCATTGGGATCGCGCCCGCCGGGCCGAAGCGTCGGTCGAATGGGTCAGACAATATGCGAAACGGCTGGAATACTATTGCCTTCGTTATCCCTACAATTGGTTCAATTTCTATGAACTCTCGGATCGAACAACGGATTCGGATATGCCTGCTCGTCCTTAGTCTTGGGCTCGGCGGCGCGGCTGAGGCCGATGTCGATGCTCCGCAGCCATTGGACGTTCCGCGGCTCATGGAGCTCATGGCCCAAGTCGAATCCCGGCAGGATCGCTTTACCGAAACGAAAACCCTGACCGTACTGACGGAGCCGATGGTTCTCACCGGCACGCTGTCCTACACCCGCCCGGACCGGATTGAGAAACACGTGCTCACGCCCTACGAAGAACATCTTGTCGTCCAGGGCGACCAATTGACCTTGACGAACAAGGACGGGACGAAGCGGGTGCGAGTCAAGAGCCATCCGTTGATATGGTCGTTTGTGGAAGCCATCCGCGCCAGCCTGGCCGGCGACGCGGCCACCTTGCAGCGGTTTTATGATGTGAGGATTGACGGCTCTCGACAGGGATGGACGTTGACGTTGCGGCCGTTCGATGAGAAAGCGGCTGCCCGTTTGACCTCCATCGCCCTGCATGGAAAGGACAGTCGCTTGACGTCCGTCGAAATCATCGAGACAGGCGGAGACCAATCGGTCATGACGATTCATGAGCCCGCGTCGTGACGGGACGCGCGCGGATCGCAGTCGGTCTCTGGATTGCCATACTGGTCGTCGGGGTCGGCATACTCAGCCAAGTGAAGTTGACGACCGACATGACGGCACTCCTGCCGGAGACGGCCGATCCGCTGCAACGGCTGGTGGTCGCTCAATTGCGCGACGGGGTGGTGGCAAGGCTCATGCTGGTGGGGTTTGAAGGGGCATCGCCGGAGGTCTTGGCCGAAGCCAGTCGTGGAATGGCGCACCGCTTGCGGTCCAACGGCCTGTTTAATTCCGTCCAGAACGGCGATCTCGCCGCCGCTTCAGCCGAAGTGGAGACATTGATGCGGTATCGATACCTGTTGAGCCCGGCCATCACCAAGGAGCATTTCACTGCGGCATCGTTGCATGCGTCTCTTCAGGATCAATTACGCATGTTGGGCTCATCGGCCGGCGCGATCACCAAAACCTTTCTGGCCGCCGACCCCACCGCCGAGGTGAGTCGGGTCATGGCCGCTGTTGCACCGGAAGAGACGCCGAACCTTCTCCATGGTGTGTGGTTTTCCCGGGATGGGAACAGGGCACAGCTCGTGGCAGAGTCGATCGGTCCGGCATTCGATTTGGATCGGCAAGAGCAGGCGGTCGCGTCCATTCGTGACGCGTTCAGCAGAGCACAATTGCCTGAGACCGGTCGATTGCTGCTCAGCGGGCCCGCCGTATTCGCCGTGGAAGCACGGGCGACAATCCAGAATGATTCATGGCGGCTCTCTCTCATCGCGGGTGCGCTGGTGACCGCCTTGCTGTATCTGGTCTATCGTTCGGTGCCGCTGGTCATAACCAGCCTGCTTCCCGTGTTGACGGGAATGGTCGTCGGCGTGGCGACGGTACAGCTCCTCTTCGGTTTCGTGCACGGCATCACATTGGGATTCGGCGCCACCTTGATCGGTGAAGCCGTGGATTATCCGGCCTACCTGTTCACCCAGCTCGCACCAAACGAACGACCGTCGGATACCCTGCGTCGTATCTGGCCCACGCTTCGGCTGGCGATCCTGACCACCGTCTTTGGCGGTCTCTCGATGTTACTGTCCAGTTTCACCGGACTGTCACAGCTCGGGACACTGACGGTGGTCGGGGTCTTCACCGCCGGACTCGTCACCCGCTGGGTCATTCCCGCGTTGGCGCATGCGCCCGGCACGTCTCCTCTGTCGAATGCGCCGGCACTGGACGCGACCCGATGGCTTGCCGGGCTGCGACGACTGAGAACGGTGGCATGGATCGGCATCGCCGGTGCCGGGCTCTTTCTGGCGTTCAATCATGACAGGGTATGGGATGACGATCTGGCCAGCTTGAGTCCCATTTCACACTCGGCCAAGGCTCTGGACGAGCAACTGCGGTCTGAATTGGGTGCGCCGGACGTCCGCTACTTGGTCGTCATGAGGGGAGAGACCCGCGAACGGGTACTGTCCATGAGCGAATCGGCCGAACCCGTCCTGCACCGTCTCGTTCACGATGGGATCATCAGCGGATTCGATCTGCCGAGCGCGTTACTGCCGTCGGAAGCGACGCAAAGACGGCGACAGGCCCTGCTGCCTGAACCGGGGCCCTTGAAGGCCTCCTTACGGGAGGCAGTCGCCGGGCTTCCGTTTCGAGAGGGGACATTTGAACCGTTCTTACGGGATGTGGAAGCAACCCGTGTCGGCCCGCTTCTCGATTTGGCGGATTTGAAGTCATCGGCCCTTGCTCTCAGGTTGGGTGTATCGCTCGTGTTCAGCGGTAACGAATGGAGCGGACTGGTTCCTCTCAGGGGCGTGACGTCTGCGCCGGCCGTCGCGCAACGGCTCAAGGAAGAGGCGAAGGATCTGTGGTTTCTGGACCTGAAGGAAGAGACCGGGCATGTCATTGCCGGATATCGTCGGGAGGCGGTGAAGCTGACGGCGGCCGGGGTGTTCGCGATTGCCATTCTTCTCTGGGTGGGACTTCGTCAGTTCGGCCTGGTCTGGCGGGTATTGTTGCCCGCCCTGTCGGCGATCCTGCTTGCGGTGACGACTCTCGGTCTTGCAGGAGAGCGGTTGACGCTCTTTCATCTGGTGTCGCTGCTCCTGGTGCTGGGCATCGGCCTCAACTATGCCCTGTTCTTCAACCGAAGGACCGGGGACGCCGACGAACGCCGGCGGACGTCGCTCGCACTTTCGGTCTGTATCCTTGCCACGTTAGCGGCATTCGGGACCCTCGCCTTCTCGAGCACGCCGGTCTTGCATGCAATCGGCGCCACGGTGAGTCTTGGGGCGTTGTTCTCTCTTTTCTTGTCCGCAGTGATGATCGAGCAGGAGGCCCTGGCATGATGCCGCCGCTTGCCATGACCGCGCTCGCCACGGCGAATCCACTCGGATTGGGCCTTCAGGCCACCTGGAATGCGCTGAGTGAGAGCCGGCACGGCCTGCGCCCCAACGATTTTCTCGACGTGACCGTCAAGACATGGATCGGCCGGATCGCCGGGATCGAGGAGGAGCCGATCACGGGAAGTTTCGGCGCCTGGGATTGCCGCAACAATCGATTGGCGTTGTTGGGGATGCAACAGGATGGGTTTGAACGAGCTGTGAATGCGGCTCGGCAACGATATGGTTCCGCCAGAGTCGGCGTGGTTCTCGGCACCACCACGTCGGGGATATTGGAGACGGAACTGGCCTATCGCCGGCGAACGGCTGACGGGAAGCTGCCGGACGTCATTCGATATCGGTATCAGCAGAACCTCTTCTCGGTCACTGAATTTGTTCAGCGTTATCTCGGACTCACGGGTCCCGCCGTCTCGGTCTCGACGGCCTGCGCCTCCAGCGCAAGAGTGTTCGCGAGCGCGGCGCGCTGGATTCACGCCGGACTCTGTGATGCGGTCGTGGTCGGGGGCGTGGATAGCCTGTGCCTCATGACGCTGTACGGGTTCGCCTCGCTGGGGCTGCTGTCCGATGAGCCATGCCGACCTTGCGACGTGGCACGCAACGGCTTGTCCATCGGAGAAGCAGCCGGATTTGCATTGCTGGAACGGCCTGGACCCGCGGCAGCGGACGTCGTACTGCTTGGATATGGTGAAAGCAGCGATGCCTATCATATGTCGACGCCCCAGCCCGAAGGGCAAGGCGCGGCTCTCGCCATGGAGCAGGCGCTTTCCCGTGCCGGACTTCAGCCCTCGGACATCGATTATGTCAATCTTCACGGAACCGGAACGCAGGCAAACGATCGGGCGGAAGACGAAGCGGTGAGCCGGGTCTTTGGCCGACAAACCAGCTGCAGTTCGACCAAAGGCGCGACCGGCCACACCCTCGGCGCCGCCGGGATCACGGAAGCCATTATTGTCGCCCTGGCCCTCCGCCACGATCGCATTCCCGGCACGGTCAATACGGAGGTGCTCGATCCTCGATTGCGCGCCCGCATCGAGCTGATCGGGATGCGCCGATCGCTGCGACAAGCTGTGAGCAATTCATTCGGCTTCGGCGGCTGCAACTGCAGCTTGGTGTTCGGAAAGGCCTCGTCATGAACGTGGACGTGTTGGGAATCGGTATCCTCGGCCCTGGACTGGAGGACTGGCCCGCCGCCCGTTCCATCTTGACCGGGCTCATGCCGCATACGGTTCGGCCGACGGTCAAACCGATCCCGCACATTCTTCCGAACGTCGAGCGCCGCAGGAGTAGCGAGGCTGCACGACTCACCATCAAGGTGGCCGATGATGCGCTGACGATGAGTGATCTGCCTCGTGATGAGGTGGCCACCGTCTTTACGTCTTCCGATGGGGACGGAGACATTACCGACAAGATCTGCGAGTCGATGGCGGGATCCCCCGGCGGCGTGTCCCCGACCTTATTTCACAACTCCGTCTATAACGCGCCGGCGGGATATTGGAGCATAGGCACGGGGTCCCGACGGAGTTCGACCAGCCTCTGTGCCTTTGATTATTCGTTCGCGGCCGGCCTGCTGGAGGCCGCCGCACATACGACGATCGAGCAGGAGGCCGTGCTTCTGGTGGGATACGATCTGCCGTTTCCCGAGCCTCTCCGTGCCGTGAGGAACGTCGCCCATAGTTTGGCCGTGGCATTCGTTCTGGCGCCGCCGCGGTATGGGGCTTCGCTCATGCGCTGGTGGATCGAGTTGGAGTCTCCGCGGCCTCAGACCGGAATTCCGGATGCCATCGACCGCGCCGTGCATGCCAATCCCATGGCGCGATCGTTCCCGTTGCTGTCGGTGCTGGCGTCGGGGCAACCGCAATCGATCGTGTTGGACTATTCCAATGAACAGAGTCTCGTCGTGGCCTGCGAGGCATGACATGCATCCTTCGGTCGAGGGTCTTATTCCCCATCGGGGCGCCATGTGCCTATTGGACTCGGTCGAAAGCTGGAACGAGCACACGATCGTGTGCCGGGCGACCAGTCATCGACGGCCTGATCATCCATTACGGTGCGGCGCAGACCTGTATGCGCTCTGTGCAATTGAGTATGGATCACAGGCAGTTGCCGCGCATGGGTCCCTGCTCGCCGGTTCGGTTTCCGCACAGGATGGCCGAGTATTGGCGTCGGTGCGCGACGTGGTCATCAACGTCGCGGTGCTTGATGATCTGGTCGAACCACTCACGGTTCGGGCGGAACTGGTGTTGGCTCACGATCACGGGCGCATCTATGACATTTCCGTGACGGCAGGCTCAACCACGGTTCTCACCGGGCGTATCGTGGTGATGGCACACCCGTTGGCGAAGGAGGCCTCGCCGGGCGAGTCCCGGGTATGGCCATGATCAAACGAGCCATCGTGACAGGCGGAAGCGGCGGCATCGGAGCAGCCGTCTGCGAAGCACTCGCCAGGGATGGTCATCACGTGATTGTCCACGGCCACAGGCACATGGACCGTGCGCAAACCGTGGTGGACGCCATCTGCGACAAAGGCGGGAGCGCCGAGGCGATCGCGTTCGACGTCACCGATCGGGAGCAGACCGCCGCCGCATTGGCGACGTTGCTGGAGGCCGGCCCCATCCAGATGATTGTGAACAACGCGGGCATCTATTCGGACGGGCCATTGGCCGGGATGGAGCCGAGCGACTGGGAGACCGTCATCGATGTGTCTTTGAAAGGATTTTTCAACGTCACGCAGCCGTTGCTCCTCCCGATGATGCAGATGCGCTGGGGACGCATTGTGTCCATCACGTCCGTCAGCGGGCTCATCGGGAACCGCGGCCAGGTCAACTATGCGGCGGCGAAGGCCGGTCTGCATGGCGCGACCAAGGCCCTGGCGCTCGAAGTGGCATCCAGAGGGATTACCGTGAACGCCGTGGCGCCGGGGCTGATTGCCACTCCGGCGACCGATCAGCTGTTCGACAAGGACACGATCACCCGCCTGGTCCCCATGAAGCGCGCGGGGACTGCGCAGGAAGTTGCCGGCCTTGTCGCGTATCTCGTGTCCGACTCGGCCGCGTATATTTCCGGCCAGATTATTTCAGTCAATGGAGCGATGGCATGAGCCGCGTATCGTCGGAATTCGTGGCGGTCATTCCCGCCTATAACGAAGCGTTCACCATTCGCGAGGTGGCAGCCCGGACGTTGGAATATGTGTCCCGGGTCATTATTGTGGACGACGGATCGAGCGATCACACGGCCACGGTTTGCCAAGACCTGCCGGTCGTGGTGCTTCGCCATCGGCACAATAGAGGCAAGGCCGCCGCCCTCTGGCACGGCATGCAGCAGGCGATGGAACAACATGCCACGGCGATTATCACCCTTGATGGCGACGGCCAACACGATGCGAATGACATTCCGGCCCTGATCGCGATGCATCGGCGGGACCCTCTGGCCGTCGTCATCGGCTCCCGGCTGCACGATCCCCGTCGAATTCCGCCGAAGCGGTACGCCGCCAACCGCATGGCCAATTTTTGGATTTCCTGGGCGGCCGGGCAACCCATCGGCGACAGTCAATCGGGATTTCGTATTTATCCGTCTTCCGTGCTCCGCACCGCCGGAATCCGGTGCGACCACGAGACGGGATTTGTCTTCGAGAGCGAGATTCTGATCGAAGCAGGCCGGCTGGGAACTCCGATCCGCTCGGTGCCGATCTCGGTGGAGTACGGCCGGCACTTGCGCGACAGTCATTTTCGTCAAGGACGGGACATCGGACAGATTACTCGGATGGTGGCCGGCAAGCTGCTGTCCCGTCGTATGGATGTCTCAGGCCTCGTTCGGAGCTTCAAAGCGCCTCACGCGATGCCGCCAAGGCGAGCATGTCCTCAAGTTGCGAAAGGGAACGACCGGAGGGCCATCCGTCGCCGGATATTGTTCATAGCCGAATCCGTGACATTGGCACACATCGCTCGAACCGTGGCTTTGGCACGTACGCTCAATCCCCGTCGTTACGACGTTCATCTCGCCTGCGATCGTCGATATCTATCTGTGTTTGGACGGTTGCCATTTCCCGTTCATTCAATCCATTCCATCAGCAGCGCGCAATTCCACCGCCGGTTGATCGAAGCGGACCCGCTGTATACCGAGGAGGAATTGCGCGGCTATGTGAAAGAGGACCTCCGGCTTCTCGCCAGACTCGGTCCCGATGTGGTTGTGGGCGATTTTCGTTTGTCGCTGTCGGCCAGTGCCCGCGTGGTCGGGATTCCATATTTGAGCATCGCCAACGCGTATTGGAGCCCCTATGCACGGCCGAGGTTCGTCGTCCCCGACGTCGAGATCGTCGATCGGTTCGGAGTGCGTCTCGGGCAGGGGTTGTTCAATCTCCTCAGGCCGATCGTATTCGCTCACCATGCGACCGCCCTGAATAGAATCAGGCGCGACTATGGATTGCCGGCGATCCGGTACGATCTGTCGTCCAGCTTCACCGATGGAGATAAGACCCTGTATGCCGATTTGCCCGAGCTCGTGCCGACGTTCAAGCGTCCGTCTCATCATCACTACCTCGGCCCGATTCTCTGGTCATATGATTCGGCGCCGGATTGGTGGGACGACGTGCCGAAGGACCGTCCGCTGGCTTACGTGAGTCTGGGGAGTTCAGGGAAAGGCGAGCTGCTGCCCGGCGTCTTAACAATGCTCGCGCGCTTGGGGGTCAATGCCATGGTTTCGACTGCCGGACATCCGACACCGGCATCCGTTCCGGGTCAGGTATGGGTTGGTGAATATTTGCCCGGCCTTGAAGCTGCCCGGCGCGCGAACATCGTCATCTGCAATGGTGGAAGCACTACGGTTTACCAGGCGCTCGCAGCAGGCGTTCCCGTGATAGGTCTGCCCTACAACTTGGACCAGTATTTGATGATGGACTACGTGCAGGAATTCGGCGTCGGCGAGTATGTCCGATCAGGACAAGCATCGATTGACGCGATGGAGCGCGCGGCTACCACCATCCTGTCCGATGTCTCCTATGAAAGGAAGGCACAGTCGCTCAAGGAGTCGGTGCAGGCCCATCGATGCGACAAACGATTCCTGCAGATTGTAGAATCTCTCTTTGGGAGCCAGGCAGATGAGATCAAGACGCGACATCGAACGTTGGAGCGTCTGGAAACAGTGCCGCACTAGCAGCATGAGTGCGTGCGTGTGAACGATGTCGCATATCGTCGGGCGAATTCATCCCGGCGTCACCACATCCTTATTAAGGGAGGGTAGCATGGCATCACAAGTACGGCCGATTCCCGAGGGCTATCATACGGTCAGCCCGCACCTTGCGATACGCGGTGGCTTGGAGGCCATGGAGTTCTACAAGAAAGCATTCGGCGCGGAGGAGCGTGGCCGGTTCATGACGCCCGACGGCAAACAGCTGATGCATGGCGAGGTCAAGATTGGAGATTCGATCGTCATGCTAGGCGAGGAGAACCCCCAACGGGGTTGCCCCGGTCCCCAGAGCATCGGCGGCACGACGGTCGGCCTGTTTCTCTATGTGCAAGACGCTGACAGAGTGTTCAATCAAGCGATAGCTGCGGGTGCGAAATCGATCATGCCGGTGGCGGACATGTTTTGGGGCGACCGCGCCGGTACCGTGGCCGACCCCTTCGGCCACCAGTGGACCATTGCCACGCACAAAGAGGACGTGCCTCCCGAGGAATTGAAGAAGCGGGGCCAGGCATTTTTCGAACAAATGGCCCGGCAGAACTCTTAGGCATGCGGGGGATGAGTGCGGCGGGAGTCATGCTCGGCGACGGCGGGGTGCTCTCGATGGCGGTCCGGCCGGCTTTGTGATGAAGTCCATTAAGGCCGCTGCCTGGTTGTGCGTCTCGTCGGCTGCGCCATAGACAAGGGTGATCGATCTCTTTCGCGACAGGCGCCGCAACTTTTGCAACTCGTCCATCATTCCCGAGCGGACTAATTCCGTTCGATACCGCCTGCGAAATTCGGTCCATCTGGCCGGTTCATGCCCGAACCATTTGCGAAGCGTCGTGCTCGGCGCCAGGTCCTTTCGCCATTCAGCGACGTGGGCCCGGTCTTTACTGATACCCCTGGGCCAAACCCGGTCCACGAGAATCCTCATGCCGTCCCGGGAGCCGACTTCGCTGTACACGCGTTTGATCCGTATCATGATCGCGCCGTTCAATCACCGCCCGTCGCTCCGCCGACTCACATCCCTTCATTATTTGCGATTCTCGCGCGCACTTGTATTGGTTGCTTCGACGAATGCGTCGTCTGACGCCGCGCCCTCACGCGCTTTCCACCGCAAGTCATAGTAACGCCCTCGGTCGCGCGCCCATGGATCGAACGCGTTGACCACGTGTTCGAGTTCTTGCTCCAATTCGGGGATCGTCCGACGCAAGATGCACTTGAGCGGCGAGGGATCGACTTTCTCGAACAAGAGCCACGACCGTTCCACGCATCGACCCGCCGGCCCGTTATTCATGACCCATTCGACGCCCAGATGCGAGTAGAATTCGGGCCGGAAACTGGACGTAAAGAAACGGTCGCTGAACAGCCGCCGTGACGCATTGAGAATGAAGACCTGGAATTGCGTCTCTGAGATCGCAAAGCCGTGCGGCCGAACGGGTTCAGCGAGCCAGCCCACGATGGTATCGAGGTCTTCGATGTTGTCGATCGTGGCGCCGTCCGCAGCCCCCAGACAGTCATCGATCGGCGTCCCGTCCTCGTTCACCTGCGCATCCGTAATCCTGTTGGGTTCTTGCTTGCCGTCCACGAGTTTGAACTTGTGGCAGACGTGCGATCCGTACACCTCTCTGAGCCGGGCGACCATGTCTCGCTGTCGATCGAGCTCTCGCTGTTTGGCCGGGTCGTGTTTCGCGGATTCCTCGAGACTGTGATCGATGAAATCGTCGAAGCTCGTCAACGTCCGAAGCCCGTATTGCCGGCGAAACTCATTGAACCTCGGAATGCCTCGTTCCCTGTCCCGGATGATGTCGAGCGCGGCCACGTCGATCCGGCCCCCGTTGGCGTCGATCGGCAGATTCTGGAGAAATTGCGGGTGATTCATCAGCGTCAGGGCGCCGAGGCGCTGCCGACCCATCGACAAGGCCCAGTTGGCCAGGCCGGTATGCTCCATGACCCCGGTCGCCTTCTTTCGGAAGCTATCCACCACCGGCATTGTCTGAACGATCCGGTCCGGCTGGCTCATGTCTCTGTATTCCAGCAAGTCGGGCAGCATCGGATGCAACCGATACACCGAAATGAATTCTTCGGGAAAGTTGAACGGCGATCCGAAATGGTGCGTGCCTCCGTTGATATCGTTGAGGTCCGTGAAGTTCCATTTGTCGGGACAGAAGAAGACGTGCCAGCAGCTGTGAATGGCATTACCTAATCCAAAGATGCCGGGGCCGGCTGCGTAAGCCGAATACTTGAGATTGGCCTCTGCGACGTCTCCTGACTTCTTCAGATCTTTCATCGAATTCGACATGGCTGAGGCCACGGCCGGGAAGCTTTCGAACAGGCCGGACCATTGCGCATTCATCCCCTTGTCGAGGGGCTCGTCATACAACAGCTGCGTGGTCCATTCGATCGTATGAATCTTGGCGATCTCGGCCGACACCACGAGCCGCGCGATCTCGAAGAGCTCTCGGGGGGTGACATCCTTGTACGGCACGGGAGCATCCGGATGCTCGGGCCGGCGCAATCCGCTATCTTTCTCGGGATCCTGCTGATGAAAGACCTCCACGAACTTGTTGTGCTCGCGGGCAAAGAGGTTATGAAAGAAGCTGAGCCCGATGGACCAGTTGTCCGGAAAGGCGGTCGCCTCCTGGCCTTCCCAGGCCGGATTCATGTGCCCCCGATCCGATTGATCGAGCACCGGAAGGTATCCCTGCTTCCATCCCTCTTGTTTCCTGCTCTCCTGAGGTTGTTCACCGACCTGCCGCATCAAGAGTCTGGCGGCATCGGCCGGATCCTTCTTGGCGCGCAGCGTGGAGGTCTCGTCGTACCCATAAATTTGCGAGGCATCCCACCATGCGGTTACCCGATTCAACGTCGTTTTGTGGGCCTTTTTCAGATGCTCCTTATCCCCGATTCGAAACGTGCCCGGATCTTCGGTGTGGACCAACGCCTGACCGGTCTGATCGCCGGGGCGACAGTGGATGGTCTTCGCCAGTTCCTCGGTGCATCCCATGCCCATCATGGTCGATGAGTTCCGTCCTTCGTCGAGATGAGAGAACCAATCGTGGGTCATGAATTGAATCCAAAACGCGGCGAGGACGTTGAACCAGGTGGCTTTCTCATAGTGACAGGTCGAAGGTTCGGTCGCCGATCCGCGTCCCTCATGGCAGTTCTCCGACGTGGACTGATCCCGAGTGAAGAGCTTCCTGCTGATCAACTGCGGGTTGGGCTTGTAGAGCGAGAGCCGATGGTCATGTCGATTCCTGGTTTCGCGGCTGATCTTCTGATCATCCAGATCGAGGAATGTGGCAGCCTCGAATTGGACGTTCCGGGCCAACGGCTGATTGGTCGAGCCCATGAGCGGGTTGAATACGTCGTTGCAGTAGCCGTTCCGATCGCGGAATCGAATCAATTCGCCGTGACACTCTTGGGTCCCATCTGCATGGACCGTCAATCCGTGCGCAGTGAGCCTGGCATATTCGGGATTGGCGGCTGTTCCGGATAATGGCGTCTTTTCGGGAACTCTCATTTCGTCATAAGGGTCGTGAAAGACACCGGCTGGATCTCCCAGGAGTCGCATGTATTTCTCATACGTGCCGCTGTTGTCGAAGAGGTTGAACTTGATCATTTCCAGTCGTTGATACGTCAGATCGAGCAATGCTCCGTCGATTCCACGTCCGTTCGGCAGCAGATGTCCAATCCCACCGGCCGGGCCATACGACCTCGACGTCGCGTCTCCCGTGGCCCAATAGTTCTGCCAGTCCACCCAGGGGAGGCGTCTCAGCGCAACGGCGTCCTCCCCGCCGCGACAACGAGCGGTTTCCTCCCGGACCTTGCCGAGAAATCGCAGGGCTGGATCGTCGGGTATTGGCCGTTGGAATCTCCAGGTGTATTTGACGCAAGAGGTCAATTCACCCGGGTCTAGGGAGGCGCAGCCCCCGGATGCGAGCGTGAATAAAAACAACCACCAGGAGAAGATTTTATGCGAACGGGCTCGCTCGACAGCTTGACATATCATGTTCATTCCTCACCGTATGTCCGGTTTTCTGAAGCGCGCTCGTGCGGCCGGCGTTACTTCAAGGCCTCAATGGTCTCGCGCAACTCTTTGACTTCAGCGGCGAACAGGGCAACGTGCTGTTGGCGCTGAGGCTGGTCGTCCTTGAACTTCCACGTACGGAGGAAAATCGCCCACAACTCCTTGTTGTGTGTCACCGCCAGATCATAGGCAGGCTTCGCCCGTGTTGCTTTGTCCAATGAACAGAACTCTTTGTCATACGCATGAAATTGGTTATGCAGATCGCGGAACGGCTGATCGTAGCCCTTCCCGCCCTCCGCGCCTTTCGCGCTGGTTTCCATCATCGTGATCAGATTGAGCAAGGTTTGGACCTGATTCGCATCCTTCGCTTGCGCGGCGATATCCTTTCTCGCCGAACGATCGGCGAAATAGGTGGAGGGTGACGTGTACATCGCGCAGCCATTGAGAGAGAGAACACCGATCACTACCAGCAAGAAAGATGAATAGCGAGGCATGGGGCACTCCTTTGGTGTGCGCTGTGTCTGATGTCCAATGCCGGCTCGGATTGTTGGCCATCGTCGGAACGATGTGCGAGCCGGACGAGAGAGGAGTTCACTAAGCAATGATCAGCTTCTGTAGACGGAGGATACTCCATTGCGCAGAGGAAATCATCCAAGAGAATGGGGTGCCGCCCTGTTTGGCTATGCCTGCTCTCCAGGGGGTAACGACAGTTGCGCGCCGCATGCCGTTCTGCAAAAATTAAACGGAGACACTACAATAGGGTTTCACCCATGCTCAAGGTTTCGCCTCCACCGACTTCCGTCATCCCTCTCAAGTCAGTGGTAGAAACGGAAAAGAAGCTTTCCGTGGAAGCCGATTTCAGGCTGCCGGCCTTATCGGGACGCCCGCTGCCTCGACGCGTGTTTACCTCCACCTATTTCGATACATTGGATCATTGTCTGGCTCGTTCGAGCATTACCCTGCGCCGCCGTCTCGACCATGGATCGGCGGTCTGGCAGATGAAATTGCCTCCCGTCCATGGAGCACGGCGAGAGTTGGAATTGCGGGAATCCTCAGCGACACCGCCGGCCCAATTTGCCGATGCCCTGATTGTGCTTCACGAGGGGAAGCATCTGGTTCCCATCGCGGAGTTGCGGACGTCGCGCACGGGAGTGTGCCTGCTCGATGGCAAGCGTAACCGGATAGAAGTGGTATTGGATTCGGTGTCGGTCCTTCGTCAAGGGTCTGTCATCCAACAATTCAAGGAACTCGAGATTGAGTCCTTGCATGGAAACGATACGGAGATCGAAACACTCGCCTCAACGCTGTATGGAGCGGGAGCGCGTCCCCATGATGGAAGGCCAAAATTGTTTCGAGCGTTGTCGCTGGCGTGCCATGCGCCGGATGACTCCGACGGGGATGCCTCGATGCTCGACTCCATCCGTCATGGCTTGATCCGTCAACTGGATACGCTCAAACAGTGCGATCCCGCCGTTCGTCTCTGCGGGGACATGAACGACGTTCATCGCATACGCGTCGCGGCCAGGCGGATGCGGACTCTCCTGAAGGCCGTCCGAAAGGCGACCTCACCAGATTGGACTGAACCTCTTCTGCCCGGACTCAAGTGGCTCGGCGACATATTTGCCCTTGTGCGAAATCTGGACGTGCAAATGGAATATTTCAGGGCAGAATCCGAACAACTCAAAGCCCGCGACCGCCGCCCGCTCGAACCGTTCCTGCGGCACCTTCAGAGCGATCGAGAACTAGCCCGCCAGAGGCTGCTGAGCGAAATGCGGACCGCGCGATACTTTGGGTTCATCAGCAAACTGCGCGATGCGGCTGAATCGCCGACCGTCACCGACCCGAAGTACACGTTCACCGATGCAGCGGCCCGTCAGTTTCGCACGCTTCGCAAGGCCGTGCGGCATCTCAATGCGAACCCGTCAAACGCTGAACTGCATCACGTCAGAATCCTCACGAAACGAGCGCGGTACGCCGCGGAACTGGCGCAGGCCGGCGATGGGAAGGGGATAGGTCGCTTTATCAAGTGCGCCGCACGATTTCAGGACTTGCTGGGTACGCATCAAGACGCAGTCCTAGCCGAACGCTATGTCGAAGGACTGCTGAAATACCAGGGCAGGCGACAGGCTGCCTTTACGGCAGGCCTCCTTGCCGCGCGGGCCAAACAGCGTCGTCAGGAGGTGCGAGCGGAGTTGTGGTCTCGATGGAAACGCCTGAAGAAACGCGGCAACCACACCTGGAGTTGACCGATCGTCATCCCGCTTGATCGGACAGCAACTCTTCCAGAAGCTTCAGCACGGAACCGGTTTTCACGATGTCGAGGTGTCCCATCCTGGCTTCCCGCACGATGAGCGCCCGCGCTTGCGCGGCATAATCCTTCCTGGCTCCATCGCGAGAGTGTTCTTTGGCCTTCCAGGACTGCTCGATCAAATAGGTAATGTCGAGAATCGCGCGGTCGGTAGATTCGCGATGCCGGTGATCGACGTCTTTCGCGGCCTCCCTGAGGGCTGTTTCTACTCGCATGCCGACATCGTTCGCGGACGCAGACTGCTCGAGATGTGGCTCCAGCCCGGACAGGACGACGCAAAGCACGACGAGGCATACGTTGCGAATAAGTGTCATGACGACTCCGCCTGAACTCCGACCTCACACCACTGATCTGCGACAGTCGTGCTCATGGTGAACGCAGCCTGTAAACCATGGGTTGCCAGAGTGTTAATGGTGTGTTTCGAGGCCATTCCTAATCCACGCCAGGCCTACCGGTTGCCCTCCTGACACGCCCGGTCGATCCCGTAACCGAACCGTAATCATATGTTTCCCAAAAGTTTGCACGGAACTCATCAACCCGTGACATGGATTCGAGCCGGATCCGGTACGCTGTCATCCATGTGGTGCGAGATCTCGATCGGTTCAATCGCTCAAAGAAGTATGCATCATCTTTATGAGGTGGCCATATGTTGATTGAACGTTTGGAAACAGTCGATCAGGTGCTGCGCCGTGTCATTCGAAAGGTCGTGTACCTCACGCTCATCGTCCCTCTGCGGGCGCTGACCGGATTACTCCATATTCTAAGAGTCAAAGTGTTGAGGAGGATTGCGATCTGGATGTGGAGGCAGGACGATACGATTATCGCAAACCGGCCTCGTCCGGTTCACAGTGTATTCTTCGTCTGTAAGGGCAACATTTGTCGAAGCCCGTTGGCGGAGGCGTACATGAAATCGAAGCTCAAGGGGAAGAATCAGTTGAGAGTGTTCTCGGGCGGATTAGATACCACGCCGGGACATACGGCAAACGCGGTGGCCGAAACAATTGCCCGACAATACGGTTTAGCTCTCGAAGGGCACAGAACGACACCCATCAGCAGGGACCTGATCCGTCAAGCCGACCTGATCCTGGTCATGGATTACTCACAGCGGCAGAGTCTGCTGGCGACATATCCCGAGGCACAAGGAAAGGTCTCGCTCCTCAGCAGTTTTCGTCGCGGAGTGTTGACGCATATCCCCGACCCCTATGGCGGAACGCTCGAGCAATTCGACCACTGTTATCAGCTCATCAGTCAATCGTGCGATAACCTCCTCACCTACATCGAGATCCCTGAAAGCGCCTCGCTCCATGAGAGAAGCGTGCACTGAAGCTCGCGATGCAGGGGAAGTCCGGGGAGCCGCGCAGATGAGCCCAACGCAAGAGGACACACCATTGATCACGCAACCCATTTTCGTCATCGGATGCAACCGGTCTGGGACCACGCTTCTTTTCGAAACCCTCTCGCGCCATCCGTCTCTCTGGAGCCTCTACGTCGAAGCCCAGGATGTTTGGTACAAGCACTACCCCATACATGCGGAACACGGAGATCGGGTGACGGAGTGTCCCTCGGCTGCGGTGAGGAACCAGGTGCAGAGCGCCTTATATTCCCTGGCCCATAACAAAGAGTATCTGAAGGATCGAGCCGTATGGCAGTTCGTGCCGCGTAAACTCATGCAGCGCCCGATCGTAGACGCATACAAAACTCCCCCCATTCGGCTGGTCGAAAAAACCCCGGCAAATTGCCTGCGGATTCCGTTCCTCGCACGCCTGTTTCCGGACGCCAAGTTTATTTTTGTGATTCGACGAGGCGAGGACGCCGTGAGTTCATTGATGGAAGGGTGGAAAGTGTGGTCAAGGACCGATCATGCGGCGTGGTCATTCAACAGATGGCATTACCTCGTTCCGCCGGGGTGGCAACGCTGGATTGGAAAAGAGCTGGTGGATATTTGCGCGTTTCAATGGATGGAGGCAAATGCAACCGCTTGGACAGATCTGAATGAGCACTGCCAGGGCAGATACATTGCGGTCCGACATGAAGATCTGCTCGTAAGACCACACGTGGAGTACGACACGATTTGGAAATTCTGTGAATTGCCTCCATCGAAGTACTTCACGGCACAGCTCGATTCAATCCAGAGACGCGTATACACCACGGGAGGCTCAGCGCCTCGTCCGGATAAGTGGAAGGATCTGCATTACACGGAAATCCAATCCATCCGGCCCCTACTGGAACCGCTCAACAAGCAATTCTATCCGCATGACTAACGCATGAGTTGGGGGAAGACCATGCAGGCATTCGACGCGGAGACCGCAGTGAAGTGTGCCTCTCTCGTCACACCGTACGGGGGTAAGCTCGTCGACTTGCTTGTGCCGGACGAGGAACGTGATGAGTTGACGTTGCGGGCACGCCACCTTCCATATGTCCAACTCTCCCCCCGAGCGCTCTGTGATCTCGAACTTCTCGCGGTCGGTGCCTTTTCACCGCTGAACCGTTTCATGAATAGTCAGGATTATCACGGGGTCGTGGAAGAGATGCGACTGGCCGGCGGAGCAGTCTTCCCGATTCCTATCACCCTCTCGGTGAAAGCGACCGCTGCGATCGCATTGGACAAGGAGATCGGGCTGCGAAATCAAAAGAATGAACTTCTTGCCACAATGATGATCGAAGAGGTTTACGAGTGGGATCGCACGGCGGTCGGCGAACGGGTATTCGGCACGCGAGATGTGCGCCATCCCATGATCGCCGAGATGTCCGGGTGGGGCGGCCTCAATATATCCGGTCGCATCCGGGTGTTGCGGTTGCCGACCCAGTACGGTTTCCGGGACATCCGTTTAACACCGGAACAAACGCGGAAGAAATTGCACTCGTTGGGGTACGCGAATGTCGTCGCGTTTCAAGCAAGACATCCGCTGCATCGGGCGGACGAAGAGTTTACGAAACGCGCCGTTCAGGAAAAGGACGGAGTGTTGTTGCTGCACCCCATCGTCGGGATGGCCAAACCCGGCGATGTCGATCAATACACGTGCGTGCGCACGTATCAGACGATGGCCGAGCGCTACTACAGCCACAAGCGAATCGTTCTTGGGTTGCTCGACTTGGCCACGCGGTTCGGAGGCCCACGGGAAGCCTTGTGGCATGCCATTATCAGGCGCAATTACGGCGCCAACCACTTCATCGTCCATCGAGATCACGCGAGCCCGGGGAGCCACTCTACCGGCAGGCCTTTCTATGCCCCGTACGAGGCTCAGGAATTGATGGAGCGTTTTAGTGACGAGATCGGGGTGACCATGCTGCCGTTTCAGGAGCTTGTGTACCTGCCGGACGAGTGGCGGTACGAGGAACAATCGCGAGCGCCAAAAACCAGGCGTGCCGTGACTATCTCTGAGTCGCAGGTGCGGGAAGACTATCTCAACAATGGAAAGGCATTGCCGACGTGGTTTACGAGGCCTGAGGTCGCCGCGATTCTGTCTGAAACCTATCCGCCCAAGCATCGCTGGGGATTCTGTATCTGGTTCACCGGCCTGAGCGGGGCAGGTAAGTCGACCACGGCGGATATTTTGACGCAGCAGCTTCTCGAGCATGGACGGCAGGTCACCGTGCTCGACGGCGACGTGGTGCGCACTCATCTTTCCAAGGGATTGGGATTCAGCAAAGAGGACCGCGACACCAACGTCCGACGCCTGGGCTTTGTGGCGGCTGAAGTGGTTCGTCACGGCGGGGCGGTCGTGTGTGCCGCGGTGAGCCCGTACAGAGCGACACGCGATGAAGTGCGTAATATGGTCGGGCCGGAGCATCTCGTGGAAGTATTCGTGAGCACGCCGCTCGAGGTGTGCGAGCAACGCGACACGAAGGGGATGTATGCGAAGGCGCGTCGCGGTGAGTTGAAAGGATTTACCGGGATCGACGATCTGTACGAGGAGCCCCTTGCTCCGGACATCACGCTTGAGACGACGCACTGCGATCCGGAAGACAACGTCCGCGAGATCATGAGGTATTTGATGACAAAAGGCTTCCTGCTGGATCATTCAAAAAGGTGGAACACCCTTTCGTGTCAGTCCCCATGAGTACGCACCGGCCGATCCCTGATCGAACGTAAAGAAGACCAACCTACCGCTTTACGAATCAGCATCGACTCAGCAGCCACTCCCCAAGAAACTGCCCCCGCCTCATTTTGACAAGTCTCTCC
The DNA here is from genome assembly GCF_900169565.1 of Nitrospira japonica. NCBI lineage: Bacteria > Pseudomonadati > Nitrospirota > Nitrospiria > Nitrospirales > Nitrospiraceae > Nitrospira > Nitrospira japonica. The sequence goes on along the minus strand of NZ_LT828648.1, from coordinate 600,470 downwards.
GCAGTAGCAGAAACTGCACAACGTCAATTCAGCGAGCATGAGTGATGCCCTTGATGGCCTATCTCAACGGATAGGTATTCGTCGACCTGGACAGAGGCTCTGCTGTGCGCACATTGCTGCAAACCCTCTCGCAATACGCTGCGGCCCGCCGTCTTGCGTGGGCTCTAGTGTGTGGGCTCCTGGTGGCCTGTTCGGCACCTAAAGAGCGGGAGTCCCTTTCACCCCCGTCGCCGGGGCCGCTTGGATGGGAAGTGCCTCCTCTCTTCTCTGCTGCGGGGATCCTCACACCGGCCTGGCTCAAAGGGCCGCACCATTCAGTCCAGGACGAAGTGGTGAACGATGGCGTCCAGTACCATTTTGTCGTCAACTCTGAATTCGGGGCATTTCCAGCCGCCGGGGTGCCGATGCTTCGGACGCGAGTCATAGAAACCCAGGCCATTGCAGAGCTCAATGAAACGCGCCAATCGGAGGTGTTCGTCGATGCACTCAAGTTCCAACTGTTACACCCCCTGCAGGGGGTGAAGATCCTGCTCACGGAGCCTAAACGTCTCGGGAGCAGCGTCGGGGGCGGGGTCTTGGAGTTTCTCGCCATGCCCGGACAGGCCAGCAAGTTCGAGGGGAGCGAGCAGGAAGACTCGATGACGAAATCGGCGATCGGATTTTCCTATCTGAAGCGAAAACTCGCCTTTCAGTTCGGAGTCGATCCCTATTCGTCCAATCGTCGGTTGCAGGACGAACTGAATGAATTGACCTGGGTCGCCTTCACGGCCGATCTCGCCCCTCAGATCGGGTATGTGTTCATGCCGGCCCCCGCCATTCTCTGGATGAGCTTCAGTGCGACTCGCTGGACGTCGTATCTCGATGAACAGGTTCGCGACCATTCGCCGGGCGATCTGCGGGCGATGGACCGGGCCAAATTGCTGGCCATGGGTATCAGCGAGGAGGACATCCATCGGTTCTTCCTCAATGGCCATTTTTCCCCGAGACACGCGACGATCATTACCGCCGGGCTCGACGCACTCACCGGGGTTGATAACCGGGAGGCCTTTCTGGCCGTCGCCGAAGAAGCGCCTTCCGAGGAACTCGTCTTGTTCTACCAGCACCTGGTGGAAATGATGCGCGGCTACCACGTGCACGTAGGCGCCGTCGATCGGCTGCTGGTGCTGCCGCGTGTCCCGGCTCTCTATACCAAGAATAAGACGCTGGTCGTGATGCTGCCTCTCGATTATGTGTTTTGGACGCCGCGCGTCGCGTCGGTCGCGCAGGCTCTGACGACCCATGTGCCCAGTCGACCTCGTATCGCCCGGCGAGAGCTCTGGATCGCCGGGAATGCCTCACCCCGCGCCAGGCAGGAACTTGAATCGCTTGGATGGACCGTGTACGAGCAGGTTTCGGCGAAGCTGAATCCTGAGCCGTGATAGAACATCGTAGTAAATCCTTTTCGGCGATGATACCGTCACGCGCATGATGCGGGCATTTCATCTCAAGACATGGCTCACGATGACCTTGGCCCTGCTCATCCTGTCTTGTGCGGCCGGATTGAAAGGGCGCAAGGAAGAACAACTGGCCTATTTCGACCACCTTGAACAGGACACTCTGGCGCTCCTCATCAAGGAGCACCCGCAATCGGAGCAGGAATTAGCGGACGCGGCCGGCTACACCATCGCGGAAAAGAAAACCGTCAAGGTGCCGTTTGTCGGAGTGGGAGACGGGATCGGGCTCGTGAGAGAGAAAGCCAGCGACAGGAGATCCTATCTGCAATTTACCCAACTGCAATTCGGGTTTGGCTTGGGAGTCCGGGCGAACAGAATCGTGGTGATCTTTCAGGATCTCAACAAACTGCGTGAGGCGGCTGCCGGGAGGTGGCATGTAGGTATCGCGGCGGAGGCCACGGCCAAGGTGGGTGACGTCGGTGCGGCCGGGGAGGGTGGGAAAAGCGATCTCACCGAAAAAGGATATTCCACCTATGTGCTCACCGATTGCTGCGTCTCCGCATCGGCGACGATCCGGGTGCTGCGCGCGCGACCCTATTCAGTCGAATAGTCCGGCGGGATGGCCTCTGAGAGGGGACTTCAGACTCGCAATGTAGTTGAGGAGGTTATCGCACGACCGGCTTATGAGGTGGTAACAGTCGTCGAAGCGCTCAATGGTTCCCCCATAGGGGTCAGGGATATGCGTCACGATTCCACGGCTAAAACTGCTGAGGAGCACTACCTTTCCGTGTGCCTCAGGGTACATCGCCAGTAAGCCCTGCCGCTGCGAATAATCCATGACCACAATCAGGTCAGCTTCTTGAATCATCTCTCTGCTAACCGGTGTGGTTCTGTGCTGGTCAAGAGTCAAGCCATATTGCCGGGCGATTGCTTCGGCTAAGGCATTTGCTGCATGACCCGGCGTAGTACTCAATCCAGCTGAAAATACTCTCAGATGATTCTTCCCCTTGATCTTCGACTTCACATACGCCTCTGCCAACGGGCTTCGACAAATGTTCCCTTTGCAGACGAAGAAGAGATTCTGAACAGAACCATGCCGGTTCGCGATCATCGTATCCTCTAAATTCCATGTCCGCGGGGCAAACTTCCGGAATACTTTTGCCCTTAGAATATGGATCAAGCTCGTCAGTCTTTGCAGAGGGACGATGAGCGCCAGGTTCGCAACCTTGTGAATGAGGTAACGGATGGGCGTCTGTGTTGGTTCTAAGTGTTCGATCAGAATCATTGTTCCGCCTCATACCCATAGATAGTCCGCACGGTGCCGGTCACAATTCTAGTGATGGAGCGGTGCATACACTTCGGAAACTCCTTTCCGCCGAGATTCGGGCACCGGCTACTTCAAGCCTAACCGTCTTGTGGCTAGCCGGCATTCCCCAGAAGCGGGACCGGGCACTTCCCCAAAGGAGGTACATGTCTCATCACCAGATCCTCACTGATGTCTGCCGGTTCGTTCTCTTGAATCTGCTCAGGTAGATTTCCGACAGAACTCCAAATAAGCTATGTTAAATATGAGGATCGTCCGTGGCGCTCCGTATGCTCGCAAAGACACCGGGTTCCTGAAGGAGAAGGCAGGGCCGGCTAGTTTCGCCAGCACCGATCCGATTACTTCTCCTTCGCCGGCACATCTGGAAGGGCAGTTATGATGGAGAGTCGGGAGCTGTTCCTCGATCAGCGGGGAAATCAGTGGATTCTCGATGCCTGACATGCAACCGTTGAAGCGTCAGACCAACGTCGATCTTATCTGCTCGGCGTGGGCACGACCAATTTGGAAAGGTCTTTGAGGCAGGTCTCGACCATCTCACGCTCTCTCTCCGTGAGGGGGATGCCGTCGTTCACGAGCGAAGCAATCAGGTGATCGGCGGAACGAAGATAGTCCTGTACGACTTGACGGACAGAGGACAGTGCCGAAGGGAGGTAGGCCATGGGGTCCGCCTTTCTCTACAAATGTGAAGAGCCCACTCCTGCGAATGCAAATGTACGCACGAATTCTCCTTTTATGGCATACGTGGATGCGTAGCGTTCGGTTATCTCTGCCTCCACAAGCATTTCCGCTCACACGCTATGTGTGTTAGCAGGTGTGAGCGAATTCTATTTAGCAGGCAAACGTCCAGTTAAGAGCATGACGACCACGATAAGAAGCACCACGCCAAGCAAACCACTGGGGTAATATCCCCAGTTAGCACTGTAGGGCCATGTCGGCAGTGCTCCGAGAAGGAGCAGTATCAATATGACGAGTAGAATGTTGTTCATACCACCCTCCCTGTGAAGCCTCACCCAGTTGTTTAACTACTGTAAATATGAGCTATGTGTAGCCAGAAGCCACTAGGACAATCCCTGTGGGAGCACCAGTATTTCACGTGAACTCAGCCTAATGGGGCTAAGTGACATGCCTCGCTATAAACCCATACCTTCAATGTCCTATTGGATAATGCCTTCTCGAATCCGTTCTCTAAAGCTCTGCATCGTCTCCATTCCAGCAAATTGAACCCCCTCGCTGACCAGTCGCTGGAATTCTTCCCGTATCTGGCCATCAGGCACATGCCGTTCTAATAAGAGAAGGATTGCGTTCAACTGAATTTGAAATAGCGCCAGGGTAGTTGAGACAGCAGTAAGAGTCTTTTCATCCATGAGGTCCTCCAAATCTGGTTCGACGATGCGAGATTATAAAGGCTCATTCTGTTGAAGTGACTAACCTTACTCCCTGTATTGTGGCTCTGGGCGGGTTTCTGCTGTGTCGATTAATTCTGCCGATTGCGAGGGTTTTTGAAGATTTGTAGCACGGGCTTAGCACAGCGCTATGAGAATGAGATGATAGCTCCAGGTTGTCTCTGGCTAGAAGAGGCTGCGCGGTACGCTTATGAAGGCAGCACGTAAATCGGCATGAAGCTGAGGAGCTGGGCCATGAAAAATAATATATGATTATGCTCAGTGTCATACTGTTTGAGGATCTCATCGACGAGCATGAACGCGACCCAGAGACCTAATGCCACGGTGAATGCGGAATTGATGATCGCGAGATCCATCGAGCCTTTCATCAGAGATGATAAGACGGCCCATCCAAACAACAGGGCCGCTAACAACTGCCAACTTACGACCGCGGAGAATAGTAACCAAGAAAGCCACCATGGGGGCGACCAGACTTGAATGGCATCTGTAAGGTTCTTGAAGTTGCCAGAGGCGAATGGCCAGGTTCTATGGAAAATGCCCCAGGTTCGAAAGCCGTCGCAAAGGTTGGTACTACATGCGCTTGCAAACCACAGCCCCCAAAAACTCAGCAACCCAAGCTTAAAAGAAAAGATATCCATCGCCCGAGATTCTCACGACATGTCCTTTTGACAATTGTCCCATACGACGACCTCTTGAATGCCCTAGGACATTCCGCAGTCACAAGTCGCCCATCATGACCAGCGCTATGCGATTCGCAGGAAAATCGTATGACTGGAGGCGGCATCGATTTCAACATAGAAAGGTCCCTCCTGTCGGGTGAAGGAGCTTCGTACAAAGTCTATTTCAAAGTTTTGCCTGCCTAAGTGGAAGGGAGGAGTCAGCTCGGTCACCCTTCACAGGCCAGCTGACTCCACTCTGACCAGTGACATCGCGCAGGCGAAGATCATGAATCTTACTCGAGTAGGGCCACTGAACATCGAGTGACCTGCATGGAACTGACGGAGATGCGATAAGGAGGCCGTGGACCTACTGCAGAAAGCCGTGGCAGAGTAGAAGCGGGCCTATGTCCTGGTGAATAACCGCTCCGAAGGGAATGCGCCACTCACGGTGCAGGCACTCACGGAGCTGCTGAAGCCAGGAGGCAAGGCTATGCAACATGCGGAGTCGTCAATCGATGCACTCATGCTCAGAAAGTGGGAGCACGAATGGGACGCGTCGCTTAAAGTTCACGTGGAACGCATTGGCTGATGAGAGGGGCTGTACTTGGTGGGACATTGTGATGGAGAATCGAGATGTGTTCCTAGGCCATGCTTGGGAGCGTTGGAAATCCCGACGACAAAACTGCCAGTGAAGATGACGACATACGGAAAGGCCCGGTAGTGGATGCAATCGTGTAAGTTGCTCAGACTCGCTCTCATGGCAATGCTCGCTCTCCTGGCCGGTTGCATGACCGATTCCGTGATGCTTGTTCATCCTCAAACGCAACAGGCTGCACAGTGCGGCCCATACTACTATACCGGCACATCGTCTGGCCTGTTCTCAAAAGCGGCGGCGATGGAGCGCGAGCGTGACTGCATCAGTGATTATCAACGACAAGGTTACGAGCGGAGATGAGAAGAGGGCGTATCATGATCAACCCTCATAAATCTGATGACGGTCTCTGGTATGCCGACGCGTGGTATGGGGTCTTAGATACCGATCAGGATGAGAGCATCTTCAAGCGGGTTCCCAGCACTGACCACAGAGATCTTGAACATAGCGTCATGAGCGCGAAGCGGGCAGCGCTACAGCTACTATGGAAGCAAGGCATTGAAGAGAAACACGTCGTCTTGAATATCATCTGGCCTGAGGAGGAGTGAGTGCTGGATCGTTGTTAGGCTATCGAATCCATATGGGATTTGTGCTTCCATGAGTACGACAGACTTTCCAATGCTTGAGATGTTGTTTGGGACCTATTTTCATGAAGATTGGAGCCTGTGTCCTCCTCGGAATTGGAGACGACGATTGCAGAACTTATTCGACTGTTGGATCAACAAATGGATGATCGGGCGCTTGCCTGGTTTCTGGTGTGGAAGCTGTATTGTAGGTATGATCCAAGTCCGGAGCAATCTAATCGGGAATGGTTGAAGGGCATTGTGCACGTCTTTCGAGAGGAACTGAAGAAGAGAGGGATCGCCTAATTTGGGTTGGAGTTCTCACAAAGGTAATGACCCTGAGAGTGACGAAGGACATTTTCCCGGGCGATAGTGATTGGGGGGAACCTACAGTTGGCCTGGTGTTAGGAGTATCACGAGGGGAAAGGCCTGCCTGCGTATCAGAATCGCACCTTCACCGTACCGTCTGCGATGCAATAGAGCCCATTAACTGGGACGCACGTAACCTGGGGCCTCGGCGAGCGAAGCGAACTGATGCACGTTCAAACACTCGTCACGCAACCGCCCATTGAACGACTCAATAAACGCATTTTCCACGGGTTTGCCCGGTCGAATGAAGTGAAGTTGCACGCCGCGCCGATAGGCCCAATCCTCGAGAGCACGGGACTGGAATTCCGTCCTGTGATCCACGGTGATGGAACGTGGACCGGCACCACCGTCCCAAACCCGATCTAAGGCCAAGCCCACGCGCTCTCCCGACATCCGAAATCCGGCCTCTAGAACAGGACTGGATCGACTCCAGTTATCGACCTGTGATCATTAACACGCCAGCTGCCGGCACCCCTTCTGCTCGCACTGTTCGCTACAATCGAGCAAATTCGCGCAGGCAGCACCGTGCGGAAACTTACGTTGCATCACACAGGCGGCCGGTCAGGATGTCGCCCGAGAAACGCTCCTCACTGTCTACGTGAAATGGCGTTGCGCCGCTTCAGGCCTCCCGCATCCTGGGAAGGCCTAGGATTTGCACCTAGGTTTGTCTATTGCGGGGCCTCTATGCAGGTGGCGTTCGATCAGTTCGACGATGAGCGGTTCTCCTTTCATGAGGATCAGGTATTGATCCTTGATCAGGTGTGGTCCGCCGCCGACCGGCTAGAGTTCCAACGTGCCATGCGGGAGGCGCCCTGGACGTCGCTACGCGACAATTCGCGACTTGCCGTAACATTTCCCTACTGTGGCAACTGGTTGAAAGCGGACCTAATGCATTCCCAGCGCCGCCGACTCCTCGATCGGCTCAGCCTCTCGTGCATCACTCGCTATATTGAATCCTTTCCCAACATTGCGGGGCGGCACGTAAATTTTAATTACTACTCCTACGCCGCCGGAGACTGTCTTCGAACGCACGATGACATAGCGCAGGACCAGGCGTCTGCGGATATGATGCTTCGGCCCACCCCGATGAGACGCCTCGCCATGGTGACTTATCTCCATGATGAATGGGAGCCGGACTGGGGCGGCGAATTGGTGATTTACGATATGGGAGAAGGCCGACGGGATCAGTCAGTCTTTACCGTCACCCATTGCATCCCGCCGAAACCGGGTTCCCTGGTATTGTTCACGGTACCGAGATACCACCGGGTCTGCCGAATTGATGAACTGTGCGGAGCGGCGAAACGCCTCTCGATCGCCGGGTGGTTCATGACCGAACATCAGCCATGTACGATCACCACTGCCGCCTTGCAGCAAGTCTGTGCTCCCCGCAAATAGAGCAATTCCTAGGCAGGATGAGTGTGTGACGCTGGGAAAGACAGCCGTGCGACTAGGGGGGAGGAGGGATTCGCAAGAAATCCTACAGTGTTTTCCGAGCTTCACGCCATGGCCTACAGAAAAGCTGTCCGAATGCCAGACGGTCTGTCCTGAGCGTCTGGCCTTCGCCCCGTAAAGATTCCCCGCGTTGCCGCTGTTCGGTCGGGGCTCCGCCTTGTATCATTTCATTCCGGTTGCTCTATGCTGAGCAAGAGAGACCGTGGCTAACGGGACACAATGACCGGGAGGAGCAATGCTGATGACACGATACGGACAGAACCAGCCGGAGAAAGCTTAGAGGTGGCAACTGGACGGGCGTTTTGACATAAACCGAGGTGGAGGAGGCAGGAATTTGGCAGGCCTTCAGAGTAAGTATTAGCCACTGTTCGGATGTCAGGCAACATTGGCATCCAGCAGGGACGGAGTGGGGGTAGGTTTTCCTCTGCTGGTAGCCAACCTGGAGAGACGGCACTAAGGTCATCTCTCCAGGTGTTCACTCCTTCATCGCCAGGCTAGAAGGAACGACCAGCCTGCTCATCTTGACTCTCGGTCTCGTGCCCGTCGGACGATGCGAACGCCTGCTCTTGAGGATCGTGCGCACAAGACACAATGCCCGCGGATGAAGCGAGCAGCAACAGAAGTAACACCCCACAGAAACTTCGCTCAGTATCGCGCTGTACCATCGGTCTCACCTCCCTTTTCTCAAAGAACCATTGCCGCTTATCGGCCATGGATCAGGCAGTAATAAATGAGGGAGGCGAACCCATCGCCTACAATCAGGCTACTTCGAACTTAACGCTTATTCAATGGGACAGGGTCCGGTCGTCCTGTTCTGTCCAGGCAGTCCCGCTACACGGTTCCGAGACGGTTCCCGCGTTGACGAGATATGTGGGGGTGGTTTCTAAACCCGCGAAAAATGGTGGGCCGTGTAGGGGTCGAACCTACGGCCCGCTGATTAAGAGTGATGAATCGAGGGGCTACCTAAGTCATTGTTAGACATAGCGTGGCCCCTCATCCACGCTTCGGCACCAACGAACCGCATTTGTTTCTGTTTGTCTGTCTTCGTTGCGCTCCACTCGTCTTTGTAGACTCGGCTAACACCCTATTAACACCAGGCGAACACCCCCCCCCGGGTCTTTGCGGCAGGCGGGGTACGGCAATGAGGACTCCCAGCCCTAGCCATCTATCTACCCGGTTCTCTATTCCCCTCGGCTCTCCTGACTCCGCCGATCACACCGTCAATGGCTTCCCTGCGCACACAATGGGCTTGAGAGGCCTCGATCTCTCCCAACTGACCCTTAGGGTATTCATGACGAGCTACTTTCCTAAAACGCAGCGTGAGCAGCGGTAAATTCACGCGAGAGGGTGCTGAGAGATACCCCCGGGGTCCTTCTTTTAGAAATTCTTTACGAAAGGAAACCTGGCGGGCATGGGATCCCAGTTACGTACCACATCAGCTAGACGACCAGCACTTGATCTCTGCCCAATCCGGCTCACCATTCAGGATGCTGTACGACTAGCCGGTGGTAGGCGGCCCTCCCGCATATGGAAATTTTGAGTGGGGTGATTGTGCCCGTTGAAGGCTGCGTTTCGGGTGTCAATGCTCTAACGAGTCGAAGACCGCCTGATACTCTTCGACCGGTTGGCTAATTGGGATTATCCATAATAGTTTAGTCGTTGGTTCGATTTTCACGTCCATTCGGAGACTCCCGTCATCTCCTCGGGAAAAGGTTCGTGTATAGCGCACATGTCCGAGTGTGCCTTCAGCCTCAGTATCGCTTTCCCGAACGATTTTCAAGGCGTTTTGATCGCAACTGACCGCATCATTCGACGTGATGAGGACATGGCGATCGCGCTGGCCATCGCTCTTCCAGAGAATTAACTCGAGATTGTCATTTTGGACGAGCTCCGATTTGATCGCCAACTTTTCAATGTTCATAGGTGCGGCAATGCCCAACATGCGGACCATTGAAAGAGGCCATGCATAGACCCGATAGAAGAAGGGATAGCCAGGCGAGGCCTTCCCGATAGCCGCATAGCTCCCCCCCAGCTTAGGGCATATATTCGGGAGCTGGTGAGTTAGAGAAACGGCCCCGGATGAATTAGCAGGGGTTGACGGTGAATGTTGGCTACATCCCGCGCTGATCGCGGTCATAAGACTCAGTAGAATCTGTATACATAACTTCATATGGGGTACTACAATCTACAGCTACTACCAACCTGGTGCCACCCCCGGCCTTCCTTTTTCTTAAATTCTCTGAAAAAGGAAACCCCTCACTTTAATATTCACCCTACACATAAGACCGCAGTACAATGCCCTCCTTATGCCAAATAAGTATGTGCTGTATGTTGACGACACGGGAAGTAGAGACCCTGATAGAGCTGTTTTGGATGGACGGCAAGACGGAATGGATTGCTTCGGCCTGGGCGGCTTCCTGCTTAAAGAGGAAGATATCCCAAGTCTAAAAACTGCCCACGAGAGGTTTTGCAATTCTTGGAATATCAATTATCCCCTCCACTCATCGAGTATTAGAGGAAAGCGTGGCAGATTTTCTTGGCTAAGGAGTATGGAGCGGGCAGATCAGTTTTTATCCGAACTCGAACATCTCCTGGTTTCGCTTCCCGGGATCGCCATCGCCTGCGTGATCCATCGCCCAGGATATGTCTCGCGATATCGTGAGATGTACCCAGGGCAGCTATGGTTCATGTGCAAGACCGCGTTTTCGATCTTGGTTGAACGATCCGCCAAGTTCTCCGATGGGCAGGGTCGAAAACTCGAGATCGTTTTTGAAGGTACGGGAAAAAAAGAGGACCGAAATCTGAAGCACTATCTCAAAGAATTGAAACGAAATGGGAGCCCCTTTAGCACACAAACTTCACATGGGTACACTCCTCTTGTCGCGGATGACTTTCGGAGAATAATTCTGGGAGAGTTGCATCAGAAGACAAAGGAAGTCCCAATGCTGCAGTTAGCCGATCTGCTTTTATACCCGATGGCAAAAGCTGGTTATGAACCGAGTTATGGACCTTTTGTTAGGCTCAAGGAGGCGGGTAGGTTGATTGACTGCTATTTTACGGCAGAGGAGTGTTCGTCGAGAGGAATCAAATACAGCTGTTTCGAGCGCTCCTAAAACTAAAGGCCCGGACAGAACATCCGAGCCTTTAGCCGGCTTGCTAATTTCGCAAACCCCCGGGCATTGCCCCTATTGTGTATATAAGTATAGGCGTAATGCTTTCCCATTTCCAGCCCCACCGTAAATCTATCCCGAAGGCTTCTTGCCTGCGTCTCGGCACATGAAGGGCCATAGCAGAACCTCTTAGGATTTGCTCAAAACCACTGGATTAGTAATGCAACATCGGCTTACCAGGTGCGATACGGAACATTGGAATACTGCACACCATTTCTAGGGCTAGCTCCAAATTTGGACAAATAGTTCGATAACGATTCCATAGAAATATTCGAATTCGGTGTAGGTCCAAGATACACATGCTCTAGGTCTACCCGTCTATCTGGTGCGTGTGGCAGGCCAAATTTCATGAAAGGAATTAGCATCGATGCGCCTTCTCGATACTCGATGTCCGCCTCAACATAATTCGTAATGACAGGGGAGACAATTCGCCACTCCTGTTCTTCATGAAATGCTGGATGCTTAAGAAGGGCAGCAATTTCGAGGAGATGGGTTTCCAGCTCTTCAAAAATATGCTGGAAGGAACCGGCTTTTGCTCCTTTCCTCTCAGCAAGGTCCTCAATCTCATTCAAAACCTCAATTGCAATTTCTTCCTTCTTATCTTGTTCGTAGATGCACTTCCCTAACTTCCACCCTTGGTCACAGGCTGATGCTGTCAATTTTGCTCCGTTGAATCCAAGGTTGACACCCCTGGTGGGGGGACAATAACTACGCCACTGGCTAAGAAGATTGCCATTGGCCGTGAAACATCCAACATACAGCTTGTGACCAGCTGTAAGTCGATGGGATATCCATTCTCGGAACTGAACAAACAGCTTTGATTCGAGTTTGCCAAATCCCTCACGAAACCAAGTCTCGGGATCTAGCTGACTGACTGTATGAGCCATTTCTGTCGAATCGTTTAAGTAAGTTATTTCAGTTGCCCTGAGAAGGCCCGTATCAATGATTCCCTTCACGCCGGCCAAGGAGGTGTAGTGATAGAGCGGAACCCCCGTGGTAGCGGCGTATAATTCTCTATTAAGCTCGCTGATCATGGCTATAGGCACTCGTACAAGGCTGAACCCACCTGGCGGAACAGCGCTGTGTTTCCCCCAGGATTGCCCACCCGATGCTTCGGCAGGAACGTTCCGTATGTGGCTACGGCCCATCCAGGACAGGCCTTCTTCACATCCTGTGCGGTGAAGGGCTCCAACAACTTTCCCAGTTTAACTGCATCGTATATTTCAGAAGCTAGACGTTTCATTTGCTGAGCGCCAGATGAGACACGATTCTCTTGATGTGGTCTTCATAGATGCAGAGACAATCCTCAATCTCATATGGCTGAAGCGCGTGGAAGCTAGTAGGGAAATCCGTTACCGTTAGGCTATCGCAACGATGATCGACACCCAGAGGTGATAGCGCCTTTGCACCGCGGCGGGTCCCTCGGTGTAGATAAACTCGCTCTGGCAGATATCCCCAATAGCGGCCTAACAATAGCGCGATATCATAGATAGCGAGTTTTCCCACCCCATGAACCCTGTCAGCTTCCATGCTCCTATGGAGTTCGTCGAAGTTTGCACAGTTCTGGATGATGTGGAGCTTGCCTAGCAGTATCTTTTGGAATGCGGACAGCGATTTCGGCGAGAGCCTTCGTTGGTGATCCGCCTTTCCGGCCCAAACAGCAATCTCCACGGCGGATGCCGGGGGTGTGCCGGTTGGAATGCGATCAAGGGCCTCCTGGGCACGCGACCTATATGCCGAAATGTATTGCGCGACTATTTGTTCCAGTGTCGCTGGACGATTTGGCAATGGTTCACAGATACGTGTCCGTCGAGAGCAAGGATCCGCGCGCTTCAGACTCATGCATGTTTCTCCATATTGACAAGTTGCTGACAGTGTCACCTTCTACCTTCATTGAACTGGTAGTTCGGCTTCCGGCTCCAAGTCCAACCAGGCCGGCTTCTTTCCTCGCGAAGCCTTCCGATATTCCCACGGCGGCACCGGTTGCGGATCGGCCCAAAGTCCTGACTGTGCCTCACGTGCCGCCTGTTCCAAATGCTCCAGGGTCACGTCCTTGTGGGCATACTTCCGATACCACCAGCACCAGCCCTCTTTCACAAGTTGCTGATTTACGTTCGTGCCATCTGGCAACAGCACATCGGCAATGGTGCGTCCGTACTTGTCCATGCCATGAGTGCGTAGCGTGACCTCCTTCCCGAACACGAGCGCCGAGGCGGCCTGCTTCGCCCTCGTTCCATATGCTTGCCCTTTTTCGGGACAATCGATCCCATGGAGTCGGATCCGCTCGGCCTGCTGACGGTGCATGACTTCGATGGTGTCGCCGTCCAGCACGCCCACCACTTCGCCAGAGAAATCTGCCCACCCGATCACCGGGGCAAGGATGAGCAACACACAGATAACAGTGGCCCTCAAGCCCATTGTGAAGCCCTGCTTTCCTGCCTACCCATCTGCTCCCGGCGCCTCCGCTGTCCATTCAGAAAGAAATTGGTCAAGGTCCTCCCGGGATTCCGCATCGATCACCAACGTTTCCACGCCATATTCCTCGGCTCGCACCCATCGAACAATGGCCGCGGCCACATAAATCTCCTGGTGCGTGGGCAGCGTCACCGTGAGCGAACAGACCTCACCGACACGCAGGGGGAGATCACCGGAGAAGCGCCAGCCCATCGGGGTGACATTCCAGACCATGCCGAAGCCTTCGAACTGCTCAACCTGGTAGGCCACGGGGCAGCACAGGGGGATCCGACGGAAGGGACGAATGGTGAAGTGCATGAGGACCTCGCAGGAGGCCTATTCTAAGAAGGGCTTGGCACGAGCTGCAAGCGCCGAGTGCGGGCAATGCGTGCATTTGGCTCGCCATGCCTCTCGAAACAGGTTCCAACGTGCGCTAACATGAGAGCATCCTCACCGGTCGTCCATTTGTAGCGTGCACACATGAGTTCATTAGCTATCGCGTTGATTGTGTTTCTGTGCGTCTTTGTCAGCGGCCTGTTGGGGTTAGTGATTCGAATGTGCTTACCGAGCCATCACCTCCGTGAAGAGTCGATGGGTATCGTGAAACATGGGACCGGTCTCATCGCCACGCTGGCCGCCCTCGTGCTCGGCCTGATGATTGCGTCAGCCAAAGCCTCGTTCGACACGATCAAGAGCGAAGTTGGGCAGATGGCCGTGCGGGTGGTGCAGCTCGACCGGGTGCTGGCGCACTACGGACCCGAGACGAAAGAGACCCGTGAATTGCTTCAACGCGTCATCGCCTCTGCCATCGAGGTCATCTTTTCGGACGAAGGGACCGGACAAGCCAGGATGGATACGCCTGAACGGCTGGCTCGGATCGAGGACATTCAGGCCAAGCTGCGAGACCTCGCTCCACGCACGGACGCCCAGCGCGTGCTCCAGGCTCGCGCCACGGAGCTGGTCAAGGAGCTTCTCCACATGCGCTGGCTGCTCATCGTGGAAGCAGAAAGCGCCATCCCCACGCTCTTCCTCGTGGTGCTGGTGTTCTGGCTCGCCTTCATCTTTGCGGGCTTTGGTCTGCTGAGTGCGAATAACACCACGGTGGTGGCGATCATGATCGTCTGTGCGCTGTCGGTCTCAGGGGCGATTTTTCTGATCGGGGAGATGGATCGTCCGCTCGACGGGTTAATCAAGGTGTCCAGTGCGCCGTTACGCAATGCCCTTGCCCATCTTGGACAGTAAGTGCCACGGGGATGATTTGCCCGGGTATTGATGCGTGTGTCGCTTCGCGCATGAGGGTCACGACTAAGATGGCTAGACGATGTCGCTCCGTCCCGATGTTCACAGTCCCCCGAGGACGGCGCCGCACTGAGGACAGAGCCATTCCTCCGAGTCCTTCCACTCGGGCAGAGCATTCAGAGTCAAGGTCTCCATGTGTGCACAGGGGATCTCGTGCACGGCTAGCGGCCGGAGAAAGGTACCGTGACATTCCCTAAGACGCCGGTTGCCGACTTCGGGGTGTCCCACATACTGCGCCACATACTTCAGCCTGCCAATGGTTCTGACTTTGACGGGAACCGGCGTGCTTGTCGGGAGCGGGCGGTAGAGATACCACCCATCGGCTTGCTTGGGCTCCTCGATGCCGTCGTCCCAGATCATGATTGTCAATCGACCGAGAGTCCGGGCACCTTTCCGTCAATAATGTCTTGGCCGTAAGTGCTGCCGTTGAGATCGGCATCCTCTTCCGTCGCATAGTGCGTCTCCGCCGTGAAGCATTTCACCGTGGTCACGCCGTGTGCTTCCCAGAAGATATCGAGACTAATTTTCCACTGGCCAGACTTCAGGTGCTGCTGCGGGAAGGACTTGATGGTATAGCCCTCATAGACCACGGATTTCATCGAGTGCCCCCACTGCGACACGCTCGCCCTATCGGATCAGGGCGCATTTCACCAAGGTACACAACGGGAAGAAACTAGGCGGAACCCCAGGAGGGAATCACTGGAAGCAACTGCTATACGGATTGAATGGACTTTTCCGAGAGCACATTCGATTTTGATCATCTGGTCATGGGCGAGCTGAGTGTGGATCAGCATATCGCAGTGGCAGTGCTCTGCTTCAGATACTGTCTTCAAACCGATCCGGAGACACTCGAAGACGCGAAGGATCTTCGACGACGGGTGCTCATGGCCTGTTCAGTGACCTCAGCCGATTGCGATACGATTATTTCACGCGCGACGAAAATTGCCATTGCGAAAGAGTCGCATTGAAAACACCGCGACCCTCTCACACGCTATTTGATTAGCAATGTGAGCGAATATTCTATTTAGCAGGCTAACGTCCAGTTAAGAGCATGCCCATATACCAGGTGCGGAGGGCAAGTGAGAGGAGGACGCAGTTGAGGCATTAACGTGGCTCTGTATTGTCGGTGTTTTTATGTTTTTCAGGCTGTGGGAATTGGATCAACTGATCGATTAAGCCGTTCAGTGGCCCGTAGGACGATGTGGTCTGGCCGCTTGTGAAGTCTGCGAGCATGCTGCCCATGGTCACTCGTGCATCATCCTCGAAATAGATCGGGTCCTGGCCAACGGCTTCACTCTCCAGGCTTGCCTCAGCGGTTGAGGCCCAGAGCAGCTCTCCCGTCTGCATATCCCATAATTGCAGTGAGAGTCGCATGATACTCGAACGAATACGGGATACCTTCAAGGCAATCGGGGGCATCTCCCATCGATCCTTCATAATCTGCATGAACTCAATCAGTTTGGGTTGAAAGACATAGCGTGTGCCGATTGCCGTCCCCAACTTCTTGAGCGTTCCGCCGTCCAAAAGATGACTCTGTAGCGCCTCGTTTCTCATCCGTGCGTACTCGTTGGCGAGATCGTTCCTATTAATGAGGCTAGCCACTTCCTGCTGGGTGATGACCTTCAAGCTTGGTGCAACGGTTTTGAGAACTTGCGCCAGGATGGTATCTAAGCCCGTCTCACTGCCAAGCAGTCGAGGCGGGGCCAGAGCGCCGAATATCGCAACAGATCCCTGTGTGAACACCGCCCGATTGAATGTTGGAGAAGGGGGACTGGAATTTGTACGGACATGCCATCCATACCCGGAGCTGGAGCATCCAGCCGTAAGCATCACAATCAGGATGAGAGCTATACGCAAGAGAGCCAAGCCCGCCGGGTCCCCTATGAAGCGATTCTGCGTCAGAGTCATTTCGCGTAACGGCCCGCCATTATGTTTACCTATGCTGCAGCCATGTAAGAGAACAGAACGCTATGGTGATCCTCGCCTTTTCAGGCGCTTCTTACACCCGAACAGGGATCTGCTTCTCGGCCACCACCTGTCGGATGAATCCGTGCTGACGATGACAGAGCTACGCAGGATGGACCGTGAGGAGCGATCAGACAAAGACGGAACAAACAAAGAGCCCACTTCCTCTCGAAAGTGGGCCCTACCTGATAGAGGTCGTAACCCTCTTCGTTCCGCTTCGCGGCGCCCCGCAAGGCATACTCGCAATGGGAATGCTCCTGACAAGCGTCAGTGTCGCCGCGCGACTCCCCTCGGCTACGGAGCGACGTACGCGCCATACTTCGGCACGGTGTCGCAGGGCGCTTCCGTCTTCTTGGCCGCTTGGCACAGATTCAGCAGCGCCCCTTGCGCCTTCAGGCGCGCCTCCTTGTGCATGCTTCCCTTGCCGAAATCCACCGCCATCTCCAAGAGGTGAACGGCTCGGGCATTGCCGCCGGATTTCGCCTCGGTCAATGCACGCTGCAACTTCTCTGTCGCGCTGGCGATGACCGACACATCCGCCCCCCAACGCTTATCGAGGTCGACGGTCGTCCGTCTCCCAACACCCGGGGCATCCGTCAATTCTACGATGGCATCGTTGGTAAGCGTGATCGCATCGACCTGTGGCGCGCCCTTGTTCTTCCTGGCTCGTGCGACTCCGGCCGCGGCATCAGCTTTCCCCTCCGATAGCTCCGTCTGGCACAAGGATGAGAACTTATTGATGTTGGCTTCAAAACACTGCTGGATGCGCAGGTTACCAGGCTCAATATGCCCGCAATGTGTCTCCACCTCATCGACGCACTGCGGCGCGACGGCCTGAGCATGGGCCGGCGTGACCGTCGGAACGAAAGACAGCAGAACTATCGCGAGAAGCATCATCGTCACTTGCATGCTCAGCCTCCTTCTTGCTGTGCCTATGTGGCTCTGTTTCGTTCTCATCGAAGAACACGTGATGAGTCCAGATGCGCTCGGCCAAGTTGAAACACCGAGGTGAAGCTTGAGAAGTGCGAACACACCAGTCTGAACGGAAGATGACCACTTCTGCATTGAGAAGCTAGCCATGCGCGGAACCTATAAGCCCATCCCATTCTAATGTCAATCTGTCTAACCATCGCACGAAAATGCGCATATTCTGTGCTAGACCTGTTCGGCCCTGTCAGTTCTGACAGTTTCGATGGTCAGGAAAATCACATAGAGTTCCCCGCCTAGCGTTAGTACTACTTTACCGAGCCAGCCTGGCGAAGCCTGGCTCACAAAGAAAGGAGTGATGATTATGAGGGGATCAATTTCTCGGGACCTGCAGCTCGTGGCTATGGTGGCAGGCTCCGCGCTGTTATTGAACGCATGGCTCGCTGGCCCGGCGTCGGCGGCTTCGGCAAAAGAAATCGACGCTGGGGCGGACGAAGCCATCGTGAAATTCGAACAGGAGGTCAAAGGCGGCAAAGCCTTCATCGAGAGCAGTAAAGGCATGCTGGTGTTCCCCAAGGTCATCAAAGGTGGCGCGGGGTTTGGCGGAGAGTATGGAGAAGGCGCATTCCGAGTCAAAGGCAAGACGGTCGATTACTACAGCATGTTGCAGGGTTCGTTTGGACTGCAGTTGGGAGGAGAGGTTAAGACTGTCTATCTCGTGTTTCTTGATGAAGCTGCGATGAAGAAATTCCATGATGGCGAGGGGTGGAAGGCCGGAGTGGACGGCTCCGTCTCACTCGTGACCCTCGGCGCGGGGGGAACGATCGATACCAACAATATGAAGGATCCGATCGTCGCCTTTGTGTTAGGTCAAAAAGGCCTCATGTACAACCTGTCGCTCGAAGGGACGAAGTTCACGAAGCAGAAGAAATAACGCTCAACACTTGGCCAGCATGAGGGGGAATAGGGGGATTCTAGATAGAAGAACTCCCTTCTGTTCTCCCTCGGGCTTGGTGATAGGCCGCTTCCTCTTCGGTCGAAGCCACTTCCTCTCCAATCACTGAATCCGAGCTTCTGAGGATCGGTTTACCTTCGACCGACTCTTTCAGTGCACTTTGTTCAACCGTCGTTCCATCTCTTCCGTCATACCATCAAGTCTGGCGTCGAGTTGAAGGTGAAGGGCATCAAGTTCCTCGTCTGTGATGCGGCCTTCCGCATGGAGAGCGTTCACAAAGTCCGCGTATGGCTCGAAGGCCTCCATCATGGAAGGACTCAAGATACCGAACGTTTTCCCAGCAGTTGGGCTAAGGTCGATCTGAATGTCTTCTCTCGGCATGGCTACCTCTCCCATCTGATTGACGAATGGTGGGAGACTGCAGAGTCTCCCCCAGACTAAAGGAACCTGTTACCGCTTACTTGAGCCTCGGCAGCAACCCCTTACGCTCCAACTCCTGAATCTTTTCGTGCACCAGCTCCAGGACGAGATCCTTAACAGTCTTCTGCTCGGCAGCGGCCGCCATTTTGAGGCGGAAAAGCGTTTCCCGTGGAATATCGCGAACGTTTAGATGAGCAGGCTTATCGGGGTTTGTCTTGGGGGCCATATGTCAGACAATGTCCTTCATTGTAGGGCATGGTGTGACACCACACCTCACCTGTTTACCGCGTTTAACACTGTTTTCACAACTCCTCATTCTCTTGCAAACAGCACTTGCTATCACTTGCTAGAGTATGTTACATTAGACGTTAGCACGCTCTATCGCAGTGCTTACGGAGGTTACCATGAAGATGGACCGCATCGTGATTCAAATCCCAGCAAAACTTAAAGCCAAGCTAGACGCCGAACGTCGGCAAGGCACCACCGCATCGGGGCTTATCAGGTTTCTACTGGAAAATCATTTCAGTGGAAAGCGGGCAGCGTAGTTCACAACCAACCAGGAGGGGGCACCATGGGAAATGTAGCTGTTGTCAGGAAAAACTATGGCGAAGCTGAGCTGAAATTGCAGGGGCGTATCGTCTACGCCTGGCCTAATGGAATCATCGAGGACGGCCGCGATGGGAGCACGGGCGTCGCAGAGCTGGCTCGTGAAGCGAACCTCGCCAGTGACATTCTGCAACAAGTGGTCAGTCAGCTGGGCCTGCTGCTGACGGCCGCGAAAGGAAGCGAACCTATTCCTGCGGATCAGGTGCGGGTGTGTCTTGAGGAGGTGCTCTCAGAACTTGAAGAGTCTTCCACGATCCACGTCCTCATTCAGGGTGCCTGCGAGGCCTTCAATAATGCTGAACCATTGCCGCAGGTCGCGGCTAGGAGGAAGGCAAGAGCCAACGGGGT
Source organism: Nitrospira japonica (assembly GCF_900169565.1). Taxonomy (NCBI): domain Bacteria; kingdom Pseudomonadati; phylum Nitrospirota; class Nitrospiria; order Nitrospirales; family Nitrospiraceae; genus Nitrospira; species Nitrospira japonica. The sequence goes on along the minus strand of NZ_LT828648.1, from coordinate 580,471 downwards.
CGCCGCATGAACTTTCGCCAATTTCGCAGTCCCAGTAACGACCACGGGCGGATGGTCAAGATCAACGGCCGCATGGTGGGCGGGAGAGGGTTTCGGCTGCAATCGAAGATCGGAAGAGGCGCCGTCGAGTTGGGCCGCTTGGAACGCTTGCTTATTGAGGCCCGACGACCAAAGCCCACGGCGGGTCTGTGAAGGAGGAACACTATGCACGCGCACCTACTGGATGAACCAATGGAGGCCACGCTTCCCGCGCTGAATACGATACAGGAGGCATACGAAACCGCCTGTCTGGCCGGCCATCGCTTTCCCGAGCCGGATGACGCTGAGCTCTGGCGGCGGTGCAAGGCGACGTGGTGCTTTCGAGAATGGATCGAACTCTACCGGCGCTACCACATGGTGAATTTCGCCGAGGCTACCCGCCTTGTCATTGACTGTCGGCTCAACAAACACTTCGGTCCGCTGGTGCCGCTCAAACCTGAGCTGATCACCCGCAATGTCTTGCTGCATTTCTCAACAGAACTCGCCAAACATTCCCCCACGGTCGCTCGCATGTCGCTCAAACTCATCACGGCGATCTTTTACAAAGCGATCGATTGGGGCGTCTGGTCCGGCCAGAATCCCGCGTCCCGCATTCCCAAGCCCCCGAGGCAATTTCGGACTCGTTTTGTCCAGCCCGGTGAGGAGCTCCGCCGTCTGCTGGTCGTCCTGAATCAGGAACCGGACGATATACGGGCCTTCTTCCTGACGGTCCTGCTGACCGGCTGTCGCAAAGGAGAACTGCAACGCATGCAGTGGAAGGACCTGGATCTGGTCAACGGGCTCTGGCATAAGCCGGCCGGCACGGTGAAGAATCGCAAGCCCCAAACGACGCCACTCCCGAGGACCCTGATTCCGTTTCTCGATCGATTGCCCCGTCTCAACACGTGGGTATTTGAAGCGCCCCATAACTTGGGTCGCTGGAAGGAAATGTATGTCTTTAATACCTGGAAGCGCATCCGGACCCGCGCCCATCTACCAGACTGCACGATCCACGATTTGAGAAGAACATTTGCAAGCTACTTGGCGATGGGTGGGACGAGCTCATCGGTCATTGCCAAGGCCTTAGGACATAGCGATTTACAACACGTGCACATCTATGCACGACTCGATGTGAATAGCGTCCGGTCGGCCGTCGATGCCCAAGCCGACACGATTATGAATCTCCACAACATGACCCCACCACCCACGGCAGGCCCACGACCCACGAGGCCACGCACCCGGCGGGAACCTCAGCCGTCAGCCGAGCCCGTAGAGATGCCACCAGCGCCGCCGCAGACACAGCGGGATCCCGCTACCGATTGGCCCGGATGATCAATGGCTGCTTTCCAAATACATGCAATAAGGAAACGCGGGATGCACTCGGGTAATATCGCCCTCTCTCAACAAGGGGGTGAAGAATGGCAGAATTTGGGGATTTCATTTTCTCAGTTTTCGACCATTGGCTTCAGCTCTTGGGTGGATGTGTCCTAATGGTCTTAGTTGCGTTGTTTGAAAAATACGTCCTTCAGCGGGAAGTATCGATCAAGGTTTACACAGCACTACTATGCCTCTTGGTATTTTGGGCCTGCTTTTTGGCTTGGAAAGATCAATACGAACTAAATAAGCAAGCTCCAGATTATAGGGCAGAAATAACAACCATGCAGAAACACATCGGACAAAAGGATAGTGAGATTCGCGATCTCAAAGATTTCAAGACAACTGCAACGACAGAACTAACGATATTGAGACATGAAAAGGATACGTTAATCCACGATCTGGAGGGTAAGTCCAATGAAGTGCAGATTCTCCAGAACAAACTGCGTTTGGCTGAGACCTCGTCTTTGCCTTTAGTGGATCTTGCTACCCCGCCAATTCTCCAGGGAGAGAAAAATGGAAGTCTTATTCTTTTCCCTCTGGTTAATGCAGGCGCTGCACAGATAACGGTTGTATCAACAGAGACAACGGTCTATCTGGGCAAGGATGAATTCTTTGAGAAGAACACTAACCAGTTTATCTTACATCCAAATCTGCGGCACCATCCGTTTGAACTCCCTGTGGATATTCCAAAGATAACGCCGCAGGAAATAGAAACAGGGAAAACGCCTCTTCAGGTCATCGTTAAGTTAACAATGAAGGGAGCATTCAACGAGGAACATATTGGCTGTTTGTCGTGGGAGTGGGGAGAACATGAAAAAAAGCGGCGCCAGGGGCGACCAAAGGAATGTGCAAAAAGTTACCATGGGAAATGATTATGTTTTCTTCCTCACCATTTTGGGCTTTTCTGTTCTGTGTATGCCTTTGGACGTATAAGGGGGCAAGGTCTGCTCTATCGGATGGCGCAAAACTAGCTAAGTATCTTTGGCGGCAACGGCCAGGATTGATCACCTGACCGGCCAGCGTTCCTGACGCTGGTGCCGCCTTCCCACTATCAGGGCCCTGCAGGAGGGGAAATGCCGAAACGCAAGAAGCCGAGCATACCGCCAAGTGAAGTTACGGACCATCCCCCCTCTTCGCTCATGAATCCCATTTCTTATACCGATCCACCAGAATGCAAAATTAGTTTTCAGACGCGACGCCATATTTCGCGAAGCAAATCCCTTGCAACCTCCGCTCCACGCTTAGTCTTAGATGATCTCGAACATCTTGTACAGGCAGTGCAGGGCACCTCGCGGCAGCAATGGTTCAATCGCTTCGGGACGAAGTTGTGCGATGGGACACCCCTTGACCGAATTAAGTTTTGCTTCCAAGCATTGGCCTTTGGCGCTCTTCCCGATGCCGAAACCCTAGAATACGTGGTTGCGTCTTTTTCGAAATATGTAAATTCCGACGGAACTTTGTCTCTTGATGAGGCCTTTGGTTTGAAATCCAAGCCGAAGGCCGGCAATCCTGTGAGGCAAGCGATTCGAAAAAATGCCATCAATGGCCTGCTATTCTCCATGATGTGCGCCCGTTACCAGAATCCGAGGCTCAGCCTTGAGAAAGCTGCGGAAGGAGCCATTAAAGTTCACGGGTCTCCAAATAATAAGGACATTACGGATACTCTTGTGCGGGAATACGTCCGCCGACGATATGATAAGGCCATGAAGCTTCACGAAAAATAAATCAATTATTCTTCCTGTGCGTAACATGTCGCTCGTGGCAAGGTGTGATCCAGGAGGCACCACGACATGTCACCACAGCACACCGCCCAACCGCTTCCCGAAGTTTTCGCACACTTCGATCGATTGCCGAATAGCGCCCACGTACGCCAGCCCATCGTTGAACTTCTCTTTGCGTGCTCAAGCTCAACCATTTGGCGTCGTGTGCGGGACGGACATATTCCACGTCCGCACAAGCTCTCCGCTCGAGTGACCGCCTGGAGAGTCGGAGACCTACGACAGATTTTGAAGTGAAGTAACTAACAACCGCCGGGAGTGCGACCTCCGCGGCGGTTCAATACAGGAAGGAAACGGCATGCGAACTATATCTGAACCTCGATCCCAGCACAAGCCAGCGCTCCTCTCGGATCGCTTCACCGCCATGCTGCCCAAGTTAATTGAGTTCCTCGAGCAGGAATATCGGAACATGCCCCGGCCGCCTGCTAGCCCCTCGCATCCACATCGGAGCCTTCTGGCGGCCGCACATCATTCACTAGCTGCGCTGTCCGAACTCCAGGAGGCGACAAAGTAAGATGGCTTCCCGCTATCGCAAGATTGACCCCCGAATCTGGACTGACGAAAAGTTTCGCCGTCTGACCGCTGAGGAGCAACGCATTGCGCTCTATATCCTGACGGCCCAGTCCAATCGGATCGGTCTATTCTCGTTCTCTCCGGGGAAGGCCAGCGAGGACCTTGAAACGTTACCCCCAACGTTCCTGGAACGTTTCGGGAACGTTTGTCGAACCTTGAATTGGGAGTGGGATGCTGATGCCCGCGTGCTCTTCCTGCCCACCTGGTGGCGATACAACCAACCCGAGAATGCCAACAACGTGATCGGGAATCTCAAGGACCTCGACGATTTACCAGAAACGCCGCTCCTGAAGCGGTTTTCCGCTAATACGGCCTATCTTCCAGAAGGGCTCATTGGAACGTTTACCCAAACGTTGGCGAAACGTTACCCCCAACGTTACCCCAAACGTTCGCCATCTCAGGAGCAGGAGCAGGAGCAGGAGCAGAAACAGGAGCCGCCTCCGGCGGAGCATCAGGCGTTCGGAGAGTTTTGGAATCTCTACCCCACAAGAAACGGAAAGAAGCTGGGTCGAACCGATGCCCTTAAAAAGTTCTGCCGACTGACGCCTACAGACCAGACCCTACTCCTGACGGCCGTAAAGAACTATGCGAGCAGTGGTGATGTGGTCCAAGGCGTTGGCATTGCGGATCCCCACCGCTGGATACAAAAGGGCACAGGGAAGACGCAGGTGGAGCCGTGGCGAGACTGGATCGAGCCGGCCCCCTCTGCCATCGCGAATGGCCATAGCCACCTCGGGGTCTGTACCAAACGCATTCACCATCCTGGGAGTCAAGTGCTCCGCGCGTGTGGCGAGCCGGCAAGTCCTGTGAGCCGACCTGACGAGCCCCGCTGCCAGGCCCATCTCAGCTCCGTGATCGACGCGCACGAGGTGATGCATGCATAGCACCGACGAGCAGCTTCGGATGCAGCCGCACGACCTTGAGGCGGAACAAGCCGTGCTAGGCGCCATCTTAATCGAGCCGACGGCCCTGAGCACCGCACAGGAAAGCTTGCGCACTCAAGACTTCTACGATAGCCGGCATCAGCGCATCTTTCAGGCCATGCTGGACCTCGCCGCAGCCGGTACGGCGCTGGACTTGCTGAGTCTTGGCAATCACCTCGATCGGGCCGGCCATATGACGGCCATCGGCGGACGCGGGGGCCTCGCCGAATTGCTGACCACCGTGGCCTCCGCCTCGAATATTGCGCATCACTGCCGCATCGTTGCCGACCACGCGATCCGACGACGACTGATCTCGTTCACCGATTCGCTCAGCCGGCAGGCTTATGACAAACAGGCGATTGACGGCCTGCTCCAGACGGTAGAACGGGGCGTCCGTCAGATTATGACCGGGCGAGAGGAGGCCGAGTGGTGCGCGCTCCAGCAAGTGGCATTTGACACCGCCAACTATGTCGATCGCATGCACAAGGGGCACGAGGCCGTGATCGGGATCCCCACCGGCTTCGCCGACCTCGATACCCTACTCGGCGGGTGGCATCGGTCCGACTCGGTCGTCATTGCGGCCAGACCGAGCATGGGAAAAACCGCGTTCGTGCTGGGCTCCGCGTTAGCGGCGGCTCGAGCGGGGTTCAAAGTCGGATTCTTCTCCCTGGAGATGTCGCGGTTGCAAATCGGCCTCCGCTTGCACGGGATGGGCGCCCCGCTCGATCTCCACGCGCTCAAGACCGGTACCCTGACCCCACAAGGCTGGTGGCACTTCGCCGAGACCACGCAACACCTGGCCGGACTCCCGATGTGGATCAATGACGCCTCAGACCTGAGCATCGAACGCGTCGTCAGTCAGGCCCGACACTTACAGGCCTCTCAGGGCCTCGACCTGCTCATTGTGGACTATCTACAGCTCCTGCAGATCCCGGACGCTGCGCTCTACCAACGAGGCATCGCGGAAGCCTCTCGCCGCCTCAAGATGCTGGCCAAGGAGCTGAACGTGCCGGTCCTCGTCCTGTCACAACTTTCCCGCGCCTGTGAATCGCGGCCCGATCGCCGGCCGATCCTGGCGGACTTGCGCGATTCCGGCGCCATCGAACAAGACGCCGATATCGTCATTTTCCTCTATCGCCATGAAGTCTATGTCCCCGACACGGACGAGAAGGGCCTGGCGGAAGTTTTGGTTCGGAAACACCGGAACGGCCCGATTGGAGATCGGAAGGTGCGATTCATCGCCCGATACGCGGAGTTCAAAGACCTCCCCGAGGGCACCGCATGAAGCCCCTTCACGAATCCGTCAACCAGATCCCGGAATCCGCCGTCATTGGCCTGGCCTTCTCCGGCGGGAAAGACAGCATGGCCTGTCTGCATCTCCTTCGCGACCGGCTCAGCTTTGCCATTTTTGTGGATACCGGCTTCACCCTGCCGGAGACCCTCGAGTGCGTCACCTACGCGCGCGCCCTCGTTCCCATGCATGTCGTGCGGACCGACCGGAAGGGGCAGAACGCCCGTGAAGGCATTCCCGCCGATGTCGTCCCGATCGATTACACCTCCTTCGGCCAGCAATTCACTGGCAGGAAGCCTGTCACGATTCAGAGTTATCGCCAGTGCCATTTTGAGAACGTCAACAAGCCGCTCTGGGACAAAGCCATCTCACTGAGCGTCACGCATCTCGTCAGCGGATCCCGCGCGGACGAACACAAGAACGCCATGACACAGGCGGTTATGCCGTTCGAGGAGATGACCCAACTCTGCCCCATTCACGATTGGAGTGAGCAGGACGTGCTCGACTACCTCGAGACGGTCATGGAAGTCCCGGCCCACTACTACGCCGTGCCCCAGAGTTCTTCCCTCGACTGCTTCGACTGTACGGCCTTTGTCCAAGAAACGACGGAATTCATCCCCTGGTTGCGTGAGCACTACCCAGAGCGATACGCGCAGTACGCCATCCGCAATAACGCCCTCTATTCGGCTATTCAAGACGCCTTAGGACTCCCAGTTCCTGAGCCCCCGGCCGCTCCCATTGTGGAGAGCCTCGCATGACTAAGCACTGGTTTGAGTTTCCAGAACCTGAGAAGCCTGGGCTTCCCAGCGTGTGGAACGGCCGAATAATCCGGCTGATGTACCTCGTCAGCCCGCTGCAACAGGGTGACGTGCAATGGCTTGAAATTGAGTGGGACATCGGACGGTGTACCTGGGCGTACGTGAAAAAGAATGAGGATATCTGGCGGCTCCACGTGGCTCGCATCCAAGCCAAAGTGGACGGCGGGATTAAAGAGCGCATCGAAGCGTACCCAGTCTGGTGCTGAGAAGGAGCACGCATGGCATCTGAGATCGTGACACACCCCAACCCTGAGAACGCCCCCGTGAAGCCGGGTCGGATTCCAGCTGATGACCTGGCCGCGATTGCCGCCCGGTATCGTGCCGGCGAATCGCTCAAGTTGATCGGACAGAGTTACGGCGTCACCGATGAAGCGGTCCGCCAACGGCTGGAGAAGTGGGCCTTAGCGGGACATGGGGATACGGAGTTCGGGCAGATGGTGACGGATTACCTCGTCGAGAACGCGATTCAGGCGAAAGATCGGATGGTGAACGCCTCCGATGTGCTTGGCCTCGCGCGCGGGAGAGAGGAAGTCCGCTATTGGCTCTGGATGCTCGAACGGCGCCGACCGAAGCTCTACGGCCCCAAGCAACACATTGAGCAAGATACGGCGGTGACGATCACGATCAACCGCACACCCCCACCGGTCGTCAATGCACCAATCACCGTGACCGGATCGTTGGTCGATCACTCAGGAAACGAGACGGATGGCTCTGACAGCTGAGACAACGCCCATCACACGGCGGCTGCTCTCCATTCAGGATGTCGCGGTGTATACCGGGCTGTCCGTCCATACCTTATATGCGATGGTCAGCAAACGGCGCATTCCTCATATCAAATTGGGGCGTCTCACCAAGTTCGATCGAGTGGAAATAGACAAATGGATCGCGTCGAAGTCCGTCAAAGTGCATCGACCCTTCCAGGTTCTAGCCTCTTGATTATCGGTAGCTATACAGCTACCATTCTGTTTATGCAGACACAGTTGAAATCTTGGCGAGAGAAGCGGGGCTTGAGCGTACGGAGCCTGGCGGAGCGGTCAGGTGTGCACTATGTCTCCATCGTGAAGCTGGAGAACGGCAGGCTGGACCCGCAACTCTCGACGGTCATCAAGCTGTGTCAGGCGTTACGGATCACTCTTAACCAATTAGTCGGCCCGCTACAGCGGCCGCAGAAGGGGAGGTAGTCCAATGGGACTGACCAAACGGAAGGATAGTTATTATGTTGAATTTCCAGTCCTCGTTGACGGGAAGACGCTTAGGCTCGCGCCAAACTTGTCGGTAGGTAAGCTCAAGCGGTGGAAGGTTGGATGCAAGAACAAGGAGGAGGCGCGGAAACAGGAAGCCATCATCAAGACGAAGTTGCTGCAGGGGATGAGCACGGAAGTCCCAACTGTGCCCATCACCGTCAGGGACTATTGTCAGCGGTGGTTGAAAAGTTCAAAGGTGAATTTAGCCGCCAGAACCCATTCCAGTTACAGTCAGATCGTGAGACTGTACATTGAGCCCGCTTTAGGAGGACAAGCTGTCGCTGCACTTGGCTGGGCCAATGTGAGGGCCATGCTGAATGTTAAGCAGCAGGCAGGATGCTCGGCTGATACGACACGCATTATTCGGGCTGTTCTCTCGTCAATGCTGACCGATGCGGCGGAGGAAGGGGTCATCGCCGTGAACCCGCTACTTGGTCAAAGGCGAAAGCGTCGCGCAGGGCAAACAATAGCTCCTGACGTGGATCCGCTGACCTGGCAGCAGAAAGAAGCATTTGAAACGAAACTTGATGAGTTGGAGGAAAGCCAATCGCTGTCCCGTTCCTATACCATGCTATTCCGCACGTACCTTAAGACAGGTCTCCGCCCCAGTGAGGGACGAGCATTACAGCCTGGCGATATCGATTTCGTGGGGCGCCGGGTACGAGTGGAGCGGTCGGCAACGCTGGAGGGGCAGATCAAGAGTACCAAAACCGGTGAATCACGATGGGTGGATTTGTCGGATGGGATACTGGCCGAGCTGGAGTCTTACCTCACGCACCTACGGGCTGAGGACATTGCTCGGGGGAAGGCATCGGATTGGCTCTTCCCGTCTCTTTCAGGAGGCCTTCTGGATGAGAGCCATGTCGTGAGAGCGTTTCACCGGGTGCTAGACGCTGCAGGCTTGCCGAGATTCCGAGTGTACGATCTCCGACATACCTTCGCGTCCTTACTCCTATCGTCGAATGTCCCATTGCTCTATGTCAGCCACCAATTGGGACATACTAAGCCGACGATCACGCTGAAGTATTACGCGAGATGGATTCCGAGCGGAGAGGTGCATCGGGTGAACGTGTTGGATGCCGCTAACACTGTAATAACACCAGCCACCGCTTCTCGCGAAGCGGCGACGAGTTTACCCACCTAAGCTGTTGATTGATTTGGTGGGCCGTGTAGGGGTCGAACCTACGGCCCGCTGATTAAGAGTCAGCTGCTCTACCAACTGAGCTAACGGCCCCACCGGATTCGATATTCAATTGTCGCCGAACTGTGTCCGGGCGTTCGCCCGCCGCCGCCGATGCCCGCTGTCGCCACGAGTGGCGTCAGAACTTCGAAGCGGTCGAGCGAGGGATGGTGCGCCTGACAGGATTTGAACCTGTGGCCCTCAGCTCCGGAGGCTGATGCTCTATCCAGCTGAGCTACAGGCGCTCCCGCAAGACACAAGAAACCCACCATAGCATAGCGGTTTGAAGGGTGTCTAGGTGCGGGAGCGGCCGGCAATCGTGTGGAGGCTCGGCAGAAATCCGTAAGGCAGGAGCACTTCTTCTCCCGGCGTCGGCGATGAGAGCCGGATCTGGTGCAGGGCCACGGCCTCTTGTGCGGCGAGCGTTTCTTCCTCTTCCCGAAGGGATGCAGGGAGGCGGCGAATCGGGACAAAGGTCTGAACGGCGCAGGCGCCGAACGTCCCAGTTGGTTCTACGACGGGAATCCCCATGGACCGGCAGGTCAGCGGCCGATGATCATAGACACGACAGAGGCCTTCGGCACTCAAGGCAGGGCAGGGAGCATCCTCTAGAAGCGTGACCAACCGATCGGTTTCGGCGTCGGCGAATTGATCGACGAAGGGCGCCTGTTTCAACGAGGGGGCAGCCTGCTCGAGCACGGCTGTTTGTTCGGCGGCGTTCCGCTGAATCTCTTCGCGGTCATGCGGTTCGAGCCGCGCGAGTCCTTCATGGAGCGCCTGGACGTCGAGCACTGTGATGGGGAACGGACCAATACAACAATGGGAACAGCCGGCCCGACATGGGACCGCTCCGAGCAGGGCGGCTTCAGCCCGCTGAAACCAGCCGTCGGTCTGGCGCTGGAGTCGCGTTGAATGCGTGGCCCGTAGAGGATCGTTCGGAATCGTCTGTCCACGCATGGATTTCGGCGACATGCGGTAGCCTGGTGGCACGGCGTTCGGGACCGACGCGAGGCGAGGAACTATTCTTCTTCGGACATGGGGGCGAGATCGACGATCAGTTCGCCCTTGGGGGAAAAGAATCCCTGGTCGTCGACTTCGACGATTCCGTTGCAGTTTTCCTGATAGAACTCAAGAATCCAGCCGTTGAAATCGTATCCTTCGTCCGTGATGTCCGCCTGATCCATCCGCGTGGTCAGCACGAAACGGGATCGCCTGAGGGTCTCCGCCACCAGCGAGGCTTCCAAGTTGTCGTGAGCGGTCAGCACTTCCAGAAATTGATCGCGGTCCTGTTCGAAGGCCTCTTTGTAGGTGCCACGGTCTCTGAAACAGAAGACGTGAATCGGTTTTCTGGCCTTATCGTATCCTAGGGACACTTGGACCCAGGCCCATTCGTCCAGCGCGGCTTCGTCTACTTCCGGCGGCGTGATGGGAAGTTGTCCCCGCGATTTCAAGAATTCGAGCAGAAGCCGCAGGGGAGGCGAATTTTCTTTCTGACAAAATACCCGTGAATAGAGGAATTTTTCAGTCGAGGCGGCCTGTGCCGGTTGCGCCGAGGCCGGAAGAATGGGAAGCTCTTTACCCATCGGAATTCCTCAATAATGTGTCGGGGATCGCGGCCGTTTCTCTGTGCCGTATGCCGTACTCTACGACGCTTGGTCTCGAAACTGCAAGAGGGAGCTGGCGGTGTTTCCCTACGTCTGGAGCGTGTTTTTCCGTTGACAGCCAACGGACGCTTGGATAGACTCCCGCAGGTTTTCGCCGCTTGAACGTGTCACGACGATTCGTCTGCCACACTTTTTTCGAGTCCAAGCGAAGTCAAGAGAGGCGATTCACAGTCCACCACTTTTCGTCCTAAGGAGGTTGCTCGCATGGCTAAGTCAATGACCAAGTCTCAGATCGCCGATCACCTGGCCCAGAAGTCCGGGCTGACCAAGAAGGCTGCCGTTCAGTTGCTGGACGATTTTGCCGCCTTGGCCTATCGCGAGGCGAAGAACGTGTTCACCGTTCCCGGCATCGGCAAGCTCAAGCTGGCCAATCGGAAGGCACGCATCGGCCGCAATCCTCAGACCGGCGAGGAAATCAAGATTCCGGCCAAGCGCGTGGTCAAGTTCCGCGTGGCCAAGGTAGCGAAGGATTCCATCCTCGGCAAGAAGTAATACTCGATCGCTCGGATCTCATCTGGCCTGATCTCGGGCAGGAGAACAGGGGCCGGCTCCCTATAGGGCGCCGGCCCCTTCCTTTTGGCAGGCTGTTGAAAAGGCATTCCAGCGGCGTTCTCGCCTCGCTTGAGGCCTCCGCGTACCGAAAAACGTACGCGTCGGCCCCGCACGCTCGACTGATTTCAGGAATGGGTGGGGCCGAGGCCGCTGCCGCCGAATCCGTCGTGACCGACCAGCCGGATGGCGTCGCCGTCGTGAACCAGCGAGTCGTCGCTGGCGATCTTTTTGTTGATCGTCACCAGGACCTTCTTCTCCCGGATCAGCTGCAGCAAGTGACGCAGCTGTATGCCCTGCCGTTGAATCACTTGCCGCACCGAGACGGGCGCGGTGAGTTCGACGGCCACATCCCGTTCTCCGTCCACCGTCTGCAGCTGTCCCAACAGCTCGATCGTCACCATGTCTCTCGCATGCTCCTTCCCGGTGGCGGCGTTGACTCCGTCCGTCGTGCCGCCGATAATGCCGACGCCATGCCGTCGTTGGATGTCCAGCAGCCCGGTATGCCGGATCTGCAATTCGTACTGTTCGTCTCCGCCCTCTGCACGTCCGACGTCCAGACGATCAACGTGCCGGATCCGGTCCGCCGGGCGATCTTCGATCGCTGCTGGACCCTGATCAATGCCGGCCCTCCGCCGCAGGACCCGAAGCTACGGGTGCTCGATTTGCGGGAAGGCACGGAATTAACGCTCGATGCCTGCCTCACGACCATCCGGTCGCTCCTCTTGGAGGCCGGAATCACCAGACTGGAATGGGACAATCCGGTGAGCGAGCCGAGCCGGGACAGTACCCCCGCCGCGAAACCGCTGATCGAGCGGCTCGGCCAATTGTACCCTGAGCGTCCGGACATCGTCGATCCCCCGGGAGATCCACCGGCTGCGGACCGTCGCTGACGCCGCAAGATCGACAGAATGAGTCCGGCACACACCAATCCAACACGCGATAAAGGTCCCTTCCCATGCGCGTAACCACCATCGATATTCCCGGCGTGCTGCTGCTCGAGCCGACGGTCCTTCGCGACCACCGGGGGTTCTTTGCCGAAACCTATCAGGTCCAGCGTTATCGGGACGCCGGACTCGCCGAGTCATTCGTTCAGGACAATCTCTCCCGTTCGGTACGGGGGACGTTGCGGGGCCTGCATTTCCAGGAACCCCACGCGCAGGGCAAGCTGATCATGGCGCTGGAGGGAAGCGTCTACGACGTGGTGGTCGACATCCGCGTCGGGTCCCCCACCTTCGGACGCTGGTACGGCCTCGAATTGTCCGATGGGAACCTGCGGCAGATCTATGTGCCACCCGGGTGCGCGCACGGCTTCTGCGTGACGAGCGAGACCGCCATCTTCTTGTACAAATGCACGGACTACTATTCGCCACGGCATGAACGCGGGGTGCTCTGGAACGATCCGGCGCTGGCGATCTCCTGGCCGATCAGCGATCCGATTTTATCCGCCAAGGACCGGCAATACCCCCCATTGGCGGCCATGAAGGACGAATTACCGTCGTATCGCGCGGCTTCAAATGCGGGCCTGAAAAGCCGTTGATCCTGCACGGATGGCTGCGTTATCTTATGCGCGGTCGTCATCGAGCATCCATGAGCATCTATTTGTAGATTTGGCGGTAGGGCGCGACAGGCGTCCCTCGATCGGATAAGGAGGCTGGGCAATGGGGAACAGTTTGAAGGGGACCAAGAGTCACGACAATCTCAAACATGCATTCGCGGGAGAATCGCAGGCCAACCGGCGCTATCTGTATTTCGCGCGACGGGCCGATATCGAAGGCTACCCTGACGTCGGCGGCTTGTTTCGCGACACGTCGGAAGCGGAGACCGGCCATGCGTTCGGGCATCTGGACTTCTTGAAGGAAGTAGGCGACCCGGCCACCGGCGTGGCCATCGGCAATACCGAGGCCAATCTGAAGTCGGCCATCGAAGGGGAGACCTACGAATACACGCAGATGTATCCCGGCATGGCGAAGACGGCTCGGGATGAAGGCTTCGCCGAGTTGGCCGAATGGTTCGAAACCTTGGCCAAAGCCGAACGGTCGCACGCGAATCGATTCCAAAAGGGCCTCGACAGCCTCAAAGGCTGAACGAGTGCCTGGGCATTCAACCACCGGGTTCACCGCGGTGCCCACCATAGGGGCCTGCGGTGACGGCGGGGCGTTGACCAGAGACCCGCCTGTGCGTCCATGAAAGGCCTCAGCCTCATCAATCCTGTCGATCCGGTCCAATTGGACCGGGAAACGCTCAGAATTTATGAGATATGCGAGGGCTGCCGCCGCTGCTTCAATCTCTGTCCCTCCTTCAACACGTTGCTAGACCGCATCGACGTCTATGAGGGCGACGTCGCCAAGCTGACGCCGGCCGATCACCACCGGGTGGTCGACGAGTGTTACTACTGCAAACTCTGTTTCAACCATTGCCCCTACACGCCGCCGCATCAATACGATCTCGACTTTCCCCTGCTGATGGTGCTGTGGAAGAAGCGGCTGGCGGCCGAGAGAGGCGTCCGCTGGCGCGACCGCCTCTTGATCATGACCGACGTGATCGGACGGCTGGGAAGTCTGACGGCTCCCCTGACGAACCGCTTCCTGGAAAACAGACTGGTCCGTCGCCTGCTCGAACTCGTGCTCGGCGTCCATCGCGAGCGGCGCGTGCTACATTTCTCGCGTGAGACGTTTCCCGCCTGGTTCGGCCGGCGGGGGACACCGATGAAGGGGAGCAATCCGGTCAGAAAAGTCGCGCTGTTTTCGAGCTGCCTGGTGAATTACCAGGCGACGGACGTGGGCAAGGCGACGGTGCAGGTGCTCGAGAAGAACGGGGTGGAAGTGGTGTTGCCGGAGCAGCGTTGCTGCGGCATGCCGAGCTTCGACCTGGGTGACGACCGGGCGATCGGAGTCGCGGCACGAGCGAATGTGGATTCGCTCTATCCCTGGGTCGCGCAGGGGTACGACGTGGTGGTGCCGACCGTCAGCTGCAGCCTCATGCTCAAGCGGGAGTATCCGGGAGTGGTCGCCGACGACAAGACGAAGCGGGTGGCCGAGCGGACGTTCGACGTCTGCGAATATCTGATGAAAATGAAAAAGGACGGCCAGTTGGCGACCGATTTTATGCGGAAACCGGGACGGGTTGCCTACCAGGTGCCCTGCCATTTGCGGGACCAGAACATCGGTTTCAAATCCAAGGACCTGATGGAATGTGCCGGCGCGCAGGTAGAGGTCATCGAAAAGTGTTCGGGACATGACGGGACCTGGTCGGCCAAGACAGAATTTTTTCCGCTGTCCATGACCATCGCCGCCAAGGCCGTGCGCGCCATCGAAAAGAACCCCTCCGACCTGGTGGCCTCCGACTGTCCTCTGGCGGGGCTGCAGCTGGATCAGGCCGGCGCGTCGGCCCATGTGGGAGGGACTGCGTCGCTCCACCCGATCCAGATCGTCCGTGACGCCTATGGGTTGCCGAAGTGAAACGGTTGATCCAAGAAGATCTTCTCTCCATCGAGGAGTATGAGCGGCAGCGGGAGCGGTTTCGAGCCGGTATCATCGAACTCAAGCGGCGTCGGCGAATTGCCCTGGGGCCGATCATCACGCTGGTGTTCGAGAACCGTGAGACGCTCAAATTCCAGATCCAGGAAATGATCCGCGTGGAGCGGATTCTCGATCCACGCAAGGTCCAGGACGAGTTGGACGTCTACAACGAGCTGTTGCCTTTACCGGGAGAACTCAGCGCCACCCTCTTGATCGAAATCACCGAGGACGCGAGGATGAAGGAATGGCTCGATCGATTCATGGGGTTGGACCACGGCGACAAGGTGGCGATCGGGAGCGGACAGGAGCAGGCGTTCGGAATCTTTGAAGGCGGTCATAGTCACGAATCCAAGATCAGCGCCGTGCACTTCGTGCGGTTCCGGCCGTCGGACCAATTGAAGCGCGCCTTTGCGGACTTGCATCAAACGGTCAGCCTCACGGTCGACCACAACGGATATCGGATGGACGTGCCCGCCCCCGGCACTCTGCGGGAAGAATGGCTGTCGGATTTGCGTGAAGGTTTGTAGTGTTGGGTGTTGAATTTTACGTCGGATCCAGGTGAGACTAAGAACAGAACAACTCACGATTCAACACTATGGCCCCCGTTCTTTTGACAAAACGAATCGAATTCGCGGCCGCACACCGGTATTTCCGGCCTGAATGGGACGAGGCCAAGAATCGCGCGGTGTTCGGGCGCTGCTACAATCCTCCCGCCCACGGCCACAACTACATGCTCGAAGTCACCGTGTCGGGCGGCGTGGACCCCCAGACCGGGATGGTCATCAACCTCTTCGATCTCAAACGCGTGTTGCTGGGTATGATCGAGGAGTTCGATCACAAGAATCTCAATCTCGACATGTCCTACTTCACCGACCGGATTCCGACGTCGGAGAACCTGGCGCGGGTGCTGTGGACCAAGCTCGAGCCTCAATCCGACATCGGTACGCTGCATGCCATCCGGCTCTATGAGGATGAGGATCTCTTTGCGGAAATCACCGCAGCCGGCGGGTTGGATATCGCCGGCGTCACGCGGCGCTACTCTTTCACCGCCGTGCAGGAAGGCCATCAAGGCCGGCAGTGGGATTGTTTCGTGACGGTTCAAGGGCCCATCGATCCCAAGACCGGAATGGTCGTCGACATCGCGGCGCTGAATCTATTGGTGCAGGAGCACGTCCTTGCAAAGTTGGACTGCCGGGATCTCCGCGACGTCTTCGGACGAACGTCCGTGACCGGTCAGTCGCTCGTCGAATTCATCTGGACATCCCTCGTGTCGCGCATTCCATCCGGCAAACTTGCCCATCTGCAGGTCGTCCACTCCCGCGATCTTTCCTTCAGTTGCTCGGCATAATCCAGCCCATCGCGTCATCGGCACGTACGCGAACGGTGCGTCTTCGCGTCACATTGTCCGCTGACTTTCTGTAGGTCTGGACCGACAAACCTTCAAGAGTCGGCACGTCCAACGCGAGGCCCGCTCGCGAGGAGAGTAATTGATCTTGCAGGCAGATAGACAAGTTTCTCCGGCGTTCCGCTGAGACGGTACGCATTATGCTCTGCGTCCTCGCCGGCGCCATCTTGACGGAGGGCGGCCCAACTTCATGGAGGGATCTATGCTATCTCCTACACCACAGTGGACGCGGTTGCTGGCAATCTCGGTCGTGATGGTTTCCGTCTCTGCCGGGTTTCTTTTGCAAGACGGGCATTCTCAAACCGCGCGGATCACCGCCCGGGATCCGGGCGTGCGAACCGGGCCGGCCGGTTCGGGACAAATGCTTTCCGGCCTGACTGCGTTGGAGCAGCGGCTGTTTTCCAATTCCCGGGCGGTATTTCAGGAAGTTCAATCCGTACAAGGCACGATTGCCAACACGGAAGCGGGGCTCGGCCCGCGCTTCAACCTGGACAGTTGTGCGGGGTGCCACTCGAATCCCGATGTGGGCGGCAGCAGCCCCGCGGTGAACCCTCAAGTCGACGTCGCCAAGAAAGAAGGCGCCGTGAACGAAATCCCGTCCTTCATCAAGCGCGACGGGCCGATTCGAGAAGCCCGATTCAAGTTGGGACCCGGCGGCACTCCCGACGGAGGCGTGCAAGCGCTGTTCACCATCACCGGCCGCCACGACGCGGCGGGCTGCAGTCTGCCTCAGCCGGACTTTCGCACCGCCGTCGCGGCCCGCAACGTCATCTTTCGCATCCCGACCCCGCTGTTTGGGTCCGGATTGATCGAGGCGATCGATGACGACACGATTCTCGCCAACATCGCGGCGAATAGTCCCACGAAACAATCGTTGGGTATCGTAGGACGTGCGAATCGGACGACGGGACATCCGAACACGAGCGGCAACGACGGCACAATCACGCGATTCGGCTGGAAAGCCCAGAACAAATCACTCGAAGTCTTCTCGGGAGAGGCCTACAACGTCGAACAAGGCATCACGAACGACCTGTTTCCCCACGAGCGGGAGGAATTGAAGTCCTGCTACTTCAACGCGACGCCCGAAAGCTCGACCCACTATGAGGCGCTCGATCCGATCGAGGTCCCGAGCGACGTCGTCAAGTTCGCCGTCTTCATGCGGCTGCTCGCCGCCCCGACTCCGGCGGCTGATACGGACACGGTGACCCGGGGGCGCAAGCTGTTCGGCGACACGGGGTGCGCGTTCTGTCATACGCCGACGCTGCACACCGGAAAAGCAGTCGTGGCCTCCTTGAGGAACAAGGAGGCCAATCTCTACTCCGATTTGGTCCTGCACAACATGGGCACCGGGCTGGCCGACGACGTCAGCCAAGGGGCGGCACGGGGCGACGAGTTCCGTACGGCACCGCTCTGGGGGCTCGGCAAACGCGTCTTCTTCCTGCACGACGGCCGGACGAAGGACCTGCTGGAGGCCATTCAGGCCCACGCCAGTGGCGGCAACGGTCAGTATGCCGCGTCGGAAGCCAATCAGGTGATCGCCCAGTTCAATCGGCTCAACGAGATCGACAAACAGCATCTGCTGAACTTCCTGAGGTCCCTGTAGCTTGCGGATATCGAACAAGAGTGAGGAACGTCGTTCGAGATGGGAGTTGCCGTGTAAACGACCGCTGCCGCGCCTGTCAACGAACCGGGGGTAAGCCTCCGGTTCGAGCGGGCCAATTTCAGCGCGCCGCGCCGGCTTGCAGGAGTTCGTGGACCTTCTCGATGAGCGTATTGGGCAGGAACGGCTTCTGAAGGAACGGGACACCCTCGGCGACGCCGTTGACCTGCAACGTGTCGCCCGCATAACCGGACATATACAGCACTCTGGTTTCCGGCCTCATGGCCTTCACGCCTTCGACGAAGGCGGCGCTCTTCATCCTGGGCATGATCACGTCGGTGATGATCAGGTCGCAGCGACCTTTCAACGTCTGCAACCGCTGCAGCGCTTCGATGCCGTCGACGGCCGACAGCACGTGATATCCCTGATCCTGCAGAATGGCCGCGACGAGTTTTCGGATGCTTTCCTCGTCTTCCACCACCAGAATCATTTCCTGGGCCGCGGACGCATGCGTCTCTTTTTTCTGCGGCGGGGCCTCCATGACCGGCTGCCCGACACGCGGGAAATAGACGCAAAACCGGGAGCCGCGCCCCAGCTCGCTCGTGACCTCGATATACCCCTGACTTTGCTTCACGATGCCGTACGCCGTGGCCAACCCCAGGCCGGTCCCTTTGTCCGGCCCTTTCGTCGTGAAGAACGGCTCGAAAATACGGGACATCGTCTCGGCGCTCATGCCGCATCCCGCGTCCCGTACCACGATTTTGACATAGGAGCCCCGTCTGGCCCCGGGATGCAGCCGGGCGAACTCCTCGTCCAATTCGGCATTGTCGGTTTCGATGTTGAGCAAGCCTCCGTCCGGCATCGCATCGCGGGCGTTCAAGACTAGGTTCATGACCACCTGCCCGAGTTGCACGGGGTCGACGAGCGCATGCCCCGTATGGGGGTGGAGAACGACGACGGTCTGAATCTGTTCCCCGATTAATTGCCGGAGAATATCTTCCATCTCACGGATCACTTGGTTGACGGGAAGTTCCTTCGGCTCGAACACTTGCTGCCGGCTGAAGGTCAGGAGCTTCTTCGTCAAGGCTGCCGCCCGCATGCCGGCCTGGCTGATCCGTTCCAGTTCCTGCCGCGCCGGGTGTCCGCCGAGCTGCTGCAGGACGCGATGGGCATGCCCGATGACCACCATCATGAGGTTGTTGAAATCATGCGCGATCCCGCCGGCCAGCCGTCCCACGGCCTCCAACTTCTGCGACTGGCGCAGGGCATGCTCGGTTCGCTTGTGTTCGGTGATGTCGACGATCGTCTCGATCACGTGAGTGGGTCCATCGGCCGCCGCAACTTTCGACCAATGGATCAGGAGATGCTTGTCGCCCGGCAGGGCCACTTCCTGGGAGACGACCGAGTCGGTGGCCAGGGCCTCCGACATGCGGCAAAAGGAACAAGGGGAGACGCACGAGGCAATCTTCTCGTAGCAGACCTTGCCGGCGATATCGCCGAACGTCTTGAGGCCCGTCTCATTCTGAAATTCAACGCGATAGGTCGCCGGGTTGATGACCGCCACGCTGACCGGTTGCGAGTTCAGCAGCGCACGGGCGTCGTATCGTGGATGTTCGCTGGATGACATAGAGGAAATGTCGGCGCAACGAGGCCGTGCTTCGACATTACTATATGACGGTATTGAGTCAAGAAAGTGGCGGGTTTGTACCCTGCCAAGCTTCCCGGACTTATGACGGAAGCAGATGGTCCGAGATCAAGGCGGCGAGTTCGGCCGGCTCGATGACTCCTTCGCGAGTCAGGAGCAGCTTGCCGTTGGCAAACAAATGAGTCGTGGGATAGGTCTCGAAGACGTGGGTTTTCTTGATTTCTCGGCACCGGCCAGGCACGTGCATTTTGGCCTTGCCGACTTTGACGGTCGGAAAGCGCGCGGCGATCTCTTCCAGGATCGGATCGTAGGTCTTGCAAGGTTCGCAGGTCGCCAGACCATACGCGACCACCGAGCCGGGGCCGTTTACGAAGTCCTTGTAGTTTTCGTCGCTGACGTCGAGAACTGTTCCAGACATGGGTGATCCGACAGGTGGGTCGAGGCGGGAGCGCAAGCTCCCCGCCTCGACGGATCCACTATTAGCTGAGCTTTGCCAACTCGGCGAGAATGTCCTTGTCCTCGCGCGCAACCTTGATCTCCTGCACTTTCACATAGGCGACCTTGCCGTTCTTGTCCACGATCACCGTCGCCCGCTTGGAGCAGTTCAACGGCTCGAAGTACAGACCGTAGGCTTTCGCCGTGGTGCGATGGACGTCCGAGAGCAGCCGGTGCTTGAGGTCCATCGAATCGGCCCAAGCCTTGTGCGAGAAGAAGCTGTCGCAGCTGACGCCGAACAACTCGGCGTTCGCGTTCTGGAACTTGGGGAAATCGTCCGTCAGGCACTTGTTCTCACCCTGGCACACGGGGCTCCAGTCCAGCGGATAGAACGCGAGCACCACGTTTTTCTTGCCGCGGAAGTCGCTGAGCTTCACGTCCTTCTGGTCCTGGTCCTTGAGGTTGAAATCCGGGGCCGTATCTCCAACCTTGATTTCGGGGGCTACGTCGCTCATCAGAAGTCCTCCTTTGCGAATGTCAAACTGCCGGCCGGTGATGTGGCCCCGTCGCCCAGCGGTGACACGCGGCACAGAGACTGACCCGCGTCTCCACTGTCCGGGACCGGCGGTCCGGCCCGTTCCGGCATTCTGTTGTTGTAGAGAGTTGACTCTTGGTTTAGAGGCCTTCGGGAAGGATCCTCTATCCGACCTTCGGCTTTTGTACCGTGCCCTTTGAAAGCTTGTCAACGGCCCTGAAGGCCTAGCCGATCCAGCCGGCGCCGTGACTCGCTTATGTTCCAGGGCCTTAGACCGTGATCTCGCGAAAGCTCTGCATGCGTCCGGTCGGCGCCGCGGTGCGATGGTTGGTGACCCTAATGGTGCGTCCGATCATCGGCAGGTGAAATGCCGTGCCGACTTTCGGGGAGACGCCGATCCGAATCATTTCATGGGCGGATTCCGCGAGCAGCTCATTGGAGCGCTGGTCGGAAAGTCCCTTCGGCCGAAAGGTTTCCAGTTCGTCCATCCCGAACTTGGCGAGTCCCAGCGTGTACCACCACGTATGGTCCGGCCTGGCTTCGTCGTCCTGGGCGATCGTGACATGGTCGTCGATGACGAATTCCACGAGGGTGCGATCTTTCCAGTCCGACGGATTCAAGTATTGTCGGGTCGCCGGATCGTGAGCGGTGCCCTGGGTCAGAAGCGTCAGCCCGCGGGCCACCCGGGCGGCGAAGAGGACCGAATCCGGCATCTCGCGCGGCGACGTGATCGACGGGGCGACCACTCCCATCGATTCATGCTCCCATGCCAGTTGGTCCTTGAGCCCGGCCTGATGGGTGGCCGGAAGGGGGATGACGACATGGGCGGTCCAGGGCCCATGGCTGAGACGCCAGGATTCCGGCGCGTCCTCTTCGGGTTTGACGGATAGGGGGCCGTGATATTCCAGGTCGTACCAGGTCTTGAGTTCTTCGATGCCGGGGACGCTGCCTCGATAGCCGACGAAATAGAGCGGGGGGCGCTTTGAAGAAGGTTTGGGGCCTTTCTTCTTGATTCTCATGCGGAGAGGTCCGGTGAGGGGTGACGATCCGCCGGCCGGATCATTTTCCGGCCTTACGGGCCTTGCGGCGATCTTCGGGGTTCAGCAACCGTTTTCGGATACGAAGGTTCTGAGGCGTGACCTCGACCAATTCATCCTGCCCGATGTACTCCAGGGCGAACTCCAGCGACATTTCCCTGGGGGGCGTCAGGATCAAGGCCTCGTCCGATCCGGAGGCCCGCATATTCGAGAGATGCTTCTCCTTGCAGACGTTGACGTCGAGATCTTCGTCACGGCTGTTCTCGCCGACGACCATTCCGCGGTACACCTCGACACCGGGGCCGATGAACATCACGCCGCGTTCCTGTGTCATGAACAGGGCGTAGGCGGTGCTGACTCCGTCTTCGAAGGCGCAGAGCGATCCATGGGGCGTAATGAGCAAGTCTTGTTCGTCCGCCGCTTCGTAGGACTTGAACACGTGATGCATGATCACCGTGCCTCGCGTCTTGGCGAGGAGAATGTTCTTCAATCCCATGATGCCGCGGGTGGGAATGTGATATTCGAGATGCATTTCGCTCGGCCCGGCGTCGGAATGCACCAGCCGCATGTGGCGCATCTCGCCCCGGCGCTTACCCACTTCTTCGATGACCGCGCCCTGGTAAGTTTCCGGCACCTGGATCGTCAGCTCTTCGTAAGGCTCGGTCACCTTGCCCCCATCGCGGTGAAGAATGACCTCGGGTTGGCTGACCTGTAATTCGTATCCTTCTCTGCGCATCTGCTCGATCAAGACCCCGAGATGCAATTCCCCGCGCCCGGCGACGAGAAAGCGGTCGGCGCTGTCGGTTTCCTGCACGCGAAGCGAGACGTTGGTTTCCAGCTCCTTGAAGAGCCGCTCCCGTAAATGGCGCGAGGTGAGGAACTTGCCTTCGCGTCCGGCGAACGGGCTGTTGTTTACTGAGAAGCTCATCTGGACGGTCGGTTCGTCAATGGTGACGCGCGGTAGGGCCACCGGCTGTTCCGCGTCCGCGATGGTGTCGCCGATGTTGACCTGGTCGAGACCGGCTATGGCCACGATTTCGCCCGCTTCGGCCTGTTCGATGTCCGTCCGTTCCAGGCCCGAGTACACCGCAAGATCGGAGACTCTGCCGGGATACTGCACGCCCTCCTTGCCCACGACGACCACCTGCTGCCGTCGCGCGATCGAGCCCGACTGAATCTTCCCCACGGCCATCTTTCCTTTGTAGGAATCGTAGGCCAGGGCCAAGACCAGAATCTGAAGCGGCGCCTTGGCATGCACGGCGGGAGCCGGAATCTTCTGGAGCACCGTGTCGAGCAAGGGGGTAATGTCGGTACCCGGTTTATTCACGTCGAGCGTCGCGAGGCCCTTGATGGCGGACGTGTACACGATGGGAAAGTCGAGTTGCTCGTCCGTGGCGTTCAGGTGCACGAACAGGTCGAACGTGCGATTCACCACGTCGTCGATGACCGCGTCCGGGCGATCGATCTTGTTGATGACGACGATGGCCTTGTGGCCGAGCGCCAGCGCCTTGCGCAGGACGAACGTCGTCTGCGGCATCGGCCCTTCCTTCGCATCGACGAGAATGAGCACGCCGTCGACCATTCGCAGCGTCCGTTCCACCTCGCCGCCGAAATCCGCGTGCCCCGGCGTATCGACGATGTTGATCTTCACGTCCTGATAGGTCACGCTGGCGTTCTTGGCCCGTATCGTGATGCCGCGCTCCCGCTCCTGGTCCATCGAATCCATGATGCGTTCGCCCATGTCTTCGATCTTGCGGTGGACCCGGGTCTGCCGCAGCAGGGCGTCGACGAGCGTGGTCTTGCCGTGATCGACGTGCGCGATGATGGCGATGTTGCGGATGTCGTTTCGTCGATCGTGAGGGGCGCGTGAGTGCGACATAGTTTGTCTGTTCGTCCGGCGAAAAAAAAGACGCCCCCTGTCGGGCGTCGCACAGCAGTATACCCGAAGGTCACGCAAGGGAACAAGCGGAACCGAGACGGCGGTTTGCTTGAGTTTTCGGACCTCCCGGGGTATGGTGAACTCCACGAATTCCTACCGATGACCGAGCCCGACAGGGCATCAATCCAATGTCAACGATCGATCGGCCAGTTCAACTCTCGGATACTCCTCGTCGCCCTCCGCCGAGGCGCCCTTGGCGCTGGTGGCAAATCGCCTTGCTGAGTGCACTTGGGCTGGGGTTGGCGGGGGTGCTTGCCGTTGCAGGTTTGCTCTGGCAGTACTCCCAGGACCTGCCGGACCTGAATCAGCTGCAGAACTATCAGCCGAGCCTCGTCACGCAGGTGTATTCGTCCGACCGCCAGCTGATCGGGCAATTCTTCATCGAACGCCGGATATTGACCCCGCTCTCGGCCATCCCGGAGCATCTCCGGCGGGCCGTCATCGCGGTCGAGGACGTCCGGTTTTTCGAACATCCGGGGTTGGACTACATCGGCATTCTACGGGCGGCCTGGACGAATGTGCGCCGCGGGGGAAAAGTTGAAGGCGCCAGCACGATCACGCAGCAGCTGGCCCGTTCGCTCTTTCTCTCCTCCGAACGGACGTTCGATCGAAAAGTACGGGAACTCGTGGTGGCGTATAAGATGGAGCTCGTGTCGTCCAAGGAACAGATCCTCGAACTC
This sequence comes from Nitrospira japonica, assembly GCF_900169565.1. NCBI lineage: Bacteria > Pseudomonadati > Nitrospirota > Nitrospiria > Nitrospirales > Nitrospiraceae > Nitrospira > Nitrospira japonica. Next base: position 556,259 of record NZ_LT828648.1, on the reverse strand, counting down.
TATCTCAATCAAATCTATTTCGGCCAGGGCGCCTACGGAGTGGCCTCCGCGGCTCAGTCGTACTTCGGCAAGGATTTGTCCGCGCTGACGGTGGCGGAAGCCGCGTTTCTCGCGGGTCTTCCCAAGTCTCCGAATCATTTTTCTCCGTTCAAGAACTTCGAGCGAGCCAAAAAGCGCCAGGAGCACGTGTTGTTCCGTATGGAAGAGGCCGGATTTCTGACTTCCGCGGAACGCGAAAGATCTGCAGCGGAACAGCTGAACTTTCGACGGCCCGGCAGCGAGCAGATTGCGCCGTATTTTGTCGAGTATGTCCGCCAGATGTTGATCGCAAAGTACGGGGAAGCCATGGTCTACAAGGGCGGACTCAAGGTCATGACGACCCTGAATCTCGAGATGCAGCAGGCGGCGGAGGCCGCTTTTGCCGCGGGATTGCGCGAGATCGACAAGCGGCAGGGCTGGCGCGGGCCCGTTCGGACGGTGGATGTGTCTTCCGCGCCTCCGGCCGCGGCCGTGGGCGCATTGTCTCAGCCGCTGAAAGCGGGAGACTATCTGGAGGCCGTGGTCGTCAAACCCGGCAAGGATTTCTACTTCGTCCAGATCGGAGACACCCAGGCCCGGTTGGCGTTCGACGACATGGCCTGGGCCAAGCGGAGGCTGACGGGGCCGGATGTGACCAAAGACTTCGTCGTCAATCCCAATCCGAAGCAGATTCTCAAGCCGGGCGACGTGGTCGAGGTCGCCGTCAAAAAAATCGAAAAGGACGCCGTGCTTGTGCAGTTGGAGCAAACTCCGCTTGTCGAAGGGGCGCTGGTCGCAATGGAGCCCGGCAAGGGCGCCATTCGGGCCATGGTCGGGGGATTCGACTTCAATCGCAGCGAATACAATCGTGCGGTGCAGGCGCACCGGCAGCCCGGGTCCGCCTTCAAGCCGCTCATCTACGCGGCGGCCCTCGATCAGGGCATGAGTCCCGCCTCCGTGGTGCTGGATGCGCCCGTCGTGTACGAGCAAGTGGAAGAGGAGAAGACGTGGAAGCCGGAGAACTACGGCAAGAGATTCCACGGCATGGTGAGCCTGCGCGACGCGTTGGCGCAGTCGCACAATCTGGCGACCGTCCGCTTGTTGGAGAAAGTCGGCGTCAAGAACGTCATCGAGTTTTCCAAACAGGTCGGGATCTCCAGCCCATTGGCGGCCGACTTGTCTCTGGCCCTTGGATCTTCCTCGGTGGGTCTGATGGAATTGACCTCGGCGTACGGGGTGTTTCTCAATCAAGGCAATCGCGCCGAACCCTATGCGATCTTCTTCGTGAAGGATAATCAGGAGAAGGTGCTCGAGCTCGCGGAGCCCGAAAGCCAGGAAGTCATTTCAAAGGAAACGTCCTACCTGATCACCAACATGATGGAGGACGTCGTGCAGAAGGGGACCGGGCAGGCGGCCAAGGTGTTGGGACGCCCGGTGGCGGGAAAGACCGGCACGACCAACGATTTCATCAACGCCTGGTTCATCGGCGGCACGCCCAATCTGGTTACAGGCGTCTTCGTGGGCTTCGACGACCGCCGTTCCCTGGGTGAAACGGAATCCGGCGCTCATGCGGCGCTGCCGATCTGGATCAATTTCATGAAGACGGCGCTGAAGCAGGTGCCGGTGGTGCCGTTCGTCATCCCGGAAGGCATCACGTTCGTCAAAGTCGACCCTTCGACGGGCCTGTTGAACAACGACCCGGAGGATCAGCCCGGCAACGTGGAAATATTTACGAAAGGCAGCGAGCCGACGCAGGCGGCCCAGCGGCGGTTGGATCCGACGGATTTTTACAAGTTGGACCAGATGGCGGAAGGAAGTCAGTGAGGCAGGCGGACCGACGCGTCTCAGGCCTGTGAATCTTTGAATTCTTCGTGCCAAGCCATCTGAATCGTTTCGAGAATCTTCTCGTTCGATTTCTTGGGATCGTCTTTGAAGTCCGGCAGAGCGACGATCCAGGCGTGCATATCGGTGAAGCGGACGGTGAGGGGATCCGTGTCGGGGTGCTCTTCCACCAGCCGAATCGCGATATCCTCCGTATCCTGCCATCGTAGGTCCATCGAGTCTTCCTCCAGTCGTTCGGGCGCCCCTGCAGAAACGTGCCGTGGCCGTCGCGGATCCCGATTCAGGTCACTTCCGAAACTTTCTTGCCCTGCAATCCCCGTTTCAGCGAATGGTTCAGCAGCACGACGGTCAGATTCTTCGCCGCCTGCTCCAGTTCGGCCATTTTCCCTCTGATCACCTTCGGGTCGCTGCCGTCTTTGGCACCCGCCAGGTTCGAGACCGCCGTCCGTACCGTGGCGGCTTCTTCCGGTGAAATCAGCGCGGCCCCTTCTTCCAGCGATTTTTCCGTGGTGGTGATCAGCGCGCCGGCGTCCAAGCGGGCCTCGATGAGCTTGCGGGCGTTGACGTCGTCCATGGCAAACTTGAATGAGTCCTCGATCATGTGCTCGACCTCTTGGTCGGACAGGCCGTAGGAGGGCTTGACCTCGATGGACTGGCTCTGTCCCGTCCGCATGTCTTTGGCGGTGACGTTCAGGATGCCGTTAGCGTCGATGAGGAAGGTGACTTCGATGCGCGGGACCCCGGCCGGCAGGGGGGGAACCTTGAGACGAAACCTCGCCAGGCTGCGATTGTCTTTGACGAGTTCCCGTTCCCCTTGCAGGATATGTATGTCGACCCCCGTTTGTCCGTCGACGTACGTCGTAAACATCTCCTTGGCATTGGCAGGAATCGTGGTATTCCGTCGGATCAGGCTGCTCATGACCCCGCCCATCGTTTCAATGCCCAGCGACAGGGGGGTGACGTCCAGGAGCAGCATGTCGGTCGTCCCCCCTCCCAGAATGTCCCCCTGCACGGCTGCGCCGAGCGCGACGACCTCGTCGGGATTCAAGTCGCAGTGCGGTGGTTTGCCGAACAACGCTTCGACCCGTTGGCGGACCAGCGGCATACGGGTGGATCCGCCGACCAGGACGACCTCATCGATCTCTGCCGGCGACAGCCCGGCATCCTTCAGCGCCATGCGACAGGGCGACAGCGTGCGATCCACAATGCGCATCGTGAGAGATTCCAGTTGATCGCGGGTCAGCTCGCTCCGATAGATACCCTTGTCGTCCGGCAGCTCGATGGATACGGAGGTAGTCGTCGCATCCGACAGCGTAATCTTGGCCCGTTCCGCTTCGAGCCGAGCAGCTTGGAGGTGGTCCGGGTGGGTTCCCAGGTCGATGCCGTGGATCTTCCGGATGTCTGCAACGAAGGAATCGAGGATCGCGCGATCGAGATCGTCGCCTCCCAAGTGCGTGTCCCCGTTGGTGGCCAAGACCTCGAAGATCCCGTTCTTCAATTTGAGGATCGAGATGTCGAAGGTGCCGCCGCCGAGATCGTAGACCGCGATCGTACCCTGGGTTTTCTCTTGCAGCCCATAGGCCAACGAGGCGGCCGTGGGTTCATTGATGATCCGCAGAACCTCCAGGCCGGCGATCATGCCCGCGTCTTTTGTGGCCTGTCTCTGGCTGTCGTTGAAATAGGCCGGCACGGTAATGACCGCCTTGGTGATGCTTTCGCCGAGATGCGCCTCGGCCCGTGCCTTCAGCTCTTTGAGCACCATCGCCGAAATCTGCGGAGGCGAATAGGTTTTTTCGCCCATTTTGATCCGGATCACACCGCCCTGCTCGCTCACGGAATAGGGGAAATAGGCCAATTCCTCCTGGACGTCCGCCAGTCCCTTGCCCATGAAACGCTTCACGGAATACACGGTTCGCTCGGAGCTGCGCGTCAAGTATTCCTTCGCGGCATCGCCGACGATGAGGCCGTTATCGGTAAGGGCGATGACGGAGGGGACCATCGTACGGCCGTTGCGGCCCGGAATGACACAAGGCCGCCCGTCCTTCATGTAGGCAATCAGCGAGTTGGTGGTTCCGAGATCGATGCCGACGATTCGTGCCATGGGTTGAAGGTATCGTGGTGAATGCCGTTCGCTACTCGATGGTGGCGACGAGGTCGCGAACGATGTTGCCGATGTAGGTGCGGTGCGACAGCAGGTCTCGCATCTCCTTCAGCAGCCGCTCCCGTTCGCTCCGGGACTCGCTGGTCGCCTCGCCGCGATCTTGCAATTGGTCCCATTGCGTAAATAATTTGCGAAGTTGGGATTCGACGGCCTTCGACCGTTCTTCCAGCTTGTGTTGTTCGGACTGAAGGATAGGGCGAAGTCGTTGCGCGGCTTCAGACGCGCGGTCTGCGGCCCGATATTCGTCGAGCGTGTCCTGCAACTCCAGGATCTCCTCGAAGAGATCGGCGGGAGGAGAGGTTCGGATGTCCTTCACGGATCCCGCCTCCAGGGACAGCAGATATTCCGCGCGCTGAATCGGATCGCGGAGCGTCCGATACGCTGTGTTCAGCGTGGCGGCGTTGTCGAGACTGATCGCCTGTTCTGTCTCGCTCTTCGTTTGATAGAAGTCCGGGTGAAACGCCCGGCTGAGTTCGTAGAACGCGGCTTCGAGCTTCTGCACGTCGAGGTTCAGCCGCCGGGGAAAACCCATGCACGTGAAATAGTCGGCGTCCTTGGATACCGGTTGCACTTTGACGCAACGTTCGCAGAAATATTCCCCGGACACTTCCGATTGGCAGTGCCAGCACATGCTGCGGGCCATCTGCAGTTCGCGTCTGCCGGAAGGGTGAGTATGTGGAACCATGAGCAAAAACGGGCATGGCGTCTCGCCATGCCCGCTCCCTACGGCTATTGATCTCGCAACGGCGGCCTTAGGCCGAAAAAGACTCTCCGCAGCCGCACGTCTTGTTGGCGTTCGGATTGACGAACTTAAACGAGCCGCCCATCAGATCCTTCTGGTAGTCAAGCTGGGTGCCCTGAAGATAAATGGCGCTCTTCGCGTCGACGATGACCTTGACCCCGTCGAAATCATAGACCTGGTCGTATTGCCCGATCTTTTCGTCGAAATTGATCGTGTAACTCAGGCCTGAGCAGCCACCGCCTTTCACTCCCAGGCGCAGGCCGCCTTCCGTGAGGCCTTGGACATTGATCAGCCGCTTGACCTCTTTCAAGGCGGCCTCGGTCAGGGTAATGACCGGAGTCTGGGTTGCCGTGTCCTGATCCATGATGAAGGTCCCCTTTCTCGCGCCGGCTTACTTGGCGTCCGACTTCTTGTGATAGTCGGCCAAGGCCGCTTTGATCGCGTCTTCCGCCAGGACGGAACAATGGATTTTGACGGGCGGAAGGTTGAGTTCCTGCACGATGTCTGTGTTCTTGATCTTTTGCGCTTCTTCGAGCGTCTTCCCCTTCAACCATTCGGTGGCCAGGCTCGAGCTGGCGATGGCGGAGCCGCAGCCGAACGTCTTGAACTTGGCATCGACGATCGTATCGTTCTGCACTTTGATTTGGAGCTTCATGACGTCGCCGCACTCCGGCGCTCCGACCATGCCGGTGCCGACGCCGTCCTCGTCCTTCTTGAAAGATCCCATGTTCCTGGGATTATTGAAATGATCCACTACTTTATCGCTGTATGCCATGATTCGCCTCCGTGAAGATGATTCAACGTTCCGGTTTAAGAATGTTCATTAGTGAGCTGCCCATTGAACCGTTTTCAAGTCGACGCCGTCTTTGGCCATTTCATAGAGCGGGGACATCTCTCGCAGCTTGGTTACTACCTCAATAACCTTCTTAATCGTATAGTCAATCTCTTCGTCGGTGTTGAACCGGCCCAGCCCGAATCTGATCGACGAGTGGGCCAGTTCGGTCCCGACCCCGAGCGCCCGCAACACGTAGGACGGTTCCAGGGTGGCCGACGTACAGGCGGAGCCCGACGACAGCGCGATGTCCTTCATGCCCATCAACAACGATTCTCCCTCGACGTAGGCGAAAGAGATGTTCAAGTTTCCGGGCAGCCGATTGGTCGGGTGGCCGTTGAGGTAGGTTTCTTCCAAAGCTCCCATGATGGCGCTTTGGAGACGGTCCCGCATCTTGGTCAACCGTACGCTCTCCGCCGCCATTTCCTGTCCGCAAATTTCGCAGGCTTTGCCGAATCCCACGATCAACGGCACGGCCAGCGTTCCGGAGCGCATACCCCGCTCATGCCCGCCGCCGTCCATCTGGGCGGCGATTCTCACCCGCGGGTTTTTCTTGCGTACATAGAGGGCTCCAATGCCTTTGGGGCCGTAAATCTTGTGGGCCGAAAAAGACATAAGGTCGATGCCCATGTCCTGGACGTCCACCGGAATTTTCCCAACGCCTTGCGTCGCATCGCAGTGGAACAGGACGCCCTTTTCTTTTGCGATTTTTCCGATCTGCTTGATCGGGTTGATCGAGCCGATTTCGTTGTTGGCCAGCATGACCGAGATCAAAACGGTCTTGTCGGTGATGGCATTGCGCACGTCCTCTGGGTTGACCATGCCCTGCTTGTCGACCTGCAACAGCGTCACGGTGGCCAAACCCTTTGCTTCCAGCGTCTTGACGGTATCGAGCACGGCACGGTGTTCGGTCACCGCGGTAATGATGTGCGAGCCCTTTTCCTTGTACATCTCGAGCACGCCCTTGATCGCCAAATTATCGGATTCGGTGGCGCCGCTCGTAAAGACGATTTCCTTGGCGTCGGCATTGATCAGCTTGGCGATCTGCTTCCGAGCGGTGTCGATGGCCTCTTCGGCAGCCCATCCGAAGGCATGGTTGCGGCTCGCGGCATTGCCGAATTTTTCGGTGAAATACGGGAGCATGGTTTCCAATACACGGGGATCCATCGGGGAGGTGCTGTGGTTATCGAGGAAAATTGGAAGCTTCATCATTCAACTCCTTGCGCCGTGGATGACTGAATAGTAATGAGCGGTGTGCCGCCCAGCATGTCCTGGAGGGTCATGCTGTTCAACAATTGATAAATACTGTCCTGCACCTTCAATAATGGTGTCCGGATATTGCAGTGCTCCCGCTGCAAGCACACATCACCGTCTTTTTCATGGGAGCAATCGGTGATACCCAACGGACCTTCAATGCTTTCAAGAATTTGCGCGATCGTAATCTGGCTCGCATTTCGCCCCAGCACATAGCCACCCTTGGGACCATTGTGACTTTCAATCATGCCGTTCTTCGCCAGGGTCTGCAGCACCTTTGCGAGGAGTTCCAGCGGGATATGATATTCCTCTGCGATCTCCTTTGTGTTGACAACGCGCCCGGGAGTGAGATCGCCAAACTGGACCGAAGCAATGTGCTGAAGGGCCATCAACGCGTAATCTGCTTTCTTCGAAATCTTCAACATGACTATTGCCGATCAGTTTGATCGGAGACTATAATGATCTCCGACTAGATAGGTCGGATTAACGATAGCACGGGCTCTTCAACAGTGTCAACCAGCGGTAGAGTCGAGTCCACGTAGATCGGCTGGGTCGAGCGCGAAGAAAGGAACAAGGTCAATGGGAGGAACGAATCCGTATATTGAGAAAAGCGACGTCGATCTACCGACGCGCCCATATACCGTTACCTTTGTGGCCCCAAACGGCGAGGTCACAAAGGTGCAGGTCGACCCGAACAAGATTCCCTATGGAATGACGGGGTTACCGGGCAGCCTACTGGATATTGCCATGGGAAATGGCATCGAGCTGGAGCACGTCTGCGGAGGGGTGTGCGCTTGTTCCACCTGCCATGTGATCGTTAAACAAGGTTTGGAGAGTTGCAACGAAGGCACGGACGATGAATTTGACCAACTCGACGAAGCTCCGATGACGACGCTGCAATCCCGCCTTGGTTGCCAGTGCGTACCCAACGGGACCAAGGATATCGTGGTGGAGATTCCCGCTGTAAATAAGAATCTGGTCAAGGAAGGTCATTGAAAGATCGGAGGCTTCCGCTGAAATACGAGTCCACCGTACGCAGTGCCCCGGCTTCTGACGGCTAGCGTCATGCCTGGCCGGGTCATTCAGTCATACGTCTCAGTCTTGACCTCCTTCCGCTCATATCCTGACTCGACGAAATATGCTCGCAGCGGCCGCACGAATTGTTTTGTTCCGCACAGCATGGGCAGCATCTGGGGCCCTCCGTTCATCAGGGGGCGTAGCATGGAGAGGACCAGATCCACGGCCTGCTGCTCTCCGCCGGCCGCGACTAGCGGCAGGTAGCGGAACCCTGGATGGTGGATGGCCAAGGTCAAGAATTCGTGATGAAACAAGAGATCGTCCTCGTCCGGCGCGACGGCGATCAGCAAGACCGAGTCCATTCGATGGTGCGCGTACATCTGCTTCAGCATGCACCGGATGGGAACCAAGCCGGTAAAGCGGCCGATAAACAAGAGTTCACGATCGAGCTGGCTCGGGAGCGTAAAGTTGCCGTATGGACCCGACAATTGGATAGCATTGCCCGGACTCAGCCCATAAAGATAGCCGGATCCCAACCCGTCGGTGACCCGATCCAATATCAGCGTGAGCTCCCCTGAGGCCGTACCAGGCGCCGCCATCGAGTACGCTCGATTGAGCGGTGGGTTAGGACCCACGGGGAGCTTGAGCGACACCCATTGGCCGGGGGCGAACGAGAGCGGGCGCTCCTTCGGAAGAAGCACCAGTTGCCGGACATGCGGGGTGAGATTGGTGACCGACAGCAGCGTGGCCCACTGGGTGAATTCCGCCATGGATTCGATTCATAGCAGAAGGGCGTGCTGGAAGGAAGGTGCGTGTCATGAGTGCGTTGCTGTACAAGCATTTTCAGCCCGTGCTATAGATACGCCCCGCCGCAATCACATTGAAAAGCATATCGAAAAGGTAAAACCATGACCCAGGTTCGTGTCCGATTCGCACCGAGTCCTACGGGGTTTCTCCATATCGGCGGGGTCAGGACGGCTCTCTTCAATTGGCTCTTTGCCCGCCAGCAGCACGGCGTGTTCGTCCTGCGAATCGAAGATACGGATCAGGACCGGTCGACGGAAGAATCGATCGCCGCCATCATCGAAGGGATGAAATGGGTCGGACTCGATTGGGATGAAGGGCCTTTCCGCCAGACGGAACGCATGGATCTCTATCGTCAGCATGCGGTGAGATTATTCGACCAGGGAAAGGCCTATTGGTGCGTATGCAAGCCCGAAGAGTTGGAGACGCGTCGACGAGAGGCCGAGGCAAAGGGGCTCTCTCCGCGCTATGATGGTCGTTGCCGCAATCTCGGCATCACCCAACCAAGTGGCGAAGCCGCGCTGCGGTTCAAGGCGCCGCAGGATGGCCAGACCGTCGTGGACGACCTGATCAAGGGGAAAGTCGTCTTCGACAATTCGGTATTGGACGATCTCATCATCCTCCGGTCGAACGGCTATCCGACGTATAATTTCTCAGTCGTCATCGACGATGCGTTGATGCAGATCACCCACGTCGTCCGTGGGGACGACCACCTGACCAATACGCCTCGCCAAGTCCCGATCTTCGAGGCTCTCGGTTTTCCGATCCCCCGTTTTGGCCATCTGCCGATGATTCTCGGATCGGACAAGGCCCGGCTCTCGAAGCGGCACGGGGCGACGTCGATTATGGCTTACAGGGATATGGGATATCTGCCGGACGCCATGGTCAACTATCTGGTTCGGCTCGGATGGTCCCACGGCGATCAGGAGGTCTTTACCAGGCAGGAGTTGATCGAAAAGTTTTCCTGGGACCACGTGCAGAAGTCCGCCGCGGTCTTCAGCCCGGACAAGCTGCAATGGTTGAACGCCGAATATATCCGCACCAGCCCACCGGAACAGGTGGCCGATGCGCTGATCCCTCTCCTGGAATCGGCGGGACTCACGGAGCAAGTTCAAAGGGTTTCGAGGACATGGCTGGCCGAGCTTGTCGTGTTGGTCAAGGAGCGGGTCAAAACGCTGGCCGACATGGTGACGTGGGTCACACCTTATTTCGGTGAAACGGTTTCGTTCGACGAGGATGCCGCCAAGAAATTCCTGACGCCGGCAGTCGCTCCGCTTCTGGCAAAGCTGCTGGCTCGGTTCGAGGCCTTTCCGACCTTTTCGAAGCCGGAATGGGAAGATACCCTGAAGAAGCTGGTCGAAGAAGAAGGGTGGAAGATGGGGCAGCTGGCGCAGCCGGTCCGTGTCGCGCTCACCGGTCGCACGGCGAGTCCGGGTCTCTTTGAGGTGATGGACGTGCTGGGCCGGGACCGGACTCTTTTGAGATTGCGCAAAGGACTTGAAAAGGCCCAGGCTGTTTGAGTCGAGTCAGTAGGGTTACCGGCGCGGTGGGCGGAAGACTAAGTCGGTTGGCTTGACGGAATCGGGACCCGTATATTACTGTGAATGCCGGTTGGGGGATCGTCTAGCGGTAGGACGTCAGTCTCTGGATCTGACTACCTAGGTTCGATTCCTAGTCCCCCAGCCAATATCTCTCTTTCATGTCTCATCGGTCCTCGTGAAGCCCCATGCCGCGCTGGGGGATCGTCTAGCGGTAGGACGCCGGCCTTTGGAGCCGGCTACCTAGGTTCGATTCCTAGTCCCCCAGCCAATTTTTCCTTCCAGATCTCACCGCGATCTTCCGGCACCGATCGCAACGCGTCGAGGCTTCGTCCATCAGCACGGGGCACCAGAGCGCTACGCCTCGCGATCCGGTGATTCGTCCACGATCTCGTTCCCAACGATTTCATCCGATTGTTCGGCCGGCGAGGGGAGATTCGGACTCTGCGCGGGTAAACGGTATCCTTCGGATGCCCAGGCTCCCAGGTCGATCAACTGGCAGCGCTCGGAGCAGAAGGGGCGCTAGGGGTTGGCAGTCCACGTCGTCGGTCGACGACACAGCGGGCAGACCATGCCCGAATTCTATCACGACAAGTAAGTCGGAAGCCGAACTCAGCTCGGCTGGACGTGACTGACGTTGGTGGCTTGAAGCAGCCGTCGCAGGCGATGATGATCGACGTCAGAAACCCCGATGAATTCGACTCCGAATTCTCCGTGCTCGCTCCAACGGACTGCGGCCGACTCGATGGTGATGGGCGATCCCAAGTCCGTGGCGCGAATCAGAATCCGTACCGCCGAGCCGGACTGGACTGAGGTGGTGCTGGCGACTGCGCATCCGCCGACGGACAGATCGAACATGGTGCCTTCACGGATCAGCTTGTTGCCGGTCGTGGAAAAGTATACCTGCATGTCGACGGTGACACGGGGATGCTGGCGACATTCAATCATATGCTCGTCTCCTTCGTCCTTTCGCCTGAAGCGAACTGTTGTCGTCTTGAGTGTAGCAAACGGCCTCGTGCGGTAAAGCAATCAGGGAGTTTTAGCGGAGGAGATCAGCGAACGACAAAATGGTGGAGCAGTCTGTCTGATGGGGGGCGATGAGACTTCAAACTATGTGGTTCCCGGACGCTTGGCCGCTCGTGCCCAGGCGTCTTTGAGCGAAACCGTCCGATTGAAGACCGGTTTCCCGGGCATGGAGTCCGGATCCGCGCAGAAATAGCCCAAGCGTTCGAACTGGAACTTGGCCCCGGGGACAACTTTGTTGAGACTCGGTTCGACGAGACAATTGCTCAGGACTTCCAAGGATTGTGGATTGAGATAGGTGGTCCAGTCGTGGTCGGGAGGAACTTCGGTCAGATCCGTCGTGAGTAACGGGTTGTACAGGCGGACGTCCGCCTTGACGGCGTGCGCAGCCGACACCCAGTGGATCGTCGCTTTCACCTTTCGCTTGGCCTGCGCAGCTCCGCTCTTGGTTTCGGGGTCATACGTACAGTGCAATTCGGTGACCTGACCGCTGACCGGGTCTTTGACGGCGCGAACACACTTGATGATGTACGCGTATCGGAGGCGGACTTCCCGCCCCGGAGCGAGGCGGAAGAATTCTTTCGGAGGCTCTTCGAGAAAGTCGTCCTGTTCGATATAAAGGGTCTTGGAGAATGGAACCTTCCTGGTGCCTGTTGAAGGATCTTCCGGATTGTTGACTGCGTCGAGCTCTTCCGTTTCGTCGGCCGGATAGTTCTCGATCACGATTTTCAGCGGCTTCAGAACCGCCATGACTCGTTGGGAACGCTTGTTCAGATCTTCACGGATGAAAGACTCGAGCAATTGCATCTCGACTACGGCATCCCGCTTGGCCACGCCGAGGTGGTCGCAGAACGCGCGGATGGCGTCCGGTGTATAGCCGCGCCGGCGAAAGCCCTTGAGGGTCGGCAGCCGGGGATCGTCCCAGCCGGCAACCAGCTTCCGTTCGACCAGCTCGAGCAGCTTGCGTTTGCTCATGACCGCGTGCTCGATGTTCAGCCGGGCGAACTCGATTTGTTGCGGGCGGTGCCGAGGTTCGGCTTCCGCCACGACCCAGTCGTAGAGCGGGCGATGATCTTCGAACTCCAAGGTACAGATGGAATGGGTGATCCCCTCGATGGCGTCGGACAGCGGATGCGCGTAATCGTAGGCCGGATAAATGCACCAGTCTGCTCCGGTTCGATAGTGCGCCGCATGCCTGATACGGTAGAGCACCGGATCGCGGAGATTCATATTGGGAGACGCCATGTCGATTTTTGCCCGGAGCACGTGCGTTCCATCGGGAAATTCTCCCGCCCGCATCTGCCGGAAGAGCTTCAGGTTGTCCTCGGCGGATCGGTCGCGATAGGGGCTATTCTTGCCCGGTTCCGTCAGGGTGCCCCGGTAGCTCCGCATTTCATCCGCGGTCAGGCTATCGACATAGGCCAAGCCCTTCGTGATCAATCGCTCGGCGAAGCCGTAGAGCTGCTCGAAGTAGTCGGACGCAAAGAACAGTTTGCCGCGCCAGTCGAATCCCAGCCATCGCACGTCGTCCTCGATCGACTGTACGTATGAGAGATCTTCAGTCGTGGGATTGGTATCGTCGAACCGGAGGTGGCAAATCCCTTCCGGATCCTCTTGCGCCAGCCCAAAGTTCAAACAGATCGCCTTGGCGTGGCCGATGTGAAGATGGCCGTTTGGCTCGGGCGGAAATCGCGTGACGACGCGACCGCCATTCTTGCCGGCCGCGCGGTCAGCCAACACGATGTCGCGAATGAAATTGGAGGCGGCGGTTGAGTCGGTCACGTGGTCCTTCCCCTGGGGAAAATAAGTCTGCCGGTTGTTCTATCACAAGAGTCAGCGGCGGAGAAGGGCTCGCACGGACGGGTAGTGAGTCAGTTTGCCATCCGAAACAGTGCAGCTTGTCATGCCCGCGGGAGCCGATCAGGGTCTGCTCCCGAGCATTGAGCCCTGATCGAGCAGTGGATGCCCCCCCTCGTGGGTATGATCAAGACGAGGCTGACCTATTACAGGAAGGCTGTGCGGAGAGACAGCGGCACGTGTGATTTAAGAGGCAGGATGGGGTTGGAGCTGCATGACGTTGAAGTCCTTCTGCGCAATCAGATGCCCTTCCATGCGCAGGCGGAACTCATAGCGTCCCGGAGCCGGAAAGATCAGGGAAGGAATATTGATGCCGAAGTCGGAGATTTGCAGGCGATCTCCGATGACGATGTTCGGCAGCGTGGCGCGACACACCAATTGTTCCGTGTTCAAATACATCAGGTCGATATCGAATCGGTAGGTCCCTTCGGCGTCGGTCAGGCAGAAATACAGCCCCATCTGTTGGTGCTGGAAGGGAAAGGCCGCAGCCTGGAGATGCGTGAACAGGCCGATGAGACTTTTCTTCTTCGTAACGCTGTCCTCGATCACCTGATCGCACACGAGAAAAGCTTGGACGCTCGGTTTGACGATGTCGGTCATTGGCACCATTGTACGAGACTTTTCCGTCTTGTCAAAAGGGATGACGTTCTTGGCGCGAGCAGTTGATGTGGAGACGGGGGAGAAAGATGGAAGAAGATCAACCGATGGCGGCGGTGCCGCCTCGGCTCTCGATGACGTCGCCGAAGCGCGCGAAGCCCGTACCGACCCGGCAATAGTGCGGGCTGATGGACACGAATTCACCTTTGTGTGAATAGAACTGGCCGGAGGCGATGCGGATCTTCCGCTTTTGGAACAGATAGGCTTCGATAAGGGTTCGTCCTGTTTCCCGATCCACGACCATCACATTCAACGCGTCATTGATCGTCAGATTCGGCGCCGCGCTGGACGAAACCGCAAACCTCTCCGCCGAAGATGCGGACACGGAATTTCTCCGCAGATGTCCGATGCGCCGTCCTTGCTCATCATAGATGTCCATGGTCAGGAAGAGGCCAGGGGGATCGGGACGAACCTCAAGGACCAAATGTTCCTTGCCTTGAATCTTTACGACTCCGTTGGTCGTGCGGAACACGTTCGAGCCGACGTGCAACTCAAGACCTTGTTCGGGTTTCGGTTCTTCAATGATTCTCCTTAGACTGTCCAGTTCCATCGGATCCGTATTTGGCCAGTCCTTCATGCGGGAAGTTTTCGGCGAGCGAGTCGGCTCGATAGTCGAAAAGGAATGTGAATACGACACGTTAGGCCATGTTCGTATGGCTGTCAAGGTGCCGGTCTCAGGTTGTCGTTCGTCTACTTCCCCAGTGGCTGGGATGAAACCATCCGCCCTCCGGGCGTTCTCCTTGCCTCGGGTGCTGGCCTCTTCACTCTGGTGTTCGAACAAGTGAGAAAGCATCTTCGGATTCAAGACATGAATATCAAGGGAGCTGCGTTGAACCAGCTTTGGGGCCTGTGTTACAGTTGCGCCTCTTCGCGTTGCCGACCACCTTGGTCCCATCGTCTAGCCTGGCCTAGGACGGAGCCCTCTCAAGGCTCAGACACGGGTTCGAATCCCGTTGGGACCACCATACCAACCTTCGGTTGAGCCGACCCCTCTTTAGCGGTTCAAAGCGCTGGCGGCGTCGGATAAATCCACCAGTATCTCTCGTGCCGCCCGCCATTCAGGCGAAGCCTCCTCACGAATGATTCCCTCCTGCCGCCGCCCTGTCTCATGTTGGATTCGCATAAAGGATGGAAACTAAGCCTACTCGCCGCGGACTAGTTCGCGGCGCCAGTCAGGATTGACCATACGGATTGAGAAGGGCTACAGTGACCGAGGGTCTGTAGATCCGATCCGTCATGAATTGTCTGATAATCACCGGCGATCGATGAGCCTAACAGCGATCCTCTTTGCCATGGCCCGCAAGACGAGCGTTATTTTACAGGTTATTGCATTTTCCATCGTTGTGCTTCCAATGACAGCGAAGGCCCAACCGCCGAGCTACCAGGAAACCATCTCTTGGATTCGTGAAACGATGCAAAGTTCAGCGTCAGAACATACGTCTGAACATTCCTTTAATGTGAGGAACGTTAAATTCGACAGTTGCAAGATGAGCTGGGTGAGCGAAAATACTGTGTATCATCTCGGTCTGAACAATAATGAAAGCGGATTGGCTCAGGTGGAAGTCTTCCTGGATTTCAGCGCTATCCCAACGGACAGTATCCAAGATACCAGCTACAGTATAGATTTCCCTCCGTCCCTAACAAAAACAAACTGCCGGACGGCTCCCGATCATCACTATTTATGCAGGACAAAGGTAAGTTGGATTCGTATTCCGGATGCTTCCGTGCGGACAAGAATGCTAGAAGCCTTCAGACATCTATCGATGATGTGCTTTAAGCAACCGTTCTAGGGTGGAGGAAGCACTTCGTGAGAGCCGCCCGCTAACCGGGCGCAGCCTCTCTTCACTGCACGGGTGGGAGGCACTTCTTGGAAATCAAAGCGACTTATCGGTCATTTTCGGTGAATTGGTGCTCGCGGTACATGACGAGTTCGGAAGCGAGGCGGGTTTTCAGCTCCAGCCGTTTGGGTTTTCCGGTCGAGGTGTAGGGAACGTCCTGTCCGAAAAGGATGATTTTCGGACATTTGGAGAAGGGAAGGAACCGACGGCAATGCCTTTGCAGATCCGCTTCGGTCGGTTGGGAGAGGCCCGCTCGCGGGACGACGTAGGCGGCGATCTCTTCCCCATAGTACCGGTGTTCGAACGGAACGGTCATGGCGAACTGGACGAGCGGATGACGCTTCAGCACATCATCGATCTCGAGCGGCGAAATGTTGACGCCGCCACGAATGATCAATTCTTTCAGCCGTCCTGAAATGAAGAAAAACGGTCTCCCGTGCTTGTCCCGCCGGAAGAACCCTTCGTCCCCTGAGCGGAACCAGCCCCGTCGGAATGCCGCCTCGTTGGCGTCGTCGCGCTTGTAGTAGCCGTTGCAGACGGTCGTGCCGCAGATGCAGATTTCTCCTCGCGTTCCCTCCGGCAGAAGTTGCCCGCGTTCGTCGAGAATGGCCATCGCATTGTGCCGCACCGGCACTCCGATCGAGGGGAACTCATAGGCGCTCAGCCAGTGGCGGCGCTCCTCGGGCGACAGATCGTTGGGCAGGAAACATGAGTAACACGTCGTTTCGGACAGCCCGTAGCCGTGGCGGATGGGACAATGGAACCGCGCTTCGAAGCGAAGCGCGGTGGCTTTCAACATTGGCCCTGCGCCGCAAATGAAGCCCTTCAACCGGTCCAGCCGGTAGGGCGCCAGGTCCTCGTCTGCATCCAACAGGAATTCAAGAAGGGTGGGCACGACGCTGACACAGGTGACGCCCTCCTCATGCAGCCTCCGCCAGAAGGTCGTGCTCTTGAACTTGCGATTCAGCACCACGCTTCCCTTGCAATAGAACGGGGTAAGGAGCGTCACGACCGTTCCGTTCACATGATGGATAGGGAGCACGCACATCAAGCGATCATTCACGTCGAAGCGATGCCAGTCGGCGATCGCATCGGCGTCGGTCAAGAGATTCCGGACGGTGAGGATCACACCCTTGGGCGGTCCCGTGGTCCCCGAGGTATAGACGATGAGGGCTTCATCGTTCAGGTCTGATGAGAAAGGCGCAAGGTGAGAGATCCTCGGAGGCGAGTCCTTGACGCCTGCGGATCTGTACCAAGAACCATCCCGGAAGCCTTCGTCGTTCACCGGAATCACGTGGCGCAGGCTTGGCAGGTCTCGCTGGAACTCGCGCACGTCCTTGATGTCACTGTGCCAGCAGCACAGGGCCGCCGCCTCCGAATGACCGAGGATAAACCGCTTCTTCTCCGCAGTTTCCTCGGCGTTGATCGGCACGATCGTGATTCCCGTCGCCCAGGCGGCAAAGTAGAGCACGACGGTGACGTCATGGTTGAAAAGGATCGTCGCCAACCGGTCCCCGCGTCGAAGTCCGATTCGGTCGTGGAGAAACGAAGCAGCCTGCTGGACCAGGGTGCCGAATTCGGCGTAGCTGTATGTACAATGAAGCTGCCGGTCGTCGTCGTAGTAGGTCAGGAACGGCCGGTTGACCAGGTCTCGATCATAGACTCGGGATCGGAAGAAATCCGCGAACGAATTCCACGGAAGAGCAGGAGAAGGGTCTTCCGTCTGCCGCGCCCGGGCAATCTCTTCAGCGACGGTGGTCGATGTCGACATAGGACTCTCTTGCGGGCCCCTTGTATAGAGCCCGCGGACGGATCAGCCTGTTGTGATCCTGCTGTTCGATCACGTGAGCGCACCACCCCGTGATGCGGGAGCAGACGAAGATCGGCGTATAGAGTCGGCGGGGAATGCCCATCAGGAGATAGGCCACCGCTGTGTAGAAATCAAGATTCGGGCAGAGGCCCTTCTCCTGCCGCATGACGCGTTCGATGATCAGGGCGATGTCGTACCATCGGCGGTCGCGGCAGGTCCGGCTCAAGCGATCGGCGTGCCGCTGGATAATCGCGGAGCGCGAATCGCCATTCTTGAGGACACGATGGCCGAAGCCCATGATCCGGCGTTTTCCCCCCAGCTGCTCCCTGATCCATCCTTCCGCTCTGTCAGGGCGTTCGATCTCGAGGAACATCTCCGCGACCGCCTCATTTGCCCCCCCGTGAAGTGGTCCTTTGAGCGTGCCGATCGCCGATGTCACGGCCGAGTGGAGGTCCGTCATGGTGGAGGCGGTCGCGCGGGCCGCGAACGTGGAGGCATTGAATTCATGCTCGGCATAGAGCGTGAGGGATACGTCGAGGACGTGCGCCATGAGGCGCCATTCCTCGCCTCCTCTCCGGCCGGTCAAGAGGCACAAGAGATTCTCGGCGAAGGTCAGATTCGGTTGCGCCTCCATGCGGGGGGTCCCGTTCGCGAGCCCATGTGCGACCGAAATCACGAGGGGAATCTGCGCCAGGAGGCGGATGGATTTCCGGAGGTTCGCGTCATGCGAATGATCTTCGGCATCCGTCTCGATCATTCCCAGCAGGGAGACGCTCGTTCTCAGAATATCCATGGGATGCGCGGCCGGAGGGATCATGCCAAGAAACGCTTCGACAGGGGCGGGCAACAGGGCCTCCGCTGCGAGCCGCCCCTCGAACTCCTTCAACTCCTTCCTGGTCGGCAACGTCCCGCACAGTAGCAGATGGGCCACCTCCTCGAAGGTCGCCTGGTCCGCCAAATCGCTGACTGCGTACCCGCGATATCGCAGGCCTCCTTCGTCCTCGTCCACATGGCAGAGGGCCGTTTCTCCGGCAATGACTCCGTCCAGCCCCGGGCTATATCCGGGAGTGTTTTCCGACTCAGCGATTCGCATGGCCGTCTTCCGTCGAATGAACGCGACGATCCCATTGCTCATAGTCCGCGTACCGCAGCAGGTCATAGAGCTTCGTTCTCGTATACATCCGCTCCAACAGGCCGCGCTGCGAGCCGCGGGTCTTCAGTTCAGACAGCATCTCATCGACCGCCTGTGTCGCCATACGCAGTGCCGTGACAGGAAACAGCACCAGGCGATAGCCAAGTTCTTCGAACTCCGCTACGCTCAGATAGGGAGTCTTGCCGAATTCGGTCATATTGGCGACCAGCGGGGCCTTCCCGCCTTCCTTGGCGAGGTGTCGGGCGAATGTGCGGAATTCGTCGGCTGACTCGAGGGCTTCGGGGAATATCGCGTCCGCGCCGGCGTCGATGTAGATTCGCGCCCGCCGCACGGCCGACTCCAACCCTTCGATGGCGCGCGCGTCCGTGCGGGCGATGATGAAAAAATCCGGATCCTGCCTGGCATCGGCCGCCGCGCGGATCTTGCCGGCCATGTCGTCGGTCGGGACCACCCGCTTTCCCGGAAGATGTCCGCATTTCTTGGGCATCTCCTGATCTTCGATCTGCATCCCGGCCAACCCGGCTGCCTCGAATTCCTTCACCGTCCGCATCACGGCGAGCGGAGGTCCGAAACCCGTGTCCGCGTCCACGATGGCGGGGATCGCCACGGCCTTGGTGATGGTCGCCGAGTCGTATGCCGCTTCCGTCAAAGAGAGCAGGCCGATATCCGGGAGTCCTCGTGCGGCCGACATACCGGCGCCCGACACGTACAGCGCGTGGAAGCCGGCACGCTCGATCTGCATGGCCGTCAGGGCATTGAACGCTCCTGGAAGGATGAGCGTCTGCTTGTCGAGCAGTTCGCGGAAACGGCGTGCTCTTCTCGTTCCTCGTTCGTCGCGCATCGCCTTCACCGATTACGGATTCTCAGCAACGGCATCAACGCCCCGATGTCCCTCAGCCGGTCGAGCGTCCAGACCGACCGGATCAGCGTCCTCATCCGCTCGCGACTCAATGTTTTTTCGGCCAGCAGGCGGAACTTGTCTTCCACCTGTTGGTCGGACATCGGGTTCTTGGGATGGCCCAGGGGATGGTCCACCTCTTGGAGATAGACGTTTCCGGCCCTCGTCCGAACCATGAGGCGCGTCGGCATGGCCTCCGGGTAGCGGCCGACGAAATCAGATTGCGGAACGACGCGCACCTTCTGCATCAACGCTTGTAGCGCCGGATCAGTGAGGCGAGCGCCGTCGAACGAGCGCAGCGTCATCTTGCCGTCCAGGAGGGTCGCAGCCACGCAGAAGGGAAAGCTGTGGTCGGCGGTTTCTCGCGTGCGAGGCCGCCATTTTTCCGGGTCGCGTCCGATAATTTCGATCGCGACGTCATAGCTGGCGATTTCGACCTCGGAGATGGAAGCAAGTGCGCCGTCGCCCTCAGCTTTCAGCAGATCCTCCCGGATCGCCAGCGCGGCCTCCACCGCCGTTTGCGCGTGATATTCCACCGGGTAGTGTTTGATATAGGTATCCAGGATCTTGAACGAGGGGGACTGGCTCCCGGCCATGGAGGATGCCTGTGCCATCTCTCCCGCGAATGGGAAGAGATCGAGCGGTCCGGATACCAGTCTCATGAAGCCCTTCTCTCCTTCGAAGATCGGCGCGGGGCCGGTCATGCCGCTGCGAGCCAGGGTGGCGGCGAAGACCCCGTTGCGAGCTGCGTTGGAAAAGGCGCAGGCCTTCCACATGGACAGATCGCCCACGCGCGTCTGGCGCAGCGCGACGTTCGCGACACCGGCCAGGTTGACGGCCTGCTCGGTCTTCGAGGCGGAGAGCTTCATCACCTTGGCGGCCCCGAGAGCCGAGGAGAAGGGCCCGTAGGTGACATGGTCCCAGCCGCGCGGACGCAGCGCCGCTGCGTCACACAGGCGGCATTGCACTTCATAGGCGACTACCGCGGCCAGAATCACGGATTTCCCCGACGCATGACACGCCTCTCCGGCTGCAAGCACGGCCGCAAGGTTGTCCGAGGGATGCGCCGGTTCCCGCGCGAGATAGGTATCGTTGAAGTCGAGATACCGGACCATCGCGCCGTTGGCGAAGGCGGCGAGATCGGGGAGCGTTTTATGACCTGTGCCCCAGAGCGTCGTGCCGCCGGCGACCTTGACGGATTCCGCGATGCGGCGCGCGATCCGGCAGGGCGGCGCATTCCAGGCTCCCAGTGCGCAACCCAGACTGTCCATGATCCGCCGCTTCACCTCGTGCACGACGGCGCCGGGCAAGTCTTCGTATCGGAGGGTTCGGCTGTAGCGGGCGAGACGGTCCGCCAGCAACGGCCGCTCCTTTCCGATGTGTATGCCTTCTTCAATCTTCATGCGCTGTACTTCGCGCAGCTGAGAAATCATGCGTTCGCCTCTGTGAGCCGCGAATGACGCTTTTCGAGAAACGCCTGGACCGCTGCCCTCTTGTCGTCGGTCGCGCATAGGCGGCCGAACAATTCGGCCTCCCGGTCCAGCCCTTCGGACAGGGGGATGTCGAGCCCTCCTCTGATCGCATGCAGCGCCGCCTCGATCGCGGGTTTGCCGCGTGACGAAATCACCGTCGCGACGGCTTCGGCCTGCGCCATCAACTCGTGCTGCGGTACGACTCGGCTGACCAGACCGATCCGCTGCCCTTCTTCCGCGGACAGGCTTTCACCGGTCAGGATCATTTCGGCCGCTCGTGACGCGCCCACCACTCTCGGGAGCCGTTGGGTGCCTCCAAATCCCGGTATGAGGCCGAGTTTGACTTCCGGCAACCCCATCATGATGCCGGCGGCGGCCAATCGAATGTGGCACGCCAAGGCCAGCTCCAGACCTCCGCCGACGGAGGTGCCGTTGAGGGCGGCAAGAACGGGCTTCTCCGATCGCTCGATACGATTGAGCAGCGACTGTCCGCGCACGGCGAATTCTGCTCCGCCGTGCATCGTATTGAGATGGGCCAGCTCATTGAGATCCGCTCCCGCACAGAAGAATCGTCCGGAACCGGTCACGATCATCACCCGGACAAACTCGTCTTCCTCCACCTCGCTCAGCACGTGTTCCAATTGTTTGAGCATGGAGAGGTTGAGCACATTCGCCGGCGGATTGTGGAGGGTGATTCGTGCAACGTGGTGAGAGACGGTCAATAACAGTTGGTGCGACATGACATCCTCCATTCGACACGTTGTGTGCGCAGCTACCTAGACCAAGCGCGGCTTGGGCCGGGCGCCAGGCGTTCCATCATCATGCGTCTTGTGGCTCCGTCGATGCGCGGCAATCGCGGCTACCAGTTCGGGGATCCCCTCGCCCGTCGTGGCAACAGTCCGGACGACGTGCGGGCACCAGGCCCGTAGGTCGCGGAGGGTGGAATTAGCCCCGGCATGGTCGCCTTTGTTGAGTACGATGATCGGGGCGACTTCCAACAGACCCGCCTTCATCGCTTGGACCTCGTCGCCCAGGCCGGGTGCCACGACTGCGACCACGGTGTGGGCGACGTCCATGATCTCTATTTCGCCCTGACCGACTCCGACCGTTTCGACCAACACCACGTCGTACCCGGCCGCGTCCAACACGAGCGCGGCTTCCCGGGTGGTTGGGGCGAGCCCCCCGTGATGGCCGCGAGCGGCCATGCTCCTGATGTACACCCCATGATCCAGCGTGTGATCTCCCATCCTGATGCGATCGCCGAGCAGGGCGCCCTTCGTCACGATACTGCTGATATCGACGGCCAGCACTCCGACTGTCCTGCCCGAACGTCGGTAGGCAGCCGCAAGTTGAGCGATCAGGGTGCTCTTGCCGGCTCCCGGATAACCGGTAATACCCGTTACGTCCGCGTGGCGGGACCCCGAGTCGAGCAGCCGCAATGCGGCGGCTCCGTCCGGGTCTCGATTCTCCAAGAGCGTGATCAGCCGCGAAACGGCACGAACGTCGCCGGTCTTGACCCTGTCGGCCAAAACCGCCACGTCGGTCGTCTCTCGCCCGGATCGGCGCAGGTCCAAGGCAGTCATGTCACAGGCTCATAGGAGGTTCGGTCCGTTTGGATGCGCGACAGTCGAGACGCGAGGGGACGGTCTAACGCCCGTGAGATCTGTCTGGCTGCCGCAGCCACCTGTTGTTCGTCTACCGTCAGGATGGCTCCCGAGGCTTTGAGGGCGTAGACCACGTCTTCCGTCGCCACGTTGCCCGATGCTCCCGGCGCGTAGGGGCAGCCGCCCAGTCCGCCGGCGGCCGTATCGAAGGCCTCGATGCCGTAATCTGTCCAGGCTGCCAGGACATTGGCGACGGCCATGCCGTAGGTATCATGGAAGTGCAGGGAGAGCCGGCTTCGCTCAATGTGCGGGAGGGTTGCATCCAACAGCCGTCGCACATCGTTCGGAGCGGCTTTGCCGATGGTGTCTCCAAGGGAAATTTCATCGATTCCGATGTGTAGCAGCCGTTGCATGACCTTGATGACGCGGCCCGGATCGACGGCGCCTTCAAAGGGACAGTGGGTCGCGGTGGAAATGTAGCCGCGCACGGTCATCCCGTCCCGTTTGGCTTCGGCCACCAGCGGCGCGAACCGGTCGATCGATTCCAGGACCCCGCATTTGATGTTGCGCCTGGCGAACGTCTCCGAGGCCGCGGTGAAGACCGCGATCTTTTCTATCGCCGCGGCTCTCGCCCGTTCCAATCCCTTCTCGTTGGGCACCAGAGCCGAATAGGTCACGCCAGGTAGGCGTTCCATTTTGCGAGCGACCTCGTCTGAATCGGCCAGCTGGGGGATCGCATGGGGGGATACGAATGACCCGATCTCGATTTCCGCCGCTCCCGTTCGAGACAGGGCGTTGACAAACGACACCTTGGCAGAGGTCGGGACGATCGCCGGTTCATTTTGCAGTCCGTCCCTCGGACCGACTTCGATAATACGGATCGGCCTTGCAACCCTGTTATGCCCGTTACCGAGCGACATCGTGCGATATCCTCTCTTCAGCCCTCATTATTCGGGGGCGCTTCGACTCCCTCGCTTTCCGGGCATCGCAGTCCAGACGGGCGCACGTCGTTCAAGAAAGGCCCGGAATCCTTCCTGCGCTTCGTCCGAAAGGCGAGCGCGGACGTTGGATTCGACGCAGGTATTCCATTGCTCGTTGCCGGACAGGGCGGGCAGCCGGTGGAGCAGGGCTTTGGTGTCCTGTGCCGCCTGCGGCGCGGCACGCAGGACCGACTGAATCAACTCATCGACGCGGGCATCGAGCTGAGTCTTTTCGACGACATCGTGAATGAGGTTGCCCTGTTTGGCGGCCGACGCGGAGAATGGTTCTCCGGTCAGGCAGCATCGTCGCAGGAAGGATTCGCCGGTCTTTCGGAGCAGAACAGGAGCGATCACCGACGGCACCATCCCCAAACGGACTTCGCTGAGGGCGAACGTCGCGTCCTCCACCGCCACGGCGATGTCACAGGCTGCGATCATGCCGACTCCGCCTCCGAAGGCCGGTCCCTGGACTCGCGCGATGACGGGGCAGGGACATTCGTCGATGGCGCGAAACATCCTCATGAGCTCCTCAGCATCTTTCCGCCTCTCCGGCGCGGACCGCGTTCCACCGGATCTCATCCAGTCGATATCCGCGCCGGCGCAAAACGCGGGACCATTGCCCGTCAAGACGACCGCTCGGACCGAGGGGTTCCGGCCCGACTCGTCAAAGACCCGGGACAGTGCTTCGACCATACCGGCATCGAACGCGTTCCGCCTGTGAGGACGGTTCAGTGTCACGCGGGTCACGCCGTCGTGCGATTCGATTAGGATGGCGGCTGGATGCGTCATGCGGTCCTCACATGCGAAACACCGGTGGGCGCGACGGATGGACCGCCATAGTCATGGCGACGTCCAAACATAGGCCAAGGATGCGTCGCGTGTCGGATGGATCGATGATCCCGTCATCCCAGAGGCGGGCCGTGCTGAAATAGGGGCTGCCTTCCCGCTCATACTGGGACATGGTGGACTCACTCATCTTCCGCTGCTCGTCCTCGGAGAGCGTGACGTGCTCCCTCGCCCGTTGCTGCCGTTTGACGGTCGCCAGTACATGGGCGGCCTGCTGCGCCCCCATCACCGACGTCCGCGCGTTCGGCCAGAGGAAGAGGAAGCGCGGTCCATAGGCGCGGCCGCACATCGCGTAATTGCCGGCGCCGTGGGAGGCGCCGATGATGACCGTGAATTTCGGCACGTCGGCGGTTGCCACCGCCTGCACCATCTTCGCGCCGTCTTTGATGATCCCGCGGGCTTCATACTCTTTGCCGACCATGAATCCGGTGATGTTCTGCAGAAAGATGAGCGGGATGCGTCGCTGGGCGCAAAGCTCGACGAAATGCGTCCCCTTCAAGGCGGCCTCCGACAACAGCACGCCGTTATTGGCGACGATGCCGACCTGATGCCCAGTCCAGTGGGCGAATCCGCAGGTCAATGTTTGGCCGTAGCGCGCCTTGAACTCGTGAAATCTGCTTCCGTCCACCATCCGGGCGATCACCTCGTGCGCCTCGGGCGTCTTCCGGGGATTGCTCGGGATGAGTCCGTAGAGGTCACTGGCCTGGTAGAGCGGTTCCTCGCTCTCGCAGTCACGCCGTCTCGCAGGCCGTCGGGGCAAGGTGGCAACGATCGACCGGCAGATCTTCAGCGCGTCCTGGTCGTTCTCGGCCAGATGGTCGCTCACGCCGGACAGTCTCGTGTGCAGGTCGGCGCCGCCGAGTTCTTCAGGGGTCACCTCCTCGCCGGTCGCAGCCTTCACCAGGGGCGGCCCGCCCAAATAGATGGTGCCGGTTCCCTTCACGATGACATTCTCGTCGCTCATCGCCGGTACGTAGGCGCCGCCCGCCGTACACATGCCCATGACCACGGCAATCTGCGGAATGCCCAGTGCGGACATCCGCGCCTGGTTGTAGAAGATCCGCCCGAAGTGGTTCTTGTCCGCAAAGAGTTCGGCCTGCATGGGCAGGAAGATTCCTCCGGAGTCGGCAAGGTAGATCGCGGGCAGCCGGTTCTCCAGGGCGATCTCCTGCGCCCTCAGATGTTTCTTGATCGTCATCGGAAAATAGGTGCCGCCCTTGACCGTGGCGTCGTTGGCGGCGATGACGCAGGGCCGTCCAGACACGAAGCCGATGCCGCTGATCAGACCGGCGGCGGGAACCTGCTCCTCGTACATCCCGCAGGCGGCGAGGGGGCTCAGTTCGAGCCATGGAGAATCGGGGTCCAGCAGTGCCGCGACCCGTTCGCGAACCGTCAGTTTGCCTCGTTGTTTATGCAGTGCGACGGCGTCGGCCGGACCACCGGCCTCTGCAAGAGAGAGATGTTTGTCGAGATCGGCTCTCAGCCCCTGGTAGTGGGCCACGTTTGCCGAGAATTCTTCGGATGTCGTCACGAGCGAGGTCTTGATGATGCGCATGACCGGTCAACCTCGTGCTTTGATTCCCTCCACGAAGGCGACGATCTCGTGCATCGGCGCCCCCGGCCGGAACAGAGCCTTCACGCCGGCCGCTTTGAGGACCGGCAGGTCGTCGTCGGGAATGATGCCGCCTCCGAACAGAACGATGTCCCCGGCGTTCTGTTCGTTGAGCAGCTCCAGCACGCGGCGGAACAGCGTATTGTGCGCCCCCGACAAGATGCTCAGCCCGATCGCGTCCACGTCTTCCTGAATCGCCGCCGCGACGATCTGTTCCGGCGTCTGGTGAAGGCCGGTGTAGATCACTTCCATCCCCGCGTCACGCAGGGCGCGCGCGATCAGTTTCACTCCTCGGTCGTGGCCGTCGAGCCCGACTTTTCCGATCAGGATTCGGAGCGGCTGCGTCGTTACGGCCATGCGTTCACCTCTTGGAGGAAGTATTTGCCCTCGAGATCTCTCTTGACGTGACCGGCTTGGATCAGCGGATCATGTTCGAAGAGCAGGAGCCAGTGTTCCTCGAAAGCCCGGTCCAATACCCAACGTTTGGTTTCGAGCGTTTGAACGGGGAACAGGTCGTACCCCATGATGTATGGCAGCGGCAGATGCGACACCGTCGGAATGAGGTCGCCGAGATAGAACGCGGCATGACCCTCAGACTCGATCTTGATCCCTTGGTGGCAGCGCGTATGGCCGGCCGTGACGAGGGCAGTCACGCCCGGGACGACTTCCGTGTCGCCGTCCAGAAATTCCCACTGATGCGCCTCGGCGATCGGTGCAAAGTTCGCAAGCCGGTAGCTGGCTTTGGTACGCTCGTTGGCGCGGGAGGCATCGTCATACTCGCCGCGTTGGATGACATATCGGGCCTTCGGAAACGTGGGGGACAGGGTCCCGTTCGCCCGTCTCCTGCTGTTTCCACCCGCATGGTCGAAATGCAGGTGGGTGTTGATCACCAGATCGACGTCCTCCGGCTCCACGCCCCAGCGTTTGAGGGAGTCCAGCA
Source organism: Nitrospira japonica (assembly GCF_900169565.1). Lineage (NCBI taxonomy): Bacteria > Pseudomonadati > Nitrospirota > Nitrospiria > Nitrospirales > Nitrospiraceae > Nitrospira > Nitrospira japonica. Next base: position 529,361 of record NZ_LT828648.1, on the reverse strand, counting down.
ACGTCGGCGTTCGTTCGATCGCAAACATGCGATGGAATTTATCGTCCTCCTTGGAGCCCAACCCTGTGTCCAGGAGGATGTTCTTCCCATGCGCCCGGATCAGCAGGCAGGTGAGGCTCAGGGGAATGCGGTTCAGTTCATCGGCATGGCAACACTTGTCCCACAGGACCTTGGGAACGACTCCGAACATGGCGCCGCCGTCCAGGCGGAATCGCCCGTCGCTGACGGGATACAGTTCAAACGCTCCGAACTTCATGTCCCTTTTCCCTTCATCGTTCTCACATCCATTTGAAGGCGCGGGTGGCGCTGACCTGGGAGCCATTCTCACCCACCCGCTCCGTCCCGCGCCGGGACGCGGTCCTTACCCGGCGCCCGCAGCGGGGTCCCCACACCGGGCGGGGTGCGAAGACGGACGGGCTGGTCAGCGACAGGACCCGCGTTTTCATCACAACACCACCGGCTCCCGATAGACACCCAACACTTCCTTGAGCGCGCCACAAATCTCGCCGAGGGAGGCCCTGGCCTTCACCGCCTCAATCAGATACGGCATGACGTTCTCGCCGCAGGAGGCCGCTTCCTGGAGCGCCTCGACCGTGCCGGCCATCTTGAACGGGTCGCGCGATTTGCGGAGGTCAGACAGGCGTCTCACCTGCTCGCGTTCCACCTCCGGCCCGATTTTCAGAGTCGAGAGCGGGCGCTGCTCTTCCTCCCTGTAATCGCTGATACCGACGATGGTCCGTTCTCCCCGCTCCACGTCGCGTTGATACCGCTGCGAGGCGTCGAGGATCTCCCGTTGGGGGAACCCCCGTTCGATCGCGTTCACCATGCCGCCCATGTCGTCCAATTGTCGGAAATAGTCGAGGGCTGCTTCCTCGAGACGATTGGTCAAGGATTCGACATAGTAGGATCCTCCGAGCGGATCGACCGTGTCCGGCACCCCGCTTTCATGGGCGATGACCTGCTGGGTGCGGAGCGCCAGCTTCACCGCCTCTTCGGTCGGCAGGGCCAAGGTCTCGTCCATGGAATTGGTGTGAAGGGATTGGGCGCCGCCCAACACCGCCGCCAGTGCCTGCACCGTCGTGCGCACCACGTTGTTCAAGGGCTGCTGCGCCGTGAGCGAACAGCCGGCCGTCTGCGCGTGACTACGGAGCTGCAACGACCGCGGATCTTTGGGGTGATAGCGGCGCTCCATCTCGCGTGCCCACAGTCGCCGTGCCGCCCTGAACTTGGCGGCTTCCTCGAAGAGGTCGTTGTGGGCATTGAAGAAGAACGAGAGTTGGGGGGCGAAGCTGTCGACGGGGAGGCCGGCTTTCACCGCCGCGCCCACGTAGGTCAACCCGTCGTACAGGGTAAAGGCCAACTCTTGAACGGCAGTCGAACCGGCCTCGCGGATGTGATAACCGCTGATGCTGATCGGATGCCACTTGGGAACTCGTGCCGCACAGTATTCGATGGTGTCGATGATGAGGCGCAGCGATGGCTCCGGCGGGAACAGCCATTCTTTCTGGGCGATGTATTCCTTCAGGATGTCGTTTTGCAGTGTGCCGCCCAAGCGTTCGAACGGAATACCCTGTTTCTCCGCGACGGCCAGATACATGGCGAAGATCACGGCGGCCGGGCCGTTGATCGTCATCGAGGTGGTCACCTGGTCCAAACGAATGCCGTCGAACAGGCGTTCCATATCGGCCAATGAAGAGATCGCCACGCCGCAGTGCCCCACTTCGCCGTGGGCGCGCGGATCGTCCGCATCCATGCCCATCAGGGTTGGCATATCGAAGGCGACGCTGAGTCCGGTCTGCCCGTGCCGGAGAAGGTACTTGAAGCGGCGATTGGTATCATCGGCGGATCCGAATCCGGCAAACTGCCGCATCGTCCACAGACGTCCCCGATACATGGTGGGATAGACGCCGCGGGTATAAGGAAACTCGCCGGGCGAACCGAGAGCAGCCCTCGGCGACCAATCCTTCAAGTCATCGGGAGAATACACACGGTTGACGTCGAGTCCCGAGAGCGAGGCGAATCGTGGTTTGCGTTCGTCCATCGATCATCCCTCCGGCCACAATGTCGAGACGAAGGGCGGGAGATCAGGTCCTGCCGCTCAGCGCCTCCCGTCTTTCTCCGCTCGCCTCGTAGAGGAAGAATCCACGACCAGTCTTACGTCCCAACCATCCTGCTTCGACGTATCGGCGGAGCAGGGGACAGGGACGGAATTTTGCGTCTCCCAAACCTCGGTGGAGCACGTCACAAATGGACAAGACGGTATCCAGGCCTATGCGATCCGCAAGCGCTAAAGGTCCAACCGGATGGTTGGCGCCGGTCACCATGGCGAGATCGATGTCTTCGGCCGATGCGACGCCGTTCTCCAGCGCAAAGATCGCTTCATTGATCATCGGAATGAGGATGCGATTCACGATGAACCCTGGCACGTCCTTGGCCAGGACTGGAGTTTTCCCAAGCCGCTTCGCCAGTCCGAGAGCCAGGTTCAGCGTGGTCTCCGATGTTTCGAGGCCACGGACGACTTCGAGCAGGTGCATGACGGGCGCGGGATTCATGAAATGCAGGCCCACCACGTCAGCCGGCCGGCCCGCGGCCGTCCCCAGCTTGGTAATGGAAATCGACGAGGTGTTGCTGGCGAGGATGGCGCGGGGCCGGCATATCCGGTTCAATTCGGCGAAGAGCCGCTCTTTGAGGGCGAGGTCTTCGGGAATTGCCTCGATGACCAGCTGGACCGCGTGAAGCCGGTCGAGCTCAACCGTCGGACGGATAAGCGCCAGGGCTTCTCCGGCTCGGTAGCTGGTGAGGCTCCCTCGTTCCGAGGCCCGTTCCAAACCAGCGCGGATCTTGGCGAGGGCCTCCGTCAGCGACGCTTCGGTGACGTCCACCAACAGGACGCGATAGCCGGCCGTTGCACAAACCTGGGCAATGCCGCGGCCCATCTGGCCGGCGCCGACGATGCCGATCGTCTTGATGTCCTCCAAGGTCATGGCGTGCACCGCACAGTATGAAAAGACTTGCGAGTCTCGCTGTGTGCCGACACCGTCGTTCAGCGCTCCACCACCATCGCCAGCGCCTCTCCCCCGCCGATGCAAAGCCCGGCGATTCCCCGCCTGGCGCCGCGGACTTCCATCGCATACAGGAGTGTGGTCAGAATTCTCGCGCCGGTCGCTCCGATGGGATGGCCCAACGCGACCGCTCCGCCGTTGACGTTGACCTTCTTGAAATCGAGTCCCAATTCGCGGTTAACAGCGAGCGAGACGACCGAGAACGCTTCGTTGATCTCGAACAAGTCGATGTCGCCGATGGACAGGCCGGTCGTCTTGAGCGCTCGTGCAATCGCTTCGACCGGCGCGATCGTAAACCATTCGGGCGCCAAGGCCGCTCCGGCGTATCCGACGATGCGCGCCATGGGAGTGAGGCCGAGCCGCGCGGCTTCCGCTTCGGCCATAACGACAACGGCTGCCGCACCATCGTTGCAAGACGGCGAATTGCCCACGGTCAGGACGCCATCTTCCTGGAACACCGGCTTGAGGTCGCGCAGCTTGCCTAGATCACCCCGATTCGGCTCTTCATCGTCCGTGACGATCGCGGGCGCCCCTTTCCGTTGGGGCGTCTCGACCGGCACGATTTCCCGCCTGAAAGAACCGGTCGCGATCGCCTCCTTCGCCCGGCGGTAGCTTTCCAAGGCAAAGTCGTCGAGTTCCCGGCGCGTGAGTTGGTACTTGGCGGCGCACAACTCGCCGGCCTGTCCCATGTGAAAATTGTTGTAGACGTCCCAGAGGCCGTCCTTGACCAGACTGTCCACCAGCTCCGCATGTCCCAGTCGATATCCTTGTCTAGCTTTCTCCAGCAAATAGGGCGCTCTGGTCATGCTCTCCATGCCGCCGGCCACGACGATCCGCGCCTCACCGAGCGCGACGGATCTGGCCGCCATGATCACGGTCTGGAGGCTTGACCCGCAGACCTTGTTCACAGTCGTAGCGCCGACCGAGTGAGGGATGCCGGCTCCGATCGAGGCCTGTCTGGCCGGCGCCTGCCCGAGTCCGGCCCCGAGGACGCAGCCCATGTACACGTCGTCCACGCGGTCGGGAGGCATGTCGATGCGCTTCAATGCTTCGGCGATGGCGATACTTCCCAGCCTGGTGGCGGGTACCGGGCTCAATGCTCCGTTGAAGCTGCCGATCGGCGTTCGGACCGCGCTGACGATGACCGCCCGCTGCGATGTGCTCACAAGATGGGCTCCCATTGACTCTGTTCGAGATAGTCCCTGACCTTCGCCATGAACTGATCCGCCGTTGCCCCGTCGATGACTCGGTGATCGAACGACAGGCTCAGGTATCCCATCGTCCGAATCGCGATGGCGTCGTCGATGACCATGGGTCGCTTTTGGATTGCGCCGACCCCCAAGATGGCAGTCTGGGGTTGATGAATGATCGGGGTGCTGAACAAGCTGCCGAACCCGCCATGGTTTGTGATCGTAAAGGTGCCCCCTTGGACTTCCTCCGGGTTCAGCTTCTTGGTTCTGGCTCGCTCGGCCAAGTCCGCCACTTCTTTGGCCAATAGTGTGAGCCCCTTACGATCCGCGTGGCGCACCACCGGAACCAACAGTCCCTCGTCCAGGGCCGTCGCGATGCCGAGGTGAATATCCTTCTTGATGACGATGCCGTCCTCCCTCCAAGAGGAGTTCAGTACCGGCAGATCTCGAATTGCGCGAGTCACGGCGCGGATCACGAACGGCAGGTAGGTCACGCTCTGTCCTGAGCTTTGCCGGAGAGTGTCCCGGAATTTGGCGACGCCCGAGAAGTCGGCTTCGAAGAACGTAGTGACATGCGCCGACGTCCGCCTGCTGCTGACCATCCGTTCGGCGATGGTTCTCCGCATCTGCGTCAGGGGCCGAACTTCTTCTCCCATCGACAATTCGGTGCCGGCCGGCGGTGATGCGGCTAGACCTCCGGTCTCCGCGATGAACTCCTGCACATCTTTCTTGGTCACCCGGCCGCCGGTTCCGGTTCCCTTCACGTGCGACAGATCCAGTCCATGCGCTGTGGCCAGTTGTCGGACGGCGGGAGAATAGCGGCCATCGCCATCGGACACCGGTTGCGACGGTCGGACGATCACGCCGCCGACACGGTTGATTACGTCGGAAGGGGGAGTGCTTTCAATCCGCGCCAGCAACGTTCCCACAGGGACGGTGCCGCCCTCGGGGATGATGATCTCGCTCAGCACGCCTGTGACGGGTGAGGGGATATCGAGGTCCACTTTTTCCGTTTCCACTTCCACGAGGGCTTGGTCCTTCTGAATCATCCCACCGGGGCGTATGAACCACTTCACGACGGTTCCTTCGGCGACGCTTTCTCCGAGTTGAGGCATGATGATGTCGGTGGCCATGGTGCGGTTCTCAACGTTCAAAATTCACAGCGCGCTAGTACGCCGCCAACGTTCTCGCCGCCTCGACGATTTCAGCGGTCTTCGGAAGAAAAAACTCTTCCAAGGGCGTGCTGAACGGCACGGGTGTATCCGGCGGAGCGATGCGGACGATCGGCCCGTCCAAACAATCGAAGCATTCCTCGGCCAGGAGCGCCGCGATTTCGGCTCCGATTCCGCCCGTCTTGTTATCCTCGTGCAGCAGGATGGCTTTGCCGGTCTTGCGCACCGATTCGTAGACCATGTCCTTGTCGAGCGGGATCAACGTGCGCAGGTCGATCACCTCCACATCGATCCCTTCCGGAGCCAGGACCTGCGCCGCTTCGAGCGCCAAGTGGACCATCGCTCCGTAGGTGATGACGGAGATATCGTTGCCGGTTCGCTTTCGATCGGCTTTCCCGATTGGGACGATGTAATCCTCGCGCGGGAGCGGAGACTTGATGCGCCGGTAGAGAAACTTGTGCTCGAAGTAAATAACCGGATTGGGATCCCGGATGGCGGCCTTGAGCAGACCTTTCGCGTCGTAGGGAGTGGAAGGCGCGACGAGTTTGAGCCCCGGCGAGTGGAAGAACCAGCCTTCCGGACATTCGGAATGAAAGGGACCTCCGTGCACACCGCCGCCGAACGGGGCACGAATGACCATCGGCACCGCGGCCCCCCACCGGTAATGATTCTTGGCCGCGACTTCGGTGATCTGATCGAATGCGCAAGAAATAAAGTCGGCGAACTGCATCTCGACGACCGGCCGCAGACCCATCATCGCGGCACCGATGGCCGCTCCCACGAATCCGGACTCGGCCAGCGGCGTGTCCAGAACCCGCCACTCGCCGTACTTCTGGAGCAACCCTTCCGTGATCTTGAAAGCCCCGCCGTAGGCGCCAATGTCTTCGCCCATGAGGAACACCCGGCCGTCGCGGGCCATTTCTTCATCCAGAGCCTGCGAGATTGCTTCTAAGTATGAGACGTCGGCCGATGCCGCAACGGTCGTCATGACTCCACCTCTTCTTCGGTGGCGAACACTCCTTCCAAGACTTCCCGTCCCTCCGGCAGCGGACTGTGCTCGGCAAACTCCAGGCCCGTGTCGACTTCTTTCTTCGTCCGTTCGCTGATCTCCTGAAAATATCCTTCGTCGCCATAGCCCAGTCGCGCGAGCAGATGCTCGGCTTTCAGGATCGGGTCTTTCTTCTTCCATTCCTCCAACAGCTCACGCGGGACATACTTGGCTGAGTCGTGCTCGGAATGGCCGTGCATGCGCATGGTCTTGAACTCCAGGAACGTCGGCCCGTCGCCCGCACGGGCTTTCGCCACGCCGCGTTTCGATGCCAAATACACCGCGGATACGTCGTTCCCGTCCACGATCTCGCCGGGCATCCCGTAGGCCTTGGCCCGGTCGGCCACGTCCTGGATCGCCATTTGAATGTTTTGCGGCGTTGAATACGCATATTGGTTGTTGTTGCAGAAGAAGACGACAGGCAGTTTGCGGACCGCCGCGAAGTTCATCGCCTCGTGGAAGTCACCGCGGCTGGTGCCGCCGTCGCCGGTGCCGGCGACGACCACGCGGCGTTCGCCGCGAATCTTGAAAGCCAGCGCCGCGCCGGCCGCAACCGGAAGATTGTCGGCCAGATGGCTGACAAAGCCGATCACGCCCCGCTTGAGATCTCCCATGTGGACGTTGCCGTCTTTCCCTTTGGTCGGTCCGGTCCGCTTGCCGAGATATTGGGCAAGGACCTCGCCCGGCGTGATTCCGCGGATGAGGAAGGCTCCCATGTCCCGGTGGAACGGGGCGATGACGTCGTCTCGTTCGATGGCGGACGCATAACCAACCGCGATGGCCTCCATGCCGTGGCTGGTATAACAGCCTCCGGCGATGTGCCCTTGCCGGTAGAGTGCGGTAATTCGGTCTTCCAGGGATCGGGTGAGTCGGAGATAGTAGTACATCTGGAGGAGATCGGCCCGCTTGATGTGTTGGCGTACCATCTCGAGGTCCATGGGCTCCTCCGGTTGGGTGAGTCGGTTGTCAGAGTTCCGGGATATCCTTCCAGGACAATAGGGGCATGTGTTGCCGGCATAGGGGGCATTGCCCCGGTTCCCACTGCGGCATGTCGAGATCGGTTGCGCAATAGAAGGGATGCTGCGCGGTCAATTCGTGCATCAAAGGAAACTGCCCGCTGTCCCTCCGCGCAAAGACCATCATTCCCGCCAGCAGGCCTCCGTTGCCGGTGACGACCGTACCGAGTTTGCTCACGCAGTTGCCGCGGGTGGTGACATCATTGAGCGCGAGAAATCGTTCGCCTCGTTTGATCGCGCCGGCCTTGATGTCCGTCCCGATCCGTCCCGTTTCGTGGCTGTAGGGCGTCAGCGCCACGCGCAGCGGCATCGTGCTGCGCAGGACCTCCGCGATCCCTTTGGCGAGTTGTTCGGCCGCCGACGAGGTGGCCACGATGCCTGCGATCGGATCGCGCTCGAACTCTTGCTGGATCCAATCGGCCATATCCCCGGACAACAGTCCGATCAGCTGCGGAGAACGGGCAATGGAATCGAACCGGAGATAGGTGGCCGTATGATGGCCTGAGACGACTTCGACGTGGGTATCGAAAAAGACTGACTGTGAGGTCTGCAAGACGTGAAGGACGTCCCACGTGGTCAGTCTGGTATGCGATCCCTCGCGGATGATCGCCTTCAGCTTGGGATCAATGGCCGGCCCGCCATAGAGTCGACGGTGCCGTTCAACTAATTCCGCGAGGGCTCGTTCATCCGTCAGCACGCTCATGCACGTGCCTCTTTCGTCAGGACGTTGCGCCTACGATGCGGGTTCGCAGGACCCCGATGGGTTGAATCTCCAGTTCCACCACGTCTCCCGGCTTCAAGTAACGGTCCAGTTCGAGCCCGCATCCTCCTCCCACGGTTCCAGAGCCGAAGATGTCTCCCGGATAGATTGTTTCCCCGCGGGATACGTGCGCGATCATTTGCGGGAAAGACCAGTGAATCGTCCCGAACCGCCCTCGCGACCATTCCTCTCCGTTGACCCGTGCGACCATGCTGAGTCCGCCGAGATCCGCGGCCTCGTCGGAGGTCATGAGGCAGGGGCCAAGTGCCGTCGCAAAATCCTTACCTTTGGCAGGGCCCAACCGGCAGGCCATCTCTTGGAACTGAACGTCGCGGGCGCTGAAATCATTCATGATCGTATAACCGGCGATATAGTGTTGTGCGTCCCGTTCGGCGATGTCTTGGCCCTTGCGTCCGATGACGCAGGCCAGTTCCAACTCATAGTCCAACATTGTCGTGTTCAACGGCCAAGCCAGGTCCTCGTCCGGTCCGATAATGGTCCGGTGGTTCCCCTTATAATAGACTGGTGCTTTGTACCATTCGGGAGGAATCGGCTGCCCACGCCTCTTGGATGTCGCCGCAATGTGATCTTCGAAGGCGATAAAGTCGCGAAGGGACGGCGGGTCGACCAGGGGAGCGGCGATCTGAACGCCCGCTGTCGCATACACGATCGTCTCGCCGGACGGACCCGTGGCTGAAGGGTCGAGCGTCACGGCGTAACCCATCGCCTGCCGCGCAGCGGACATCGTCGATGTCCCCCCTTCCAGAAACGCCAGCATGCTCGAGGGGACTTGGGCATTGGCCAGCCGATGCGGCTGCGCTTCTCCGTGATCGGCCAACCAGCGCGTATAGGCCATGTTCAGATCGACCAGGCTGCGGCCGTGCATTGCCCCCACTCGCGTGAATGTGCCGACAGGAGTTGAGACTCGGAAACTGACAAGCTTCATCGGCGGCTCCAACTCAGCGCATAGTCTTTCACTTCCACGGATTCCATCTCCGCTCGTACCGTGAACGGTGCCTTGGATTCGATCATCACTGCGACCTCGTTCGTCTGCGTCTTCCCCTTGCTGGCTTGCACAGCCTGCGGCTGCGGTCCGTGATGGATCCCCTGCGGGTGCAACGTCAGCATGCCGGGCTGAATCCCCGCGCGGCTGAAAAAGTCTCCCTGATGGTAAAAAAGCACCTCATCGTAATCCGTATTGCGATGGTAGAACGGCACACGCAACGCCTCAGGGTCGCTTTCCAACGGCCTGGGGGCGAAGGTGGAAATAAGGCAGCCGCCGGCCCTGAATGTTCCGTGGACGCTCGGCGGCAAGTGGTAGCGGGGGCTTGTGACCGGCCGAAAATCACGGACGTTCAACTTGGCCGCCCACAGATCGCCTTTCCACCCCACCACGTCCATCGGATAGAAGGGATAGACGACCAGCGTGGAATTTCCCTGTCGCTTGATGCGGACTTCCCACTCTTGGCCTTCGGCGTCCGATGGTTCCGCCGCCCCCAGCTCAGGAGCGACTAGGACACCCAGATCGAACAAGGCATGATGACCGAGCGGCCCGCGGTCCGGTACCGTGATCGATTCGGGCGTTTCGACGATGAGAAAAAAGGACGGACCGGCATCGACGTGAATTCGATAGGTCGTTCCCTTCGGAATGACGATGTAATCGCCCGGCTCATACGAGAGTGTGCCGTAGTCCGTCTCAAACCGTCCCATGCCCTGATGGGTGAAATGCACTTCATCCCCGTCGGCATTGCGAACGAAATGGGTCATTGTCTCTGTCCGGGCAGATGCGTACAGACTCACGTCCTGGCTCTGCATGATGAGAGCCGGTTGAGTCGCAGCAGGTCGATCGGCGGTGCAGAGCCGGTTGCAGGCAAAGGCCCGGGGTTTCAGCGGTCCGTCAACCTTCAGCCAGCCAGTGGGCGGATGGGATCGGTACAAATGCGACGCAGGACCGGCGAATCCGGCTCGTCCGTGTTCTTCCTCGCAGATTCCTTCGGGGATGCCGACGTGGGCTTGATTGGGAACCTTGCCTTTTTTGTTGAGATACATGACCGGCCTCTTGAAAGGCCCAAAGCGTTCGCTAACTACGATGCCCGCTTCAACGGCTTCTTGCGTCCTGGAATGGGGGACGAGCCGTAATCGATGATTGTCCGTTCGACTCCCGATGCTTGATCTTGTTCGATATCCTTATAGAGGGACTCAACCGTGCTTCGGACGAAGGTTTTCGCCTTCTCGTCCCCATGAACCCTTTGCGTCAGTTCGATGAACAGTCCGCTCCCCGGGAAAAGCGGGAAGGTGAATCTCTGTTTGAGCGGACCGAACCCATCCCGGCCTTCCTTCACTGAACCGCTGAACTGGACGCCATGAGTCTCCCATTCACGACAGGCTGCCTCGATGTCATCGACCTCCAGAGCGAAGTGCTGGACGCCCTGACCGTACCTTTCGACAAATTGGCTGATCTGCGACTTGGTCGTCTTGTTCCGGCCCTGCATGAGCGCGATCTTGGCGCTGCCTCGCTGTACGACTACCGTATCCATCGATGATTTTTCAGTGCCGACGTCCCGGGCGGACCAAATCACTTCAAAGCCGAGGACCTTGGTAAACAGATATTCCGCTGCATCGAGGTTCTCGACGCAGAGCGTGATGTGATCAATGCCGGTTGAATGGTCCATAGTGCCTCCTCCCGTGGAGGTCAGGGTCTCGTAAAAACACGCTAACATAAAACAAATATCAAATGATAGTTATAACGCATAAATTTAATGATCAAAAATTCTTCCTGGTATATAGATTCATCATGAATTACGTTGTGTGTTTTTAATATTAAATAGTTATGATGGACGTCGGGTGTTGATCCAGTGATTTAAAAAGTATATTATCTGACTGTCATCTCATCCGTCAGACGTCACAGCATGTCCTGTCTTCTTCCTGCCCGGAGGTGACCGATGACCTTCTATCAGGAAATGAGGAGTCTGGTTCTCGGGCACGGCGCCATCAACAATGCGTACCTCGATCGCTTTCAATCGGGAGAGCTCACCGACGCCGAGCTCACGGAGTTTGCCATCGAGTTCTACAACTTCGCTCGCTTCTTTCCCCGGATCTTGGTGACGCAACTCGTCAATACGGAGGACGAGAAGGTCGCCGAGGAACTGACCAAGGTCCTCTATTCAGAATTGGGCGACGGAGAGGCCCGGTATCGTCACGAGCTGCTGTATCGGGATTTTCTGCGCTCGATCGGTATCGGCGTGCACGAGGCCATGTCCCGCCCCATGCTGCCCTCGACACACCGCTATATCGAAGGGATGGAACAGCTGTACGGAGACGGCAATCACGCCAAAGCCTTGGGCGCGTCCTTCGGTCTCGAAAACATGGCCATCACCATGTGGGATCATTTGATCCCGGGGCTCAACCACCTGAGATCCGGTCGTTATCCCCGTATGGACGTCACCTATTTCACGTTTCATCGGGAGCTGGAAGCCACGCACGAGGAGGCGATGGAACATGCGGTGGAAGCCATCGAGGGCACGAACGGCACCGGTTTGTCCGATGAGGAAAAAGACGATTTCCAGTCCGGCGTGAACGCCGTTCTTGGATATCTGGAGGGTTTCTGGATGGGGTTGGCGCGCAGAAGGGCTCCGGACCGTGAGCCGCAAGATACGATGCACCCTCACGCGGCATGAGGCGTCTCGCGCCATTCGGGCTTGGATTCATCTGGATTCATGTGAGAGGAGCGGGGCATGTCGGACATCTCGAAGTACCTCGAATCCGTCAAGGAGCGGTTCGCTCTCAGCAGTGATTACGCGGTGGCGAAAAAGCTGGGCATCGCCCAGCCCGAAGCCAATTTGATCCGGCGCGGGCTTAAAATTCCCAAACCGGAGCTCTGCATCAAGATCGCCAAACTGCTCGACAAGAATCCGGTGGAGCTCCTGCTGATCGCGCAGAAGGACAAGGCTCCGTCCTCCGCCAAAGAATATTGGACCCTGGCGCTGACCGCCGTCGACGTCATGCTCCACGTTCCCAAGAATCCCAAATACATTCCGCGCAAAGTGGAGGCGATCGGGCGAGAGCTCCGCCAGCTCGAAACGCAGACGCTGACATACGAAGGAGCGGAAGCAAACGCCGAGGCCGTCCGGCTCGTTCAAACGGCCGAACAGTCCATCGACGCGGTGATGGAACGCTGGAACATCTGGAAGAAGGGCGAGGCGCTGTATCCGAACTATCTATTGGCCAACCAGGAAGCTGCCAAGCGAGGCGTGCGCATTCGCCGCCTGTTGGTGCTGACCCGTGAGCAAATGGAGCAGGAGCCGGTCGTGCATGATGCCATTCAGGTCATGGACGACCAGCAACGGGCCGGCATCGACATTTTCTTCGCGTTCCGCGAAGAACTCGAACGGGCGCCCACCTTCCAACGGTTCGAAGAGGATTACAGGAGCCAGGGAGCCGCGAGAGATCTCAACGCGGCCATCTTCGATGGGGAGATCCTCATTTTCTCCCAGTCCTACGGCCAGGTGCAGCTCGGCGTGGTCGGTCCTCCGACGCCCATCACGATGATTAATCAATTGGAGATCACGTGGAAGCCGGACCTTCTGCGCGATCTCGACCCAGCGCCCCTCTTCGACATGACCCGCTATGTGTTCGAGTACAAGGATCCGCGGGCGTTTCGGGGAGAATTGGCCAGGTTCAAGAAGGCGGTCGCATGAAGTTTCCCTCCGAGCCCTTCAAGATCAAGGTGGTGGAGCCGATCAGACGCACGACGCGCGAGGAGCGGGATCGCCTGCTGCGCGGCGCCGGGTACAACCTGTTCCAGGTTCCCGCCGAAAGCGTGTACGTCGACCTGCTGACCGACAGCGGCACCTCGGCCATGAGCGACGACCAATGGGCGGGCTTGATGTTGGGGGACGAATCCTATGCCGGCAGCAGGAACTACTATCACTTCGAGCAAGCGGTCCGCTCCATCTTCGGGTACACGCACGTGATTCCCACTCACCAGGGACGCATGGCCGAAAACCTGCTGTTCTCCACGGTGGTGAAGCCGGGCGCCTGCGTTCCGAACAACATTCATTTCGACACCACCAGGGCCAACGTCGAGCATCAAGGAGCGGAGGCGCTGGATGTCGTGATCAAAGAGGCCTATGACCCGCATTGCGAGATGCCGTTCAAAGGCAACATGGACGTGGTCCGGTTGGAGGAGACGATCAATCGGATCGGCCCGGACCGGATTCCGCTGGTGATGCTGACGATCACGAACAACAGCGGCGGCGGGCAGCCGGTCTCGATGGACAATGTCCGGCGGACCCGCGTGCTTCTGGACCGCTACCGCATTCCTCTCTTCTTCGACGCCTGCCGCTTTGCCGAAAATTGTTTCTTCATCAAAGAGCGGGAGCCGGAGTTCGTGAGCACGCCGATTCTCGACATCGCGCGTGAGCTGTTCAGCTACGGCGACGGCTGCACCATGTCCGCCAAGAAGGACGGCCTCGTGAACATAGGGGGATTTCTCAGCCTGAATGACGACCGATGGGCGCAGGACATCACCAACATGCTCATTCTGGTCGAGGGGTTTCCCACCTATGGCGGATTGGCCGGCCGCGATCTCGAAGCGATGGCCAGAGGGCTCCGCGAAGTGCTGGACGAAGACTATCTTGCCTTCCGGATCGGGCAGGTGCGGTATCTGGGAGAGTTGCTGGATCAGGCGGGCGTGCCCATTCTCAAACCGATCGGGGGACACGCCGTGTACCTCAACGCCAAAGAGTTTCTGCCGCACATTCCGCGGGCGCAATTTCCCGCGCAATCCCTGGTGGCCGCCCTCTACCGGGAATACGGGATCAGAGGGGTGGAGATCGGCACGGTGATGTTCGGCAAAACAGATCCGGCGACCGGGCGAACCGCCTATCCCGAGCTCGAGATGGTGCGGCTGGCCATTCCGCGCCGGGTCTACACCAACATGCAGATCACCTATGTCGCGGAATCGATCATCGAGCTGTTCCGGCGCCGCGAGACGACTTGCGGTCTTCGCTTGACCTATGAGGCGCCGGTGTTGTGCCACTTCACGGCGCGATTTGAGGAGGTTCTGCAGAGCTCTCCCGTCGCGCAGCCTGCGTTCTGAAACGGAGCGGTTATGGGATCGCTGTTCAAGGGCTTCGAACGAATCGAAGAGGCTCGGGATCGGTTGTCCGGCCGCAGCTTTATGGCCGGTCTTTTCGCGGGGAGGCCCGATTTCCCGCTGCTCCTTCTCCCGGAAGAATCACCGGCCGAGACGGAAGTCTGGGAAAGCTATCGCCCCAGGCTGGAGACGTTTCTCACGACGCAGGTCGATCCCGATGAGATCGAACGGACCGCCAAGATTCCCGATGCCGTGCTGCAGGGATTGTTTGCGATCGGCGCGTTCGGCATGAAGATTCCCAAGGAGTACGGAGGTCTCGGATTTTCGTATACGAATTACGGCCGGGCCCTCATGCTCATTGCGAGCTGGAGCAACGTCCTGGCATTGACCGTGGCCGTGCCTCAATCCATCGGGATTGCCATGCCGGTGCTCCTGTTCGGCACCGAAGAACAGAAACGAAAATATTTGCCGCTCGTCGCCCGCGAAGCCATCTCGGCCTTTGCGCTCACCGAGTCGGTCACGGGGTCGGATGCCGCTAATGTCCAGACCGACGCGGTGCTGGACTCCGGCGGAATGGCCTACAGGCTGAGTGGGGAGAAGCTGTGGTGCACGAACGGGACCATTGCCCGCTACATTACGTTGATCGCCCGGGTGCCAGCCAGGAGAGAGCTGTGTGACGGACGAACTGTTTGGGTCCCGGTGCCGGAAGGCAAGGAAGCGGAGGATCGGGTCCACACCGCATTCATCCTTGATATGGACCTTCCAGGGGTCAGAGTGCGCCAACGGTGCCAATTCGAGGGATGCCGGGGTATTGAGAATGCCTATATGACCTTCAGAAATGTCCGCATACCTGCGGCAAACGTGATCGGTGACGTTGGTCGGGGATTGAAGTACGCGCTCACCATTCTCAATGTCGGCCGGGCGATCAGTATTCCCGCCATTTGTCTGGGCATGGCCAAACAAGCATGGCAGCCGACGCTCGATAGAGCCAACGACCGAGTGACCTTCCAGAGACCGCTCGCCGAGCGGCAGACGCAGCGTATGAGGGTAGGGCGGATGGCCGCCGACCTCTTTGCGATGGAGGCGCTTGCCTTCTCCGTGTGGCGAATGGCCGATCGGCGCGACTACGACGTTCGGATTGAATCGGCGATCGCCAAAATATGCTGTTCGGAACGCACGATCCGGTTTCTGAAAGATGCCCAGACTATCTTCGGTGGAATGGGGTACGAGACGGCCGATTCCAAGCGGGTCCGTGGAGAACCGGCTTTCGGCATCGAACAGCTCGTTCGCGATGCGGAGATGTATCGCATCGGGGAGGGAGCGACGGATATCCTGCGGCCCTTCGTGGCGCGCGAGGCGCTCGACCCGCACCTGGAGCGTGCCCGGACGTATCTCGAAGAAGAGCCGATAGGCCTGCGGCGGCTCGTGAAGCTGGGATCTCTCGCCGCCTTCTACATTCCCTGGTATCTGAGGCAATGGATACCGAGTCCTTTGCCGTCTCGGCCCGAGTTCCGGCATCCGAACGTCCGCCCCAAGCTGCGTTTTGTGGAGCGCGCAAGCCGGCGGCTCGCGCGTGCAATGTTCTACTCCGTGGCGTGGCATCGGCAGGCGCTGCGCGACGACCAGGGGCGCCAGAACCGTATCGAAAGCATCGGGGAGGACCTTGCCGCGATCGCGATCACCGGGCTGTATGCAGAAGCGCAAAGGGGAACGGCTGGATACGTCGAGGCGTGGGATCTCGCAGACGAAGTCTTCCGCGAAGCGAAGGTCCGTGTGAAACGGCAGATTCGCGCGCTCATTTCCAATAGGGATGCGCGGTCAGCGGGACTCGGGGTGAAGACGCTGGGAGGGGCCTGTCCGGCTCTCTCGGCGGGCATCATCGCGCGCGGCCTTCGGGATTACCAGATGCCGGAGAAGGATGCCGTCGGTACCGGCGAGGGAAGGAAGCAGGCCGCAGTCTGAACGGTCGCGCCGCTGTCCGAGGCCGCCGCGTCACCATTCCAGACCGTATCGGTCCTGAAATACCATCCAGGCGGCTACGGTCAGCAGAATGAATCCAGCGAGATGTTTCGGCCGTAATTGCTCACCAAGATAAAGCTGCGCGAACACGATGAAGACCGTCAGGGTAATGACCTCCTGAAGGGTCTTGAGTTCATAGGCTGTGAGCGCGTGGTAGCCGAATCGATTGGCCGGCACCTGCAGACAATATTCGAAGAAGGCGATGCCCCAACTGGCGATCACGACGACCCAGAGCGGTCGATCCATGAACCGCAGATGACCGTACCATGCGACCGTCATGAAGATATTGGACAGGATAAGAAGAGTGATCGTTAACAGAAAGTTCATGGAAGGTCCTCCGTGACCGTTGTGCATTCCTCGCGCAACGAGGCCGCACGACTTCGGCAAGCACAAGTGAAGAAGCTGGTGAACACGTCGAGAGATCCCGCGGCAGGGTGCAGATGCTATTATGAGGACCAGATATCGGTCAAGCCCGCTCCGTCTTTCTTGAGGCAATCGGTCGTGGGGTGCGATCGCGCGCTTCGCGCCCGCTCTTTCCCGAATGCGCACCGACAGTGTCCGTCGTATGGACGATGGATTGTCCGGCCGACCTTCAATTGACGCCTCTGGCGTCCGTTGTGTATAACGGATGCGCTTCCCTCTGCTTCCACATCCGGTACAGGACGACTCGTATTTTTTATGGGCGCTAGAGAATTTCGGGACGGGGCGCAGGACGGACTCGAAGCGCTGGAGCCTCTCGATCCCGAAGCCATCACATCGTTCGACGGCTTATTGACCGCCATGCGCAAGACCGCCTTCGGGGGGCGCCGGCTTGGCGAGGCCTACGAAGTCTTGTCCGCAATGATCGAGGATCCGGACTGCTCCGTCGTCATGACCCTGTCCGGCGCCATGACCATTGCGAAGATGGGCAAGATTGTCAGCACCATGATCGACCACGGAATGGTGCAATGCGTGGTCTCGACCGGGGCGCTGATCGCTCATGGACTCAGCGAGTCCGTCGGGAAGACGCACTATCGCCACCATCCGTCGATGAGCGACGAGGAGCTGTTTCGCAAGGGGTATAATCGCGTCTACGACACCCTCGAGATGGAATCGAATCTGAATTATGTCGAGCATGTCGTCGGTCAGACGATGAAGCGTATCGATCCCAATCAGCCGTTGTCCTCCGAATTACTGACCCGCGAACTCGGGCGCACGCTCGCGGATGAATTCGACGGCGCCGGCATACTGAAAAGTGCCTATCTCAAGAAGGTACCGGTCTATATCCCGGCGTTCACCGATTCGGAGATGGGCTTGGACGTGGGAACCTGGGCGATGGGCCGCGTGGTGGATCAGGCGCGTGCCCAAACGAAAGACGGGACCGATCTGGATATTTTGCGAACCATCAACAAGTCCTATCCGTCCTTCAATCCGTATCAGGACCTCAATAGTTATACGACTCACATCACCTCGGCCAAACGGCTGGGCATTTTTACAATTGGCGGCGGAGTGCCGCGCAATTGGTCTCAGCAGGTTGGGCCGTATGTCGAGATCAGCAACATGCGTCTGGGGCTCAAAGTCAGGCCTCCCCGCTTTCACTATGGGGTGCGGATTTGTCCCGAGCCGGATTACTGGGGCGGCCTGAGCGGGTGTACCTATCAGGAAGGGATCTCGTGGGGTAAGTTCGTTTCTCCCGAAGAAGGGGGACGCTTCGCCGAAGTCTTGAGCGACGCAACGGTCGTCTGGCCGTTGTTGATGGTCGGCCTGCTCGAACGAATGAAACTCAAACGCACGGCCCGCAAAGCATGATCTTCGCGTCCATCCGGAACAGTATGATCACGTTGCTGGCGGGCCTCGCTCTCGTGAGTACCGGCGCGGTCCAGGCGGGGACGATTGCCGACGACGGACGGATCAGGGGACGGGCGGATGCTCCGATCACGCTGGTCGAGTATTCCGACTTCACCTGCGGCTACTGTCTCAAGTTTTTCCGTGACACGTTGCCGCGGCTGCAGGCCAAGTACATCGATACCGGGAAGGTGAAGTTCGTGTACCGGGATTACCCGCGCACTGATCGCGGAGTCGGAGTCGACGCCGCCGTGGCGGCGCGGTGCGCCGGCGCTCAAGGGCGATATTGGGCGATGCACGACCGTTTGTTCACGGAAGGGGGACGCTTGGAAACCGGGGCGTTCAAGGGATTTGCCAAAGCGATCGGACTGGATCAGGCCGCGTTCGGACAGTGTTTCGACGAACGGCGGCATTTGGAATCGATCTTCCAGGACCGGCAGGAGGCGAACCGCTGGGGATTTCACGGGACTCCCGGGTTCATCCTGATGTATACGGCCGCCGGGCCGACGGAAAAGGATCCCGCCGTTGCCATTCCAGGCGCGTTTCCGTTCGAGGCCTTCGCGGAGGAAATCGACCGTATGCTCAGCAAGAAGGCACCGCCCTCGTAGATCATGATGGCCCGATCAGCGGGACACACCTAAAGAAGGATAACCTATGTCAATCACGCAATCGTTCTGGTCCGTTCCTCACCGCGACAGCGAGCCGCCGTTCTGGGTGTGCATGTCCTGTCTGTCGGAGGTGTTTTACCGCAAGGTCCCGATGCCGGATTGCCCGTCCTGCCACGGCGTCTCGACGTATGAGGCCTTTTCTCTCGAAGCGATTCGTGATTGGGGCACGGAGGATCTGATCAGCAAGGCGGTCGCAGGTGAACAGGCCGCGGTGCCTGCCGCCACGACCGAAGCGGCTTCCACCTCCTCGATCGAGTCTACGCTCTAGTCGGAATGTCGCGGGGCCGGGGTGACGGCTCGCGCGAGCGGAGCATCTGCGAACGTTCCTTTCCATCTGTGGAGTGTCTCGTTGCAGGGACCACGTCCATTTCTCATCGGCGGCCAGTGGCGACAGGGCAAGACGGTCCTCCCTGTGCACGATCCCTTTACGGGAAAGGTGCTGGTGGAGGTGGCGCAGGCGGGTCCCGACGACGCGTCCGACGCGGCTCAGTCGACCAGCGACGCCGCCCGGCAGATGGCGGCGCTGCCCTCGCACGGCCGGTATCACTTGTTACAGAAGATCGCCGGAGCGCTCTATGACCGGCGGGATGAATTCGCCCAGGTGATGACCGCCGAGGCGGGCAAGCCGATCGCCGACGCCAAACGCGAGGTGAGTCGAGCCGTACAAACCTTCACGGTGGCGGCCGAAGAGGCCCGGCGGATTCCGGGAGACGTGATTCCGCTCGACTGGACGCCGGGGACCGATTCGCATCTCGGCATTCTCCGGCGGGTTCCCATCGGCCCGGTGCTCGGTATTACCCCGTTCAACTTTCCCCTCAATCTCGTCGCGCACAAAGTGGCTCCGGCATTGGCTGCAGGTAATGCCATCCTGATCAAGCCGGCGCCCCAAACTCCGCTCACTGCGCTCCTGCTGGGGGAAGTGGCGATGGAAGCGGGGGTTCCGCCAGGCGGCCTGAACATCCTGCCCTGCGACAACGCGGTGGCGGAGCAACTGGTGACGGATTCACGGTTCAAGCTGCTCAGTTTTACCGGCAGCGCGGCGGTAGGCTGGAAACTGAAGGCGTTGAGCGGGAAGAAAAAGGTGGTGTTGGAACTCGGCGGCAACGCGGGCGTGATCATCGAGCCCGATGCCGACCTGGAATTGGCGACTCAACGTTGCGCCGCCGGCGGGTTTGCGTACGCCGGGCAAACCTGCATCTCGGTCCAGCGGATTTTTGTCCATCACTCCATCGCCGATCTCTTTACGACCAAGTTGCTGCTGCAGGTGGCCCGGTTGAAGGCCGGAGATCCCGGAGACGGCGGGACGGTTGTCGGCCCCTTGATCGATCAAGGGGCCGCGAAGCGCGTCGAAGGGTGGATTGCGGAAGCGGTATCTCAAGGAGCCCGGGTGCTGCTGGGGGGCAAGCGGCTTGGCTCCGTGGTCGAAGCCACCGTCATGGGCAATGTCACGCCTACCATGAAGGTGTCCTGCCAGGAGGTCTTCGGACCGGTCGTCACGGTCACGCCATACCAGGAATTTGAAGAAGCCCTCGAGGCTTTGAACCAGTCGGACTACGGGTTGCAGGCCGGCGTGTTCACTCAAAACGTAGACAAGATTTTCCGGGCCTTCCAGCGGTTGGAAGTGGGAGCGGTGCTGGCGAACGAAATTCCCTCGTTCCGAACCGAGCACATGCCCTACGGCGGCGTGAAGGATTCCGGCTTGGGCCGCGAAGGCGTCGCCTCCACGATCGAGGACATGACCGAGCCGCGTCTGCTGGTCCTGAATCTGAAGACATCCTGAGCGATTTTTGAGGCAAGAAGGCGTCTGGATATTGCGAATCAGGCTGCATTCTTGATACAACAGCGGCGCGATACGCCGGTGATGAGGCGCGAGGCTTCCCGGGACGAAGACCAGTCCGCCACAGTGCGGACGAAGCAAGGGGGATGAGACGATGGTACCTACGCATATGTTTCTGACGAGAGGAGTCGGTGTCCATCGGGAAAAGCTGGCGTCGTTCGAACAGGCGTTGCGGAGCGCCGGCGTGGCCTACTGTAATCTCGTCAGCGTGTCCTCGATTCTTCCTCCCAATTGCAAAATCATTCCCCGAAAACGCGGTGAAAAACTTCTCAACCCCGGCGAGATCACCCATTGCGTCATGGCGCGGTCGGAAACCAATGAGCGGAACCGGTTGGTTTCCGCTTCGATCGGCTTGGCCATTCCCACCGATCGGCGCACGTACGGATACCTCTCCGAACATCATGCTCACGGGGAAACCGACGAAGAGACCGGGGAATATACCGAGGATCTGGCGGCGCAGATGTTGGCCACGACCTTGGGCGTCGAATTCGATCCGAACATCGCCTGGAAGGAGCGCGAACAGGTCTTCAAGATGGCCGGCAAGATCGTGCGGACCTTGAACATCACGCAGTCGGCTATCGGTAAGCCGGGGAAATGGACCACCGTCGTCGCGCTGGCGGTCTTCATCCCGCTGGAAAATCTTCCGAAACGATCCCGTCGCTGATTCGAGCGACGATCATCACATGGGATCGGCGCGGGCCGACTCCCGCCTGGCGAGCGTATATCCATGACACTTCCCGACGGTTGGGAAGGCTACGAACGAAATTTCCTCGGACTTGAAGAGCCGTGGTGTCACCCGGACCAGGCCGGCATTTACGTCCTGCCCGCTCCGTACGAACACACGTCGAGCTATATGCCCGGCTCCGACAAGGGCCCTTCCGCCATCATCGAAGCGTCCCATCAGGTGGAATTTTACGACGAGATGCTCCGGTGCGAGCCCTACCGTGAATGGGGCGGCATCGCCACCACGCAATCGCTGAATCTGGCCGGCAGTGTCGATCAGGCAGCGGTCGATGCGATCGAGGCATTCGTGCGCCCGCACGTGGGAACGGGCCGGTTCCTCGTGACCCTGACCGGCGAGCATACCGGTGCATTGGGGGCGATCAGGGCGCATGCAAAAAAATACCCTCATCTCTGCGTCCTGCAAATTGACGCGCACGGCGATCTTCGCAATGCCTACCAGGGAAATCCATACAGCCATGCCAGCGTCATGGCGCGCGTGGTCGACGACGGTCTGCCCTTGGTCCAAGTCGGTGTCCGCTCGATCTGTCCGGAAGAGATCGAACGGATCAAACACACGAAATCGATCACCACATTTTTTGCCGCGCCGTTGCTTGATCCGTCGGGACCCTATGAAGGCAAGGCCTCGCGATGGATTCCCGACGTCGTGAATGCCTGCACCGGCCCGGTCTACTTGACGTTTGATTGCGACGGGCTGGATGCGTCGCTGGTGCCGGCCCTGGGAACGCCTGAGCCTGGCGGGTTGGGCTGGTACGATACGCTCAACCTGGTCGCGGCCCTGGCCAACGGACCCGGTATTCTGGGAATGGACGTCAGTGAAATTGCACCGATCGAAGGCTTCGTGGCCCCTCAGTTTTGCGTCGCCCGGCTGATCTATCGGATGTTGGGACGCATCAGGGCCGGCCGCCGCGTCCACGGATAGGCTGCTGAAAATGCCGGTCGGCTGCGTTCCCGCATCACTCAGGGCCTCGACGTACCTTACCTCCTCGGACCGTCGCTCGCTGCGGCCTTGCTGAACGACCGTGAACATTCCGCATTCGGCACATACTCACTGAATCTTCAACACTCCGGTGGCTGACTCTATCCGCATCAACAAGTTTTTCACCCAGCACGGAATCTGTTCGCGGCGGGAAGCCGATCGCCTGATCGAAACAGGGCGCGTGACCATCAATCAGAAGGTGGCCGTCCTTGGAGATCGCGTCCGTTCCGGCGACGTCATCGCGCGGGACGGCAAGATCATTCCATGGGGGCAGGAGGCGGTCTACATCAAGTATCACAAGCCCGTCGGCGTCACCACGACGAGCGAGGCCCATGTGCCGCGGAACATCATCGCGGAGATCGGGCATCCGGAACGCATTTTCCCGATCGGACGTTTGGACAAGGATTCTTCCGGCCTGATTCTTCTGACCAACGACGGTGATATCGTTAACGCCATTCTCCGAACGGAGCACGGACATGAGCGCGAATACGAGGTGTCCGTCGATCGCCCGTTTGATCGCGATTTTCTGGATCGCATGGCGTCCGGTGTCGTCATTCTCGGCAGACCCACGAAGCCGTGCCGGCTCGACCGGTTGGGCCCCCGGCGGTTTCGGATCTTTCTGACGGAAGGACGCAATCGGCAGATCAGACGGATGTGCCGCGCGCTCGGGTATCGAGTCACCGAACTTCATCGCGTCCGCATCATGCACATCACCATCGGAGAGTTGGCGAAGGGACGTTGGCAGCCCTTGACGTCCCAGGAACGCGATGAACTGTTCCGCGCAGTGGGGAAAAGCAGCGATCCCCGGTGACGGCGCGGATCCGGTCTATTTGGAGCGCAGGAGGGAATTCGTGTGGTCGTTGGAAAGGGGAAGCGGAACGGAGGAAGACGGCGTGTGGGACAATTCCGCCGAGTCGTCTTGCGGGGCGGCATGGCGCCGTTTTGATAAGAACAAATTCAGAAACGCGATGAAGAAACTGCCCACGACCAGGAGCAGGCTGGTATCTTGAATCGCTCTGGTGCCCTCGTCCCGCATGTCTTTCGCCACGTCAGCGACCGTGTCCAGCAAGCGGTCCAGCGCCAGACTGACTTGAATCATTTTTGGGCCGGCATTATCAGCGGCATGTTCTTCGGCTTTGCGCCGAAGGACTTCCCGCTCGGACTGCGACGATGCCGTCCATTCCTGCGTGAGCAATTGCACGGTCGTGCTGGCGGCTGAAAAATACTGATCGAGACTTCGCCGTACCGCTTCAATGTCTTCCGGTTCGCTCCGTCCGCTCCGTGAGACGCGGAGCCCCGCCGCCGCATAGCGGTCCACAGCCTGCTGAATCCGCGCGCGCTGAGTCGGCAACGATTCGGTGATACGCTCGAATTCCTTCTGACTGTCGGCTTCCAGCGCCCTGATGATCGTGTTGCGATAGCGCATCACGTCCGCCGAAATATGCGCGAGATCGGCGGCGCCGAGCGTATATTCCGTGTACATGATCCGTAGGTCCTGATCGACGCGGCTCAATGCCTGCCCGCTGAGCCAGCCCAATCCAGCGATCAGGATGCTGACGACCAACTGCGCGGCGGTCGGCTTAAACGACAGAATCCACTGCACGGGATGTACCACGGTTCTCCTTCAGTCCAGGATCACTCGCCGGTCGACATGTGCCGTCAAGTTCGGATCGTTGGAAACGAATACGACCGACCAGGGCTCGTCCTTGGAACAAATACGGCGGAGGACGGTTTCACGCAGCGCCGGTTGAAGATTGTGAAGAATGCCGTCGAAAATGAGAATCTGCGGCCGGCTCAGGATGGCCCTGGCGAGAAGGATGCGGATGATGTGGGTGGGGGCGAGGATTTTCCCCGGCGCGCGGACGTTCGTCTTCAGTCCCTGCGGCAGGGTATCCACCTCTTCCTCCAGTTCGACGAAGCGCAAGGCCCATCGGACGTCGGCGTACGGAACATATGAGCGCCCGAGCACGATGTTGTCTTCGATCGTGCCCTCGAAGAGCGACAATTGAGAGTCGATCATGAAGCCGCGGCAACGGTTGATGGCGGTCAGGTCGATGTGCCGGAGATCCACGCCGTTGTAGCGGATGACTCCCGAAGTCGGCGCTTCGATGCCGGCCAGAACACGCGCCAATCCGGTCTTGGCGATGGTCGTGCCGGCATAGACCCCGATTTTTTCTCCCGGCATCACTTCGAGGTCGAACTGGCTGAAAATCGGAGGCAGCTCCGGGTGTTGGACCGCCAGGTCCTTGCAGGTAACCCGAATGCCGTGGATGGTCGGATCCGGAAGCGGGACCGAGAGCGTGGTCGCGGTCTTGTCCTTGGCCAGGGAGAAAACGAAATCCAGCTCCACCAGTCCGGTCAGGAAATAGTAAATGTGGCCCATACGCTTGACCACCCCGTCGAAACTCGCGATGAGACCGCTGACGACGACCTCCGCGGCGACCAATTGCCCGAGCGTCAATTGGCCGATCGAAACCAGCCATCCGGCGGTGGCGATGAGACCGCTCTGTGCCAAGGCTTGCCAGCCCACCGATCCCAGGTATTGGCGGATCAGGATGCCGAAGCGGGTCTGGCGGGTTTCCAAATAGTGATTGACGAGTTCGTCGGTTCGCTGCATGAGCAGGTTTTGGCTGTCCGTCGCTTTGAAGTGCAGCAGGTTGTACGAAATCTCCTGCATCCAATGAAGCGTTTCATACTTGGCGTGGGACATCTCCAGCGTGGCCTTGAGTCCTCCGTGAGACAAAAGGAAGAAGACGACGTTGAATCCGGCGAGCAAAAGTGCCGCATAGAGCAGAAAATAGGGATGATAAAACACAAGGATGGTCAGCCCTACCGCCCCTCCGACCACGACGTCGATCAGATCGACCAGGAGGACGGACATAGCCCGCTGCATGAACACGGTTTCCATGAAGAAATTTGCGTAACGGGGCTTGAAGCCCAGAAACTGCAGGTGAGGCAGCTGCTCGGCCATTCCGATGGCGACTCGCGCGAAGAATCGCCGTTCCAGCATCTCCACGGCATAGTACTGAAGCGCTTTGAAGGCGCCCACGAACAGGAGGGCCGCCACCATGACGCCAGCGAGGGTGACGATCGTGACCGGTTGAATTGCGAACGCGAAGGTGTTGACCAGTTCTTGCACGGTCAACGGTACGATCAAGGAGAAGAGCCCGATGGCAAGCGAGTAGGAGAACACCAGCGCCAGAAGCCGTCGCTCCAGACGGAAAATGATGCTGATATAACCGAGTATGGCTTGAATCAGGTTCGGATGGCTACCCGTGGCTGCTTGCACAGAATCCCGCCTCTCCGTCTGAAGCATGGGCCGCCGTCGAAGCACCGATTGGACTCCACGGCGGCGCCAAGACGACGAAACACCAGGCTAAAGCTATCAAATCACAAGGGGAAAAACCACTTCTTCCCCGATCAGTCCCTGGACCGATAATTCACCGGGATGGCCGATGGATCGGACTTGCCCCACGTCCCGATGGCCCATTGATAGAGCGCCAGGGCCTTCTGATAGTCGGCCTTGGCACGGATGACCTGCGCCTCCGAGTCTACGGAGTTCCGTTCCCGTAAGTTCACGAACAATACGCTCGTCGCGCCGAGGCTGAATCGAAACCGCTCGCCCTCCTCGACGGCCTTGGCGAGGCGAAGCGATTCGACCGCCAGAGAGATCCGCTCTTTTGCCCGCTCGATTGCCGACAACGCGTTGTCCACGTCGATGACCACCTGCTGCTCGCGGAACCGCTGGGTCAGCACGAACCGATCGGCTTTCCCTTGCGCTTCCAACACCTCGCCGCGACCCTTGCGTTGAAGGATCGGCATCTTCAGTTCAATGCCGAAGCGATAGCCGAGTCCCAACACGAACTTTTCCGGCTGTCGCGCCGGGGCGGCTTCCGCGTCGAGACTGGGCAGGAGATTGTTCTTTGCCAGCTCGAGATCGATGTTGTTCAGTTTCGCCTCGATGCCGATCTCTTTGACTTCGGGACGCTCCGATTTTGCTTGCAGCTTATGAACCTTGACGTCCTCGGGGTTGGGAATGAGCATCTGTGACGGGAATCCCGGCGCCCGCTCCATGGTGGGAGCCGACGGGGCGCCGTTGTCCCACAGAAACATCGAGAGCTTCAGCTGCTCCTGCTCTACCAGCCGCTGGGCGCCGATCGCCACTTCGCGTCGGCGTTGCACCTCTTGATTGGCCTCGACCACATCGAGAGGCGCCACCGCTCCGGCTTTTGCTCTCCCTTCGATCTGTTTGAATCTCCCTTCGGCGACCCCCACAGCTTTCCGTTGCAACTCCACAAATCGGACGGCAGCCACCCAATCCCAGAACTGGGTCGCGGCGGCGAGAAACAGATCCTGCCGGGTTTGGGCGATTTTAATGTCGGCACGCGGATCCGCCAATTCCGAACGCTGCAACTCGGCGCTATCAGGGTTGATCATCAATCCTTTGAGAAGCGGGAAGAATCCGCCGAGAATGACCTGGCCTGTCCCTCCGCCAAAACCCAGATCGGGAATATTGGCGGGACCGTTGATGACTTCTCTGATACCGGCGGATCCGCGGAAACCCCAAGGATGTCTTGCTTCGATCAAGGTGTCGTTGTATCCCTTGGACTGGGTTCCCAAGCCCGGATTGGAACTGGAAATGAACCGCTCCAGCTCCGTATCGTTGATGAGGACCGGCTCAAACGCTCCGAGCGCCTTCAACATCTTGCCGCGCGCCATGACCTTTTCCGTTCCGGCTCCCTTCAGCAGCGGATGGGAACGATCGATCCACGCATGAACTTCGTCCACGCTTAGGGGAATGGGCGGGAGTGTTCTGTCGGAAACCGGGAATTCCGAGGCGGCGAAGGCCGGGAGCCGGCCGAAGAGCGCGAGGGTGAGGACCAGGGCGAGTAGACATCGAACAGACATGGAACACTCCTTTCCTCAAAAAGAATGACGGCTGGCCGGTGCCCCCTTCCTCAGGTGGCACATCACCGCAGACACTGAATGCACAGGAACGGGAACGAAACTAAGACGTCTGGGCAATCCTTACTTGGCACCCCTTCCTGCTTTGGGCAAGAGGGTATCGATGAGGCTTGGAGGACGTTCTTGATAGTCCGGCGGGAACAGGTTGAAGCGGCGCCAGAGTTCGTACCACAACGGGACACGGTTGAGAATCACCCAGCCCATGGCTTTGGTGCCCTGGCGCACGTGTTCTTGAGGGGGCCATGCACGGTCGTCCGGGTCCGGCACAACCCAGAAACGGAAATTGCCCTTTCCGTCATCGACTTGATCAACGACTTTGATGAGACCGCCGAAGGTCCCGGCCATCAGGTCAGGCCAGGCCGGCAGCGGAATGGCCGGAATACCGTAAAACAGGATCCGGACCTTTCTACCGACGTTCAGAAGCGGGGCGTCGAGACCGTCGGCCGTCATCTCGATGGCTTTATCGGCGCTGGTTGGAGAAAGACGGACGATCTTATCCCCCTGCCGAACGGTTTCGCCGGCGCCGGCCTGCATCATCTTCACGACGGTCCCGTCCATGGGGGCGAGGATGCGGCTCGCGCTTCGGCGTTGCTCGGCATTGGACATGCGAAGCGATACCTCGGCCAATTGATCGGCTGCTCGTGCGGCCTCGGCGATCGACGCATCTCGAGCCGCCTCGGCATCCAGCAACCGTTGGAGGACCTCCGCGTTGACCTGATCCCGGCCGAAGCTCAGCGCCTTCATGCCTTGCTCTGCCGCCTTGAGATTGGCCTGCGTACCGGTGAGATCTGCCTTCGATGCAATGGCGAATTGAATGGCGACTTCCAACTCACGCTGAGAGACAAGTCCTTGCTCGGCCAGTTGCTTATGGCGATCGACGTTCAATTCAGCGGTTGCAACCGCGATCTTAGCCGCCTCGACCTTTTGATACGCCTCACGGACTTTGCTTTCCGCTTCAACCACGCGGGCTTGGGCCGAGGGGACCGCGGCTTTCACGATGTTCTGCATTTCCCCGATGCGTTTGTCCAATTGCCCGGCGCGTGACAGGGCAGCCTTGCGGGTTTCGGTTAGGGCAACGCGTCGTTGCTCTAAGAGCACCAAGAGATCCGGAGCCATGAAGTTCGGATCATAGTCGTCCAGCTCAAGGATGAGATCCCCTTGTCTGACGCGGACGCCCTCGAAAATGTGCCATTTTCTGATGCGGCCCGTAATCTGTGCTTCGATGTCCTGTGGTCGCTCGAACGGCGTATAGGCGGACAGTTGACCCGTGACCGTAATGGTCTGGGTCCACGGCAAAAACGCGATGATCAATATGAAAAGCAGAATGAGCGTCAGCGCGAGCTTCGAGGAGAACTTCAGCCGTTCGGGAATTTGTACGGCTTCCCAGGCTCGAAGCTTGTTGGAGGCCGCGAGGTCATCGATCGCCATCTCGTCCAGACCGGAGGGTCGATTGACGATTGACCGGACCTTGTGCCGAAGGGTCTGGGCGATACCTGCCACGGGGTCCTCGCGGGAACGCGAATAGGCTAACAATACGCACCTATCATAGAGGAAACCGGCTCAAGTGGTCAATTTCTCGACGAAGACGCGCCTATCGACAGACGTCCTTGACCGCTCCGGGGAGAATCGCTAAGGTGAGGCGTGATCCATCTCGTTCTGCCACGATGAAATCCACGACGTCATCACGGTCTCGAAGAAACCACAACCGCGGGGCAGGTCTGCGAGCCACGCAACCGATCGTCGGGGTGCTGGGCGGCAGCAAGTCCGATTTCCCCATTCTCGAGAAAGCGACAGCCCTTCTCGGTGAATTGGGTGTGCCTCATGAACTGCTGGTCGTCTCCGCTCACCGGACGCCTGACCGCTTGTTTGCCTATGCCGAACAAGCCGCGTCGCGCGGAATTGAAGTGATCATCGCCGGGGCCGGCGGCGCGGCACATTTGCCCGGAATGCTGGCCGCCAAGACTCATTTGCCGGTCATCGGCGTTCCGATTCCCACCGAACATCTTCGCGGGCTCGATTCACTCTTGTCGATCGTCCAAATGCCTCGCGGCATTCCGGTGGCCACGGTGGCCATCGGAGGAGCCGAAAATGCCGGCTTGTTGGCCGCGCAGATTCTTGGCGGCCGCTATCCGGACGTCGCGGCTCGGGTCAGGGATTTCCGCAGAACCCAGACGGAAAGCGTGCTCAACAGTCCGGAAGCGCAGGGCGTGGTGGACGGTGCCTCCTGGGACAATCGTCCTCCTCGACGGCCGAGAAGCAGGCGGTGATTGCCGCAGGGGCGGTCCTCGGAGTATTGGGCGGCGGGCAGCTGGGAGCCATGTTTGCCGAGGCGGCCCATCGGCTTGGCTACGGTGTGGCCGTATGGGATCCGGATGCCGATGCGCCGGCCCATCGCATCGTCCGACATTCCTTTACGCAGTCCTTCGCTGATCCGCACGCGTTTGACTCTTTCACTCGTCTCGCCAGTGTCGTCACGTACGAATGGGAAAATGTCCCATGGATGTTGTGTCGAGACATTGAGCAGCGGAAACCGCTCCGTCCATCCAGCGCGATTCTCAAGCTCATTCAGGATCGCATCGTTCAAAAAGACTGCCTGCGCGCACACGGTTTCCCCGTCCCGCGCTTTGCCGTGGTGTCGTCGCCCGAGCACTTGTCCGAGGCTGTCGCGGAGATTGGCTGCCCGGCGGTCTGTAAGACGGCGACGGCCGGCTACGACGGCAAAGGACAATGGAGAATCAGGGACGAGTCGGATCTGGTCGAGGTTCGAGAAGCGTTTCGTGCAACCGGCCGGCAGGACCTGCGATGGATTGTCGAGCCATTGGTTCCATTCGAACGGGAACTATCGGTGCTGGCGGTTCGGGGAATCGATGGCGAGATGGTGGTCTATCCGATCGCCGAAAACGAACATGATGAAGGCATCCTCAGGAAGACCATTGTCCCGGCTCGAATTTCGCCGTCTCTTGCGGCACAGATCGGTGAGTTGGCCAGACAGACTGTCTCACGGCTGGATGGAATCGGGGTTTTCTGTCTTGAATTGTTCGAACTCTCCGGCGGACAGATCCTCATCAACGAAATCGCTCCTCGGCCACACAACTCGGGTCATTACACGCTGGACGCGTGCAGCGTATCCCAATTCGAGCAACAGGTCCGTTCGATCTGTGGTCTTCCCTTGGGCAAGGTCGGCCTGACCACTCCGGCGGTCATGGTCAACCTGATCGGAGACGACGCGACTCGTGTCACGCAGGGAGACTGTGCCGCGCTGCTGGCGGGGCCGGGCTCCGTGCTTCACTTGTACGGTAAGAGAACCGTGCGTCCTCGCCGCAAGATGGGGCACGTGACGTTTGTGGCTTCCCGGCAGGAGACCGCCCTGGAGCGAGCCTTTCATCTGCAGGACTGCCTCTCCAAGACCGCAATCACCTAGGCCCCTCCCTCTCCACGACAGAGACATTTTTCGGCCCTCCTGCCGTTGTTCTCTTTTGTGACTCCCTAGGGGGATTTCCCACATCAAGGATCGCTGCGTCGGTCTCTGATTCAGAAAAAACAGCGACCTATCGAACCGCTCGGTCGGTATGGGACTTGCTGGAATGCTCTGCTTTGGCGGTCCGGAGACCTTCTCATGGCGAGCGATCCGTTGCAGACGGTTCACGAAATCCTTCCCCATAGCGCCGACCATCCCCACATCTCTCGAAACCGATATCTGGTTCTTCAAACCCTCGTCGGAGTCATGTTGACCTATGAGTTGCTGTTCGGCCCGGAGCAGGCTGCCGCGCCGGCCGTCAGTATGGTGATCATGGCCGCTTTAGCCGTCCTCCTCGGGGGGCTGTTCATTGTTCCTTTGTCTGTTCTGCATGCCGCATGGTTCAGCGGCCTTCTGGTCGGAATTGACACGCTCCTGGTCACGACGACGATCTATCTTTCCGGAAACGCCCGATCGGACCTGTATCTCTCGTACTTCGTCTTGATGCTGATCGCCGCGTCCGTCAGACGATTTTCACTCGTCATGGCGTTCTCGTCGTTGCTCTGCGCCGGCTATGGGTTCCTGCTGTATCAGGGAATCATGCAAACCGGGGCGATATCAGTCGGGCACTTGCTCGGCATGCCGGTGTTGCTGGTCATGGCCACGTTCTATGGCATGGCGATGGAGACGATCGGCAAGGAGCAGCAACAGAAGGCGCATTTGCTGGAGAACATCGGGCAGCTGCAACGGACGGAAAGTGCACTGCAGGCGTCACTGTCGCAGCTGGAAGCCAGAATCGCGGGGTTGAAAGAGGACTTGTCCAAAGCGAACGACCATGTCCGGCAAGGGCACGCGGAGCGACAGGAACTCGAACGCCAATTGACGGACGCGCAGAAAATGGAAGCGGTCGGACGGCTGACCAGGGGAATCGCCAATGAGTTCAGTCATCTCTTTTCAGTGATCGGAAAGCAGACCGGTATCGTCATGTCGCGTCTTCGGCCGGACGATCCGCTGTACGGACCCGTCGACGAGATGTTCCGGCGCGGGGAGCAGGCTGCGGCGCTCGCCGCGCAGTTGGCATCGCTTGACGTGGAAAACAGGCACTTCCGCCAGGTCTTATCGATCAAGACCGTCATTGAAGAACTATCCGGCGTGATACGCGATCTGTTGCCGAATCGAATCGAGTGCCACATTTCGGTCGACGCCTCCGCTCCGCATCTGGAGATCGATCGGGAGGGGTTCGAACAGGCGTTGCTCAATGTGATCGTGAACGCCCGGGACGCCATGCCGGGCGTCGGCCGTTTAAAAATCGATGTGACGCGGGGTCCGGCGGCGAAAGAAGTGAACGGCAGCGGGATGAGACGGGGAGCCTGCACTGCCGTGATTCAGGTCGGCGACAGCGGCAGCGGTATGACGCGTGATACGCAATCAAGAATGTTCGAGCCGTTCTTCTCGACAAAGGAAACGAACGTGGGATTGGGGCTTACCGCGGTATACGGGATTATCAAGCAACACGGCGGTCACGTTGACGTCATGAGCCAGCCCGGTCACGGAACCACAGTGCGCATTTCGATGCCTGCGGTTGAAGATGCCGGCTCCCGAGCCGAGACCCCAGCGACCGCATTATCAGCCCGGGGGGAAGAGACGATTCTCTTGGTCGAACCCCACGAAATCGAGCGGAAGCTTGCCCTGGCGACCTTGCGCCGTCACCGATACCGGGTGCTCGAAGCCAGTTCCCCGGTAGAAGCATTGATGCTGGCGCATGAACACCAGGGAGGCTTGCACGTCGCCGTGAGCGGCCTCATCATGCCTGAAATCACCGGCCGGGAGCTGGCCAAGCGATTGCTGAAACAGTTTCCGACGATGAAGGCGCTCTTCGTATCCGGTTACGACGACGAAGCGATTCTTTCCCACCGAATCAACCGGCGGTTTCTCCTGCGGCGACCGTATCGACAGGCCGGTTTGGTCGAAAAGGTCCGAGAATTGATCGACACATAGCGGATCGCACAAGCGGCAGTGGGTGTTCGTTAGACGTCCCAACGACGAAGCCGTGCCGGCGCGAAAAACGGGACGTCGGCGCGCTTGAACAGCCCGATCAGCATCATGCCCGCCACAAAGCCCCCAATGTGAGCGAAGAACGCGACGCCTCCACCCGGTGACCCGGCACTCATTCCTCCGCTCAACAGCTGTGTCGCGAACCACATGCCCAGGACGACTCCTGCCGCTACTCGCGTCGTTCCGATGCCGGGAATGAACACCAGCACGTGGGCGCGGGGAAAGAGCAGCACATAAGCTCCCAGGACGCCTGAGATCGCTCCGCTCGCTCCGACCATCGGAACGGTGGAAGACGGATCCGTCAGTGCGTGGCTGAGGGCCGCCAGGATACCGCAAGTCAGATAAAACACGATGAACCGTCCGTGTCCCATGACGTCTTCGATATTGTTGCCGAAGATCCAGAGATAAAGCATGTTTCCGATGAGATGCATCCACCCGCCGTGCAGAAACATGGAGGTCACGAGGGTCGCGTACGGAGGAATGACGACAGCGGGAATCTGTGCCGTTCCGAAGACCACAGCCGGAATAGCGCCGAACTCGAAGACGAACCGCTCCCCCGGTTCGCCGGGAAGGCTGGACTGGTACAAGAAGACGAGCACGCAGGAAACGATCAGGGCGACGGTGACGACCGGTGTGCCATCGGTCGGATTATCGTCATGCAGAGGAATCATCGCGAAGGAACATCATGGCGCCCCGCGCCGCCGGTTCAAGAGCGGGCGAGGCAGGGCAGGGTTGTCGGGAAGAGAGCCGTCGGAGCCGAGCGGGATGGAAAAGCCCGCGGCATGCGTATGGCCTCCGCCGCCGAACGACGCGGCAATCGATCCGACGTCCGCCCCGTCTTCTTTCGACCGCATACTGTAATAGCGGCGGCCGTCCCGATCGTGCCAGATCAGGCAAAACGGATGGTCCGCGGACAATCGCTCCCCGATTTGACTTGTCAGTACCGCACTTTGGACGGATGGAACCGTCTCACCGTGAAATGCGACCATCACGGCCTGAGCCGAGAGTTTGCTGACGATTTCGCCCTCGTACCGGAGGATGGCGCGACCCTCATGCTCCAAGTCCTTGCGGGAGAAATGATTCCAGGTCTCGAAGTCGAACGGGTAGGACGCCACCGCGGCATTGATTTCACGGCTGGCGGGCAAGGTCCAAGTCCAGAGATCCTTGTCCTGGATGTATTCCAAGAGCCATGGAACTGGCTTGGAACTGGCCCATTCCCAGGCGAGCACCGCGCCGGACTTCGTGAGGTCGAAATACGCATACGGCAAGCCTTCCAGCGCCTTCTCCGCCGTCACGTGATGATCCAGGACGAGGAGGGATTCGGTCGTGCCGGCCATGGCCTCGAGCTGACGGCGGCTGTAGCTGAAATCGACGATGACCACTCGCTGCCCGCTCAGGCCATCGGGGGGCGGGTTGCCGTGCTTGACCGGGAGATAGCGGGCGGACGGAAACTCGCGCCACAGCGCCCACGCCGCACCAAACCCATCGGCGCATTCGGCATGATACAGGATGGCGGTGGGAACGAAGGAAGCGCGAGGTGTCGAGCCCGGTCCGGCCATAGCGACGCGGAGCATATCATGGCGCTCGGCGGGACTAAAGCGCAATCGGCGTGTCGCCTATAGATGATTCAGATGGTTGATCAATTGGCGCAGTCTGCTGGCGCTCTTGCGGTTGGACATGAACATCAGGCGGGGAAGGCCGGTCAGTTCCGGTTCATCAAGCTCCTCCGGAAGGTGCCCGTGCGATTCGAATGTGCCTTCCGACAGCAAATCGCCGAATTGGTCATGGAGGGCTTCAACCTGTTCCTGTGAGAGCGGGCTGCTCATTCTGATCACCAATTGCCGGCCGACATAGCGGATGGAATGGAATCGCCGATAGAACGTCTTGATTTCCTCCACTGCCGCCTCGGCCGACGTGACGATCTTATAGAGACACAGGTCCTCCGGGCTGATGAGCTGGCGGGACAACAGCTGTCTGGTGATGAATCCCTGCCACTCGTCCCAGTAATCGCACCCCGGGGCCTGAAGACAAACGATTGGTTGCGGGTCGCTCTTGCCGGTTTGCGCCAAAGTCAGGATCTCAAATCCTTCGTCGTGCGTGCCGAATCCACCGGGAAAGAGCGCGATCGCGTTGGCCTCTTTTTGAAAGATGAGCTTCCGGGTGAAGAAGTACTTGAAGGTGACCAGTTTGGGATCGTCGGCGATGGTTGCGTTCGGGCCTTGCTCGAACGGCAGCATGATGTTGACGCCGAAACTGTTCTCTCGCCCGGCTCCCTCCTGGGCCGCACGCATGATGCCGTCCGCGCCGCCCGTGATGACCATGAATCCTTCCCGGACGATTCGCTTGGCGAATTCAACCGCGAGGCCGTAGTTGGGATCGTCGTTGGCGGTACGAGCCGATCCGAATATGCTGATTTTCCGTCGATCGCGGTAGTCGTGAAACACCCGGAATGCGTGACGCAGTTCCTTGATGGTGCGATTGACGATCTTGAGGTCCAGGGCTTCCAGGTGGGAATCGTGCAACCGGAGGACGCCGCTCAACAACTCTTTCACGAGGCCGGCTTGAAGATCGTCCTCCGGGCTTTCGAGGATCGTTCGAACCTGACGCATCATCTCATCATTGGAGAGAACCGTGCGAGAACGGCTGGTCGTGGCTTTCACAGGCATGTCCGTTTCGTCGGAGTGCAATGCATGACCGCTCAGTGCGAAATTCTATCAACTGAGGGGCGATTGGTCAAAGCCAAGAGGTATTTTGCGACGCTATTCGGATTGTGAGGAGGCCGGCAAGGCCTGGAGCGCCCACGCTTTCAGGCGGGCAAGGTTGGCGTCCGAGGGATCAATGAACTGGATTTCGGATGCGCTCATCCCTTCCCCAGAAGGCTCGATCGGCGGGACGGAGGACGCGCCGCTGCTCAACACCTTTCCGTGAATGGTCAATGGCGTATTCTGACCCGGCAATGAAAAGGCGAGCACGACGCGGCTCTTCGTGGCGATATGCGTCTTCGAGTGCACCAAGGAACCGAGGTGGCTTAACTGCGAAATGACGGCATTGTGCGCGTGCTGCAGGGAAGGGTCATCCCCCATCACGGTGATGACCGTCGGAATCTGCGTGGCCCGACGGGGAGGTGTGAGCATCAGGTTATGAGCGGTCAATACTCCTACCGGCTGGTTCTGCTTCGTGACGATCAACAGTGAGGCTCCGGTTGCCACCATGATGGTTGCGGCTTCTTCGAGCGCCTGGTCGTATTCGATGAATTGAACCGGACGGGTCATGATGGTCCGCACTTCGATCTCATGCGGCTCGAGTCCTTGGGCCACGACTTTCTTGACGATATCGTGCGGCGTCATGACGCCGAATTGGTCATCCGTATCCTTGACCAGAAGACAAGGGGCCTGTTCGCGCTCCAGCATCAGCGCGGCCTCGCTGACGGACACATCGCCCGGAACCTGCACGACTCCTGGTGTCATCATATGCGCGACCACAGTTGATTGGGTTGATGTTGTCGTCGGGGGTCGTTCTTCGGGGCCGGGCATCGCCCACCACCCTCTCTTGAGCCGTTCCACGCGATTCGTGAGGGCGTCTACCCGTCGGCGTACGCCAAGTATAGCAGACAGGGACTTCCTCTCGAATTGACGGACTTGCCTTGTCAAACAATTGCTTCGGAGACTAGACTAGGACAAAATTTGTCCCACTGGCAAGACCGGTTTTGATGATTCTTACGCATTCCCCCCAGAGCGCATTTGAACGCCGCGTCGATCGCATACCGAGCCTGGGTGTCGGTTTGTCAGTGGATTGCTACAGCCCCGATCTCTTTGCACTCCTCGACGAGCTGGAAGGTTGTGATCTCCACCCGGCCTATCTCGAATTATTTCAGGCAACGACCGGCATGCTCGAAGAGGTTCGACGCCGGTTACCAGCCATGCCGTTGGCATATCACGGTGAGGGGCTCTGGGTCACGCAGCCGGACTTTCCGGTTTCTCCGTATCTCAAGACACGACTGGAAGAGACGGTCCGGCAACTCAACAGCATTCAGAGTCACTGGTTGAACCATGAGTGTGCGTCTAAAGAGATGGGCGGGTTCGCATTCGGCACCTATCTCCCACCTTTATATACGGCAACCAGTGCGGACGTCGTCGCGGACAATATCGCCCTCGTACAGCGAGCGCTGGATGTGCATTGGGAGACGACTCCGCATGGCTCTCCGTTATTTCTGCTGGAGATGGCTCCGCTGACCTACTTTTCCGCGGGCGATCTGGCTGTGCCCCAGTTCTTTCGAAGGGTGACGGACCGTGTTGCATGCGGCCTGGTCCTGGACATCGGGCATCTCTGGACGGTGTATCGTTATGGAAGCGTCGGGCAGCATGGGCCGCTGGACCAATTCGTCGAGCGGTTTCTCGATGAATTTCCGCTCGAGCGTGTAGTGGAAATTCATGTGGCCGGGCTGGCTGAGCGCGATGCGGACGTTGTCAGCGATGCAGCCGCGGCGCATCCAGCATGGATCGACGCCCATGAGGCCGAGATTCCGTCAGTATTGTGGGACCTGCTCGAACAAACGTTGGCCCATCCCAAGCTCCGCCATCTTCGTGCCGTTGCCTTGGAAGTGGACAACAAGGACGTCGCATTGATTGCCAATGAGTTCCGCTTGGCCGACCGGCGGTTTCATGGCCAGGTCGCCAGCACAATGACGCGGGATCCACGGCGTACGAGGCAGGACGATGGGGGATCGGAATCGGTCGTCCGCCAATCGGCCGTGACGCAACAGGAGCGGAAGGGATTGGAGAAGCAATACGTCCGCTACGCGAGGACGGCATCAGGCCTGCTGAGCCCATCCGGGCCCGAATGGCAAGCCGTGCAGGAGGACGGTGCCGGCTTGGCGCGATACACCGCCGGGTATTTGCCGAACGAAATTCTTCGATGGGGCGGGCAACTGACGGATATGTTCCCGGACACGTGCCGGCTGCTTGCAGAGGCCGGCATCGTGCTCGACGAGTTCGTGCCGTGGTGGTTTCGAGACGTTCGGGTCGCATCAGAGTCGTATGATTTCTTTCTTCTGAAGATCTCGCGATTTCAGGAGTTCGTCTGTGAGCGGGCGCCGCAGTTGTCTCCGCTCGCCGATCGCGAAGCCGCGCTGCTGCGATCGGCTTACGCGGACGCGAACGAACGTCGGTCGCCGGCTATCGAGACGGACGGAGAGTTGACACGATGAGTTTTTGGCTGAGCCTGCCGCGCCCGATTCTGGGACTTTCTCCGATGGACGGCGTGACCGATGCGGCGTTTCGTCATATGGTCGCCTCTCACGGAAAACCGGACGTGCTCTATACGGAGTTTACACACGTTCACGACGTGTGTCGGGGGCCGGAGTTTCTGCTCGACTCGCTGATGTACGGCGAGCTGGAGCGGCCGATCGTGGCGCAACTCTATGGTAAAGATCCGGAATTGTTCTATCAGGCAGCCCATGCGATCTGCGAACTGGGATTCGACGGATTGGACATCAACATGGGATGCCCTTCGCGAAACGTCGCGTCGTCCGGTTCGGGCGCCGGCCTGATCAAGACTCCCGATCTCGCCCGCCAGGTGATGCGTGCGGCCCGCCGGGGCATCGAGGATTGGGCGGCCGGCCAATCGCTGGAGTCTGCGGGGATCAAGTCAGCGCGGGCCGAAATCATTCGCCGGTTGAGTGACCGGTGTCGATCCGCTTCGACAATTCACCGCCGGACTATTCCGTTGTCGGTCAAGACCAGGCTTGGCTATGACGCCGTCATCGTGGACCGCTGGATCGAGCATCTGCTGCTCGAGCGCCCCGCCGTAATCTCACTGCATGGGCGGACCTTGCAACAAATGTATCGGGGGCAGGCGGACTGGCATGCCATTGCACGGGCCGCCGAGGTGGTGCGGGGTACCGATACGCTTTTGTTTGGAAACGGCGACGTTCACAGTCTTGCGGAAGCTGCGTGCCGGGTTCGGGAGACGGGAGTGGACGGCGTGTTGATCGGCCGGGGCGCATTGGGAGCGCCCTGGCTCTTCCGCGACAAAGAGGCGGTTCGTCGTGCAAGCCTCGTCGCCGGTCTTGATCCCCAGCCGGCGCCGCAGTTATGGACTCCCCCTTTCTCGGTGCGATTCGATCTCATGCTTGAACATGCGAGCTGGTTCGAGCGGCAGTGGGGCGCTGATCGATTCCGAAACATGCGCAAACATCTCGGCTGGTATTGTAAAGGGTTTCCAGGCGCCGCCGCGCTCAGGGCGGCCATGTTTCAGGTATCTTCCCTTGCCGACGTCAAGGCCGCGCTTGCGGCCCACCTGGACCGGGCTTCCGCCGTTCGGTCCGCCGGTGTCGAAGTCCTCACCGACGATACGGAAGTCGAAGAGGCAGTTTCTCTGGCTTCCCGATGCGGGTAGTCCTCGCGTCGACATCGCCCAGGCGCCGTACGCTGCTCTCCTTGCTGGGCCTGACCTTCGACGTTCGATCTCCCGTCTGCGACGAGCAAATCATCGCCGGCCGAACGGCGCCGGAACTGGCGTCCTTCTTTGCGAAACGAAAAGCGCACTCCATAGCGGCGATCGATCCGGAAGCCGTCGTCATCGGGAGTGATACGCTGATCGAGTTGGAGGGGGCGGTACTGGGCAAGCCGTATGACCTGGAAGACGCACGCAGGACATTGCGCGCGTTGGCAGGACGCCGGCATGAGGTGCACACGGCCGTGACAGTCGTGTCGCTGACGCGAGGATTCGACAAAACGAAACTGGAGACGACGCAGGTCCGCATGAGAGCGTACGAGGCCGATGCGCACGAACGATATCTGGCCACCGGAGACAGCCTGGGTAAGGCCGGATCCTATTCCATTCAGGGTCCCGGCGTGGAACTGATCGAATCGTTTGACGGCGACTTCACCACGGTGGTGGGGTTGCCGTTGCGCGTGGTCCATGGTCTACTGAGCCAAGCGGGTGTGCCGATGCCGGCGGATATCGTGCAAATATATCGGCAGAAGCCATACGAAAATTGGGCTCGGATGTCGCCGGACTAGCCAGCGGTGATGACGATCGGCAGCCAGCGGATTGCAATGATGAAAGGCTTTCCGTACAATGCCGACTCTTGTTTGCCATCTTTCTGGAGGACCTCATGGCAGTTCGAGGATGGGGAGACGCGCTGAAACTGACCGCCTGCGCCTATATGGTCTTGGCTGGAGCGATACCGGCCTGGTCCATCGACGTGAAATTGTCGATGGAGGATGCCCAAAAGGCTCTGGAAGCGGGCCGCGCGCCAATGGATAAGGCCAATTCTCCGGAAGAAGTCAAAAAAGTACTCCAGCAAGCGTCGATGGCGACCAGGGTCGGCGCCGATCCGGAAAAGGATTCCTGCGGAGCGAGCGCGGTGCTTCGGACGAAGCGGTATCGGTTGGAGGCGTTCGGCCGCCAGGAGGCATCCGAGTCGAAGAAGAGAAAGACGGAAATCCGCATGCCGGAGGAATTCATCAAGAAGGTCGTCGACATGCCGAACATGGAAGTCGAAGTACAGCTGTGCGGCGACGACGAATACTTCGCCGAAGGCGCATTGATCGAGATGCAGCAAGGCACGAAACGAATCAAGCCGATCGATATCGGGAAAGCCGAGCGCGGGAGAAAAAATGAAGGCAGCGGTCCCGCCTATCGGTCACGGTTTACCGCCGTGTTCTCCTATGAGAGTTTCGATCCCAACGCCGTATCGGTGTTCGTCGTCAATTTTCAGGACGGCAAAGAAGCGAAAATCAACGCAGACTTCTCCAAGGTCAAGTAACTCAGGCAGTCGAGCGTCGGTCTGACCATTTCCTGTCCCCCGTTGGAATCCGTTCTTCTACTTTCCACATTGCGGGCCTTCGGGCCTCGCGCATCCTTGCCATAACGGACTCTCTCGATCCTACGAAGTACTGTTCTGCGAAGCGGCAGGAAACGGGCTGTCCGATCTCATGGCGGGCGCCTGTGCAGTGCAGTCGCTGTTAACAAATAATCAAATCTTCCGGTCGTTTGCGTTAATCGCGATTTTGTGAAAACGCATTAGAGTGCTTGCACGACATGATGAGCTCATCGCAGGTCCCCACCATGACGACACCGAAGGATACGATTCTCCTTATTACCAATAGCGAACAGGCCCGATCGGCATTTGAAACCAGTCTCAAGGATGCCGGGTACGGGGTCTTGATGACCACCAACGAGCAGGCCGCGCTCGAGGCTGCGCAACATGCCACTCCGTCGCTGATCGTCGCGGATCGTCAGACCTGCAGCTTTAACCGGCTTCGGTTGCAGGCGAACCTGCGATCCGTTCCCATTATCGCCGTTCAGGACGTCAAGAGCGTCAACGGCGCCAACGACACTGAAGAGGAAACGTATCTTGACGATCTCGACCGCGGGGCGGATCTCATCTTGTGCGGTCGAAGCGCCCGGGAACTGATCGCGAGGGTTCGAGCGGTCCTGCGCCGCACGGAGTTGGGCAGAAAGCCCGCGACCTATAGCTTTGCCGGAATCCTGCAGATGGACCTTGATCGTCACGAAGTCACGGTCAGCGGACGAAGCGTGAACCTGACGCCCAAAGAGTTTCTCATTCTGCGATGTTTTCTCGAGTCTCCCTGCCGGGTCTTTACCAGGCAAGAAATGTTGAACTGTGTCTGGGGGGACGGCTACGCGCTGGAAGAACACGCCCTCGACGTCCATATCCATTCCCTCCGCCAGAAGATCGAAGAGAATTCCGGCGTTCCGAAGTTGATCGTCACGGTGCGGGGGGTAGGATACAAACTGCGGTCCGACACCTGATTCATCGCCTTCACGTCACGCCTCGACATCCAATCAACGCCAATGCACACCGGATTGTGACGCCTCCTGAAGGCGGCCCGGCCGATTGAGCAGGGCGCCGATCCGAGGGAGGTCCTAGAAGTCGTCGACGGCCACCGGCTGGAGGAAATCTCGCACGGACACGACGCCGACGATGGCGCCGGCCTTCGTGACGCCCAGATGGCGGGTGCGGTGCTTGTTCATGAGGTCGGCCGCCTCCGTAATCGGCCTGCGTGCTTCGATGCCCAACACGGGACTACTCATGATCGACTCAACGGGGGTGAAGTACGCGACGCGATCGACGCCGACGAATTTTCTGACGACGTCCGATTCGGTGACGATACCGACAATGCGGTTCTCTTGAGAGACGAGCACGCTGCCGACGTTGCAAGCCTTCATCAACTTGGCCGCCTCGACGACAGAGGTGCCTGTGTCGACGGTGACAAGATCCTGCTTCATCAATTGTCCAACGGTGACCATGATCCTCTCCTCCTTGATTGATAATGTGATTGCACAAACTGTATCGCTATAATGTTGCTTCGTGGTTACCCAGTGATTACATGAGTGTAAAACCCACATGATCGAGACATGGCTTCATGAGACCTTCGGCCGGGATGGAGTTCACGCGCACGATGATAAACAGGAGAAAGCCGTCGGTCGGGGGGTTCTCAGATGGCTGCTTTGTTGTATGGCGCTCTGGGGAATGGCCGTTGTGCCGGCATGGGGTGAACTTGCCCCGAGCCAAGTCGTGATCGTTGCGAACCGCAACAGTGAGGACAGTTTAGCGGTTGCCCGCCACTATGCCATGCGTCGGGGTATCCCCGTAAAACATATTGCCGGCCTCGATCTTTCCAAGGACGACACCATGACCTGGGAAGCGTACGAGCGACAGCTGGTGCTTCCGCTGCGACGGATGCTTGAAGCGGAGAGTTTTCAGCGGTCCGTCCGCGTACTCGTCACGGTGTACGGGGTTCCGTTGCGGGTCAGCGCGCCGCTCCTGACGACGGAAGAGCGCCGCTGGAGGCAAGATGCGGGAGATCGGCTGACGCAAGCCAGATCACGACTTCTCTCTGTGGAGCGTGCCGCGCAGCAGATTGCCGGGATGCCCCAAGCGCCCCCGTCCAATAACAGGAGCAATCAGGGAGTGCCGGAATTCGAACGCAACGTTGCGTTTCTCGCCCAAGTCGATACCGTGATCGAAGCGACGTTGAAACGGGTGAAAACACTCGATGCCACCCCACGCATGCAGTCATACAGTCGGTTGAAGGAGGTTGTAGGGCAATACCAGGGCATCGCCGGCGTCACGCAGTTGGATCAGGGTTTCCCCAAGAGCTCCGAGTCCTCGGTCGAAGCCCATGCGAGCCCAAGACTGGCCCGGCAGGCGGAAGGGCTCCGACTGTTGTTGGGAGCACTGAGACTTCCGGTGTCGTCCGGCCGGGATGCATTGTATCAGCAGGTGGAGCAGGTCTATGGGGTCTATGGCGTCTATGCGTTGGCCGCGCTGGAGCTGAAGCGCTTGACGACGGAGTTTGCCGATGCGAGTGTGGACAGCGAGCTGAGTCTGTTGTGGTCCGACGTCGGCGACTACGGCGCCGCCTGGCGGCTGCCGAACCGGTACTACCATGCCGCCGCCAAGCCTGTCCTGTCTCGCCGTGAGATCCCTCTCTTGATGGTCAGCCGGCTCGATGCCCCGACGGCCGGCCAAGCGTCGAAATTGGTCGATCAAGCCATGGAAGCGGAAGCACGGGGTTTGATCGGGACCATCTACCTGGATGCCCGCGGGTTACCGGCAAAGGAACCGACCGACACCTATGGCCGATATGACCAAAGCCTGCGCGACCTGAAAGACTTTCTGGATAGACAGGCTCCCTATCGCTCCGTATTGGAGAATACCGAGGCAAGGTTTCAGCGTCCGGGTGACGCTCCGGATGTGGCCCTTTACGTCGGGTGGTATCGTCTGCGGCAGTACGAGGATGCATTCGCCTTCCGGCCTGGCGCAATCGGTTACCATATGGCATCCGCTGAAGCCGTCAGCATTCACAACTCTTCGGAATCGGGATGGTGCAAGAACGCCCTGGAACGGGGTATTGCCGCCACGCTCGGCTCCGTGGGTGAGCCGTATCTCGACTCGTTCC
Organism: Nitrospira japonica; assembly: GCF_900169565.1. Taxonomy (NCBI): domain Bacteria; kingdom Pseudomonadati; phylum Nitrospirota; class Nitrospiria; order Nitrospirales; family Nitrospiraceae; genus Nitrospira; species Nitrospira japonica. The sequence continues at coordinate 485,537 of NZ_LT828648.1, read as the reverse complement.
CGGAACCTCTGGAATTCGTCTCTCTCATGATGACCGGACAGTACTCCCTGGCCGATGCGTATTACTTGACCAGCCGATGGGTCAGCTGGCGCATGGTGCTGTTCGGCGATCCGCTCTACAACCCGTGGAAGGCCAAACCCGCCGTGCCCCGTTCTGCACTTCTGAAGATATTTACGCTGGCACCCATCGCGCCATCCGATCGAAGCTTCGACGATCCGCTTGCCGCCAGGGACGAGCTCCATCGGCTGAATGAGCAAGCCAGAACCCGCCTGGACGCCATCCTCCTCGAGCAATTAGCCCGGCCCAAGCCTTCTCAGGGTTAAGCCGCATCAATTAACCTTCCGTTGGCCCACCCGTTACGTGGGTGTAACCCCGGTCGGTGAGACTTATCCTATGCGGACAAGGCTAGGGTTTGAGCTCAATCGGCCGTGTACGAGAAGGAGGATGATGGACAAGGGCAAAGCATTGATCGCGAAATTAAAGGATGTCGGACGGGAGGCGGGGATGCTCGGCCTTCATGGATTGGTCGTGGTGCTGAGCGCTGGCATCGCCTGGTCGCTGCCGAACATCGCCCGGCAGTTCTTGACGTTCTGGTCGCGCGTGGAACACGAACAGGTGTTGCTGTTGGCCATGGAGGTGTGTGTGGCGCTCTGCCTGATCGCGGTATCCAGCTATCTGTGGCAAGCCTTTCAAGATCGGCGACAGGCGGTCATGGCCAGGGGCGCAGGCCTGATCTCGTTCTTCTCGTCGCACAATCCGGTGGCCGACCGGGCGATTCGACGACTCAAACAGGAGCAGAGCCTGGGAAGAACCGTGCTGGCGATCGGCGTCACCGGCCACGGCACGGTCATCGACGACAAAGCGGAGATTCATGCGTTACTCGAAACGTGTCTGGAGGCAAAACTGATTCTTCTGAATCCCTTTTCGGAAGAGGCCGTGCGCCGGGCCCAGTCCCTCTCGCACTTGGACGTCACGCCGGCTCGGCTCAGAGACGAATTGGTCGAGACGATCTCGCTAATCAAGAGACTGCGTGCCGCCGGAAAGGTCATCCGTTTGAAACTGTATTCGGATCGGCCACACGTTCGGATGATCATCCTTGGCGATTACTTGTGGCTCCAGCACTACCACACCGGACTGGACGTTCGATGGATGCCCGAATACGTGTTTCAGCACAAAGTGGATCACCACGGGCTCTACACGCTGTTCTATCAATACTTCACGAAGCGGTGGGAGAATCAAGACATCCCCGAATATGATTTCCAGACAAACGAATTGGTCTATCGGACGCGCAACGGCAGCGAATTGCGTCGCGAACCATTCGGCCTCGATCAAGCTGAATCGCACGAGGAGCGCGATTTGGCGGCCGCGGAGCCCTACCTCTAATAGTCGCCGCAACCGCGACGTTTCCTCCATTCCATCCAGCAAACGCCTCCGATGACGGGATGGTTCCCGAATCTCCGTCGAAGGCCGCTATCAACGTGACCAACACGATGTGGATGTGTGACACTTGACGGAGCCTCGCTCGGAAAGTGTATAAGGGCGAATGAACCGGCTTGAGTGGATCATCATCGGACTCGTCAGTTGGATGCTTGTAGATGCGGGACACGCGGTCGCTCAGCGAAATGACATGCCCGTCGGCTATCCGCAGACGCTCGAGCGGGAGCTTCAACTGCTACTCGAAGAGGTGCGCAAGGGTAAACCGTCTCCGTCGTTGCTGGTGAAGTTGTCGGAAACCTATTTCGATATGGCGGACGATATGTTGACGGACGAGACGAAGCGTCTGGCGGCTTATGACGCCGGTGCGGAAGCAGCCAAACAGGCCTTTGAAATGGACGAGCGCCTGGCGGACGCCCATTTTTTTCATGCGTTGAACATCGGCAGTGCCGCACGCCTCCGGGGCGTCACGAATGCGGCGTTTGCCGTGAAAGAAATCAAGTACTGCGCGCAGCGCGCCATCGAACTCGATCCGCAACATTCCCAAGCGCTTCAGATGATGGGCGGGTTGCTGATGGAGATCCCTTGGATCTTGGGGGGAAGCGACAAGAAGGCCCAGGACTATCTCGAGCGCTCGGTGGCGGCCGACGGCAATTTCGCCAATGCGCGCATCATGCTGGCCAAACTCTATCTGAAGCAAGGCCGGCGGGAAGAGGCCAAACGACAGCTGGAGGCCGTCATGCATTTCGATCGGCCGCATTACCGCTATACCTGGGAGCGTAAGTACAAGGCGGAGGCCGAGCGGATGCTCAAAGAACTCGGGAACTCCTGACCGAAGTGCCCGTGGAATCACGGCGTACTCGCTGCCGGTGACCTGATCGTCACTGAATCAGTTCCCTGACGACGCCTTGTTGATCGTACCGGATCTGTAATTCCGTTTGGAGACGGTTGGATGAACGGGTATTCTTGCCCAACCCCGGTTCGACCGTTTGATTCTGGGTGGTCATCATTCCTGCCGGCCCTGCCTGAACAGTCGGCACGCTGACCGTCGGTTTGGCTTGCGGCGATGCGCTCGGTCGATAGGTCGCGATTTCCCCATCCGGCAGCATTTGCACCAAGTCCGGCGCCCCGTACCGCTTGAGCACATCGGCCTTGGTGGTGGTGCCGATCTCGATGTCGCTCCTCTGCCCTTGCCGTTCTGACGGGCTCGTCGCGCAGCCTCCGGCCAGGAACAGACAGACGATCCCAATGTATGGCAGTGAGCGGTGCAGAGAGAGTCTGGCTGAGGAAATGGTCATAGGTTGTTCTCCTTGCGTAGTAAAGAGGGCGTTGATCAGGGTTTGCCGATCGGAACGAACGAGACCGCAATGGACACGGTGATCAACACTATGATGATCCATTCCAGCAACTCCATCCGCCTCGTCCCGGCCCGGTCCGACATCTTGCCGTAAATACTTTCCAGCGTTTCCAGCTTCCTCAAAATACTCGCGTCCCAGTCTTCCAAGTGAAAGCGTTGAGAGGCCAATCGATAGACCCGTGCGAGATATTGGTCTCCCAGCAGCTTCAGCGTGTTGGTGACTCGTTCGAAGAGGAGCGCGCCGTCGACCTGAAGCTGGGCGATGAGAGTGGTGTCCTTATCGTACGACCCTGGTAGGGATAGCAGGCGCGGCTTCCGGGAAAGCGCCTCGTATCCTTGATCGAGCGACTGGTCCAGCTGTTCGTCCAACATCCGCATTTCCATCAACTCGACATTCGCAAACTCCAGCACGGCGCGCACGTCGTCCATATCCCTTCCGAACAACACGGCGGAATGCCAGTCGATCAAGGCGGCGTCATCCGTCCCAAACGAAATGCGGCATGAGACGGCGTCGTGGATTTCCTGATCCGACAGGGGCGTGCGCTCTCCGCGAAGGATGCGGGCCAGTTCGGCTTCCCGGGATACCCACAAAGGAATATCCTGGGAGGTGCATGCGTTGATTTCGAAGATGAGATAGTCTTCCACTTCCGTGGCGATCCTCGGTCGTTCGACAGCCGGATGAATGGTCTGGATGAGTTGCTCGACCCGCGCGCGTGATTCCGTCAACAGCTGCTCATGCTCGTAGAGCGCCTCGCTGAGTTCGAGCAAATTGTCGAACGGTCCGTCCAAGGCGAATCGGTAGGTGATGGTGACGGCGCCGAAATCGTAGACCATGACCTCGAATGTCGGGCTCGACGAGTAGTTGGCGACGGTCAACGTGCCGCCCTCCTGCATCAAGCGCAAGGGAGCCGGGCGATATTCGAAGTACTGCGGGGCCCTGGCCTTGTGACGGAGACGTCCCCGCTCGGTGCCGGCGGTGATACGGCGGTCAGCCTCATCCAGGTTGATGGAAGATCCGATGTCGTAGGCAAATATCGCGTAGCAGGTTCCCTTGGTGATGACGACCGATGATTGATCCGCGGTTCCCATGTGATCCTCTCCCTTGCGCGAAATAATTATATCAAGTTCCCTGTGTGGTCGCGTGAACCGCTGCGCGACGGATATTCCGAGGAGCTCGATCCTAACATGGCATAGCCGTTCCATCGTGAGGCGGCTGGCGGTAAGTGGCATAGAACAAGCGGAATTCTGGAAATTTAACCGGGCCGTAATACTGCTTTAGTGAAGGTGTAATGTGTGTCCGCCACCATGGAGATTATGTCCATGGCGGCTATTCCACGGATTCAAGGACGCGCGCTCGCGATTATTCTGTTTTGCGGACTGATGGCTTGCACAAAGCCCCATCAGTACATCGATGTGACCTGTGCCAAGATGGCCGGCGATACGCTCCTCGACCGCGAGGCCGCCATTCAATGCCAGACGTTTCGCCAGGCCGAGGCCGCTACCGCGGTCTACAATGAAGCCGCGCTTTTGGTGAAGTCTTATCGTGCGTGTCTGGAGAAGTATGAAGAAGTTCCAATGAGAGCCAAGGAGTATTGCGCGCAGTATCCCAAAGCGCTACAGGAGATTGGGCTCCAGATTAAGGAACAGCCCGATTCTTCGTCCGGTCGTCGTGTCATTCCCGCCGCTTCGTCAACAGTCAGATAAGATTTCTGTCGTGAGAAGGCCGGGCCGGAGAAGCGCTTCAGCTATGCGGCCATGCTTAGATCTTTGAGCTTATATCCGAGAGACTTGACGGACAAAATCGCATCATTGAGAAGTGGAAGCTTCTGCTTGATTCTCCGGACGTGGACATCCACGGTTCTCGTGGTTCCGTGATAATCATATCCCCACACGTTGTTCAATAGGACGTCCCGGGTCAGCACCCGTCCTGGATTTCTCAGTAAGTGCTCGAGCAATCCGAACTCCTTGGCCGTCAGCGGCACTTCCTGCCCGTCCACGGTTACTTCATGGCGTGAGAGGTTGAGATGGAGTGAACCGTATTGGTAGGTGCTGATCTCCCGATCGTTGGCCCGCGCAAGGCGTCGAAACAAGGCTTTCACGCGAGCGACAAGTCCGCGCGGGCTGAAGGGTTTCGTGACGTAGTCATCGGCTCCCAGTTCAAGCCCGACGACCATGTCGGACTCTTCGCTCTTAGCCGTGAGCATGATGATGGGCAGCATGGCGGTTTGCGGAGTCAGCCGGAGCTTTTTACAGACCTCAAGTCCGTCGATTTCTGGAAGCATGAGATCCAAGATGACGAGGTCGGGATGCTCCGATCTGGTTTGTCTGAGCGCATCGATTCCGTTCGCCGCCGTGAGCGTGCGAAATCCTTCTTTGTCGAGGTACAGCTTCACCAGGTGAAGGATGTCCTTTTCGTCCTCGACGATGAGAATCTTCTTGCCTGCGAACATGAATCACCCCTTGGTACGGTCCATGCCGGAACCCTCACAGCCTCCGCCATGGTAGATAGGTGGTGTTGCGCCGGAGTTACGGCCTCGTTAGCGACCCGTTAAATCACGGGCGGGGAGTGCCGGCATAGGGCAAACCAGGCGCGGCGGCCACCTGCCACCGACCGTTGTGGACTGAATCCGAGTCGCAGCGCTAGAGAGGAAGTTCGGAGAGACGCAACGAATAGAGGTACTGGTAGAGTCCTTTGCGATCCATCAATTCATGGTGAGTGCCGGTCTCGACCAGGACGCCCTTGTTGAGCACCAGAATGCGATCGGCCCGTTGGATCGTCGTCAAACGATGCGCAACGACGAACGTCGTGCGCCCCGTCATCAACCGTTCGAGGGCTTCCTGGACCAGCCGCTCGGATTCGCTGTCGAGGGACGACGTCGCTTCATCCAGCAGCAGGATCCGGGGATTTTTCAGAATCGCCCTGGCGATCGCGATGCGCTGCCGTTGCCCGCCCGATAGATTGACGCCTTTTTCACCCACCACGGTCTGGTACGAGTCCGGAAGGCCGACGATGAAATCGTGCGCATGGGCCGCGCGACTGGCGGCATGGACGGATTCGTCGTCGGCCTGAGGATTGCCGTACCGGATATTGTCCAGGATCGTCCCGCCGAACAGGATCGTTTCCTGCGGGACGAGGGACACTTGCCGATACCAGCTATTCAAGGTGATGTTCCGGAGTTCGATGCCGTCGACCATGATCCGGCCTTCCGTCGGATCGTAAAAGCGATGGATCAAATTGATGAGAGTGGTTTTCCCCGCTCCCGTCGGTCCGACGATCGCGATTAATTGCCCGGGCTGCGCTTCGAAGGAGCATTCCGTGAGTACCGGTTGCCGGACGTCATACGCAAACCCTACTTGCTCCATGCGGAGATGGCCCGTGATCCGGTCGATGGGATACGCGGTCACGGTGTCGTGGATGTCCGGTCGCGCCTCCAGAATTTCAAAGACGCGCTGCGTGGCGCCTTGTGCTTCCCGAATTTGCCCGAACACCCTGGCGGCCGAACTGAACGGACCGATCAGGATTCCGGCGAACAGCACGAAGGCAAACAGGTCGCCGGGAGACACCGATCCCTCGATCACCTGCCGGCCTCCGTACCAGAGAACGGCGGCAGCGGCGGAGAACGTCAGGAGACTGATGACAGGAATGAACACGGCCATAATGCCGGCTCGTCGCATGCCGAGGGACAGATTTCGCTCGATTTGATCCGAGAACCGACCGGTTTCCCGGTCGGTCTGCACGAAGGATTTTACGATCCGGATGCCGGAGATGACTTCTTCGGTTAACGTGCTCAACGCCGCGGTCTGGTCTTGGATGGACGTGGAAAGCGATTTGAGCTTCCGGCCGAAGAACCGCGCCACAAGAACCAGCAGCGGCAGGAGGATCAAAATCAGCAAGCACAATCGCCAGTTCATGACGAGGAGGAAGACGATGCCGCCGACAAAGGTGACGAGCTGTTTGGCCGTGTCGATAGGCGTCTCGGTGGCGATGGATTGCATGAGCGTCACGTCGTTCATGAGGCGCGACAAGAGCTCGCCCGTCCGGCGACGGGCGAAGAAGGACACGGAAAGCGTTTGAAGATGCGCGAAGACGTGGATTCGAAAGTCGGCCACGATGCGTTGAGACACCCACGCAGTCAAATAGCTGTGTCCCATCGAGCAGAGTCCCTGGACGAGCACGAGTCCCAGAAACGCTCCGATCAATTGCGTCATGCGTGCAGCGTCGTGACTGACGGTAATCACGTCCCAGAGGGTGCCTGCCAACCTCAGCAGCGCGAGATTGATCGCGGCCACGATCATCACCAGCAGGCCGGCTGCGACCATGCGGGAAAGATACGGTTTGACGAACGGGAACAATTTGCCGAGCGTAGGCATGGATGTCGGTCTCAGGGGCACGCAGCTTGGTGCGACGAGCAAACGCCGGAATGGGCAGGGGCCGGCCTGTCGGCGGATGCGAGGAGATGAACGTCAGATTTGAGCGATGGATTCGATGAGATTCTTATTGACGGCCACAAACTCCGAGCGATCCTTGTCGTTGATGACGACATCGGTGAGGTTGATAAAGAGCCGCTGCTCTTCATTGATGGCGTCGGACACCCGATGCCGCATCGGGGGAATAAGAAAGTCCCCGACGTACACACAGGTGACCGTGCGAACGCGGATGCGAACTTTCTTGCCTTCCGGCACGCCGTCCTCCTCCCGGTGCGATGGGTGGGATTAGCTCTTGCGTCGAAGGAATTTCTGGCGCCGGCGCAGTTTCTTGTACTTGTGCTTGCGCATTTTCTTCCGGCGTTTCTTGAGCACGCTAGCCATTCTGTTCCTCTCCTTCGCGGCGGAGTCTAAAGGAGTTTGGTCTCAAAATGCAAGCCATTGCACGTCGCTTGACCTCCTTCGTCGCCGATTTCTATACTGCCGCACGACGATGATCTCGACACACATTCGTTATGTCATCATCTGCGCACTGGCAGCGGTTCTTGCGGCAGCCGGATGTGGCGGCAAGACCGCTCAATATCCGGAGGACCACGAGCGCTATCTCCGCATTGACAAAGCCATAGAATCACTTCGCTCGGCTTATGTGAAGAAGGATGCTTCGGGGATGGCCTCGTTGATGGTGCCGACTGATCAGCTGGAGCTGCTCCAGCGGGATGCCGAGAACGATTTTGAAGCGTTTCATCACATCGCTCTGGAATTCAGAGTGGAGCGGATCATGATCGAGGGAGACGACATCGATGTGCACGTCCATTGGCAGGGGGTATGGAAAAAGGACGCCGAGGATCCCGGACAACGCCAGCGAGGCCACACTCGCCTGCAGTGGGTAGGGACAAAATCCGTATTGCTTCGAGGGGTTCAAGGCGATTCGCCGTTCGGCATGAGCCAGCGCCAGGCCGGTGCGGATTCCATCGTGCCATCGAAAAGGTGACGCATGCGGCGCCTCCCGTCCTCTTCATCACCATCGGCTGATTTTCTCGTCATCGGCAGCGGGGTCGCCGGCCTTCGCGCGGCCCTGGAGCTGAGCCGGGCCGGTCGGGTCCTCATGTTGACCAAAGGCCATCCCCTCCAAAGCAGCTCGATCCATGCGCAGGGAGGAGTCGCCGTGGCCATGAGCGAGGAAGACGATGTCGCCATCCACTTGACCGACACGCTCAAGGCCGGCCACGGACTCTGCCGAAAAGAGGCGGTGCGTGTTCTGGTCGAAGAAGGGCCTCACCGGATTCAGGAACTCATCGAATGGGGCGCGAAGTTCGACAAGACGGGAGAGAAATTCGCGTTTGCCCGCGAGGCGGCTCACAGCCGGAGCCGGATTCTACGCGCTCAAGGGGACGCGACGGGCAACGAAATGGTGCGGGTCCTGATGGCCGAGGCCCTCAGGCGTCCGCGCATCCGCCGGCTCGACTACCACTTTACCGTGGATCTGGTGATCGAAGACGGGCGATGCTGTGGTGCGCTGGTGCTGGATGAGCACTCGGGGCGTCGGCTGTTGATGCCGGCCAGGTCGGTGGTTCTGACGACCGGCGGAGCCGGCCAAGTGTATGCCCGCACGACCAATCCACCCAATGCCACCGGTGACGGGATGGCCATGGCCCTGCGCGCGGGTGCGGTCCTGCAAGACATGGAATTCGTGCAGTTCCATCCGACCGCCCTGTACCTTCCATCGAGCCCCCCCTTTTTACTGTCGGAAGCCATGCGTGGAGAGGGCGCCCTGCTGCGCAACACGAAAGGCGAACTCTTCATGCATCGCTATCATCCGATGGGAGCGTTGGCTCCCAGGGACATCGTCTCTCGCGCCATTTGGGCGGAGATGGCCGCGACGAAGGCCCGGCATGTGTATCTCGACGTCACCCAGCTGGGCGCGGACTTTATCCGGCGCCGCTTCCCGACCATCTATGCGACCTGTCTACGGTATGACATCGATATCACCGAGGAATGGATCCCGGTTTCTCCCAGCGCGCATTACATGATGGGAGGAGTTTGGACCGATGTGAACGGCGCCACGTCGGTGCCGGGGTTGTTTGCCGCGGGTGAAGTCGCCTGCAGCGGAGTTCACGGAGCCAATCGTTTGGCCAGTAATTCATTGCTGGAAGGGTTGGTGTTCGGCGCACGTGCCGCGATCGCGGCCGTCGGTTACGGCGATCGGTACGATGTCCCGTCCCTCAGCGCCCACGAGGCGGCGTTGAACGCCGAGCATGACGGATCGGTCGATGATACGGAAAAGCTTCGCAGTTCGCTCAGAAGGACGATGTGGGGGCAAGTCGGGGTGATCCGTTCGGGAGAATCTCTTATCCGGGCTTGCGCGCAGCTTTCGCGGTGGGCCCAAATGATGGGACAGCCGTTGGGAACCCGGGCTTCGCTGGAAGTAAAAAATATGATCCAGGTTGCACAGTGTATCGCCGAAGCGGCGTTGTGGCGGGAAAACAGCATCGGAGCCCATTACCGGTCGGACTTTCCTCAGGCAAGACGGGCCGGCTGGCAGCACCACAGCCGCCTGTCGATCACCGAGGGGATCAGCGGGAAGCAGGCTCGAAAGTCTCGGGGGTTGCTGCTGAACTCGGGGGGGCGTACCGGTTGAGCGGACGTTCCGTGATCACGCCGTCGCGCACGAGAAACGTTCGGTAGTAGCGCAGCACTTTGCGAACATATTGTCTGGTCTCGTCGATCGGCGGCAATGCCTGATACCGTTCCACGACATGCTCCCCGGCGTTATAGGCGGCCAAGGCAAGGGGCAAGTTTCCGTGAAACCGGTCGAGCAGCTGCCTCAGGTACTTGGTGCCTCCCGCCACGTTCTCTTCGGGGTCGTACAAGTCCCGGACGTCCATCCGCACGGCGGTTTGAGGCATCAATTGCATAAGTCCCACGGCTCCTGCGCGGGAGACCGCCCGGGGATCGAAGTTCGACTCTGCCTTAATGACGGCGCGAATGAGTGCGGGGTGCAGTTGATGCTGAGACGAATGACGCCGGATGAGCGGTTCCAATTCGTGTTCCGGGAGCACGGTGTGAAACTGCGCCGCATCGATGTCCACCCGCCGGTAGCGGGAATCCGATGGGACATTGGTGAGGGAAATCGATCCGTTGGGACCGACATACTGATAGATTTCGGCGGAGGCATGACTCGGAACGAATAGGGCCAGGGAGGAACAAGCCGCGAGCGCCGTCGCGGCGACTCGGAGGCGCGTCCGGTACCGGCATGGTTCATGATGCCCGAGATCGAATTGATTCATGGTATGCCCACAAACGATAGCAGCCCTGACTTGTCTGTCAAGAAAATGCAGAAGCCATGCCCGGAAAATTGGGAAGGAGCACTCGATAGAACAAGAGGATAGAGGCGCGACGGGCGATCAAGCTTGTAAAAATCTCGGCCGATTGGTGACAAAAATTTGATGCAGTCTGCGGGTGAGTGGACCCGGTTTGCCTGTGCCAAGCGGACCCCGGTTCACGCTCGTGACCGGCATCACTTCCATGGTGGTATTGGTCAGGAAACATTCATCGGCTTGAACGAGCTGATCGAGGGTGTAAGCGCCCTCCTCGACCCGAATCGCTTCCTCTCGGGCCAGTGACAAAATAATCCGGCGGGTAATGCCGTCGAGAATCCCGCAAGCCAGCGACGGTGTGCGGAGACGGCCGTTCGTCACAAAGAAGAGATTGCTCACCGTACATTCCGCGAGATGGGACTCCCAGTTCAGCAATAGACTGTCGAACGCCTGCGCCGCAATGGCCTCACGCTTGGCCAGAATATTGTTGAGAAAGCTCGTCGATTTGATTTGCGGATCCAGCGCTCCCGGATAATTGCGCCGGGTCTTGGCCACGATGAGATCGACCCCGCTTTGATATTGATGAGGCGGGGGCGGGGAGAGCGGTTTCGTCATGACGATCACCGTCGGCGTCGGACAAAGGGCCGGATCCAGTCCGATGTCGCCGACACCGCGCGAGAGGGTGATTCGAATGTAGGCGTCGATTTGCTCGTTCCCGACGTCGTTGCGTTGCATGGCCTCGTTCAATAGCGCGGGCCAATCGTCTTCCGCCACCGGAACGCGCAACCCGATGGCGTCGGCGGAACGTCGCAGCCTGTCCAGATGCTCGTCCCGCATGAAGATCTGGTCCCCGTACGAGCGGATGGTTTCATAGACCCCGTCACCGTACAGCAGCCCGTGATCAAAAACCGAAATCATGGCGTTCGCGTCATCGACAAATCGGTCGTTCAAGTAGATCCACATGAATGTCCCCGTTGCAGTGCGGAAAAAAACGCCTCCGCCTTGTGAAGCGTTTCATCATATTCGAGAGCGGGATCCGAATCGGCGACGATGCCGGCCCCGACCTGCAGATATCCGGTGTGTTCCGACAGGACCAATGTCCGTATGATGATGTTGAGGTCCACGTCCCCGTTCCACCCGATGTAGCCGAACGACCCGGTGTAGGGTCCTCGGCGGACGGGTTCCAACTCATCGATGATCTCCATGCAGCGAATTTTCGGAACTCCGGTGACGGTCCCGCCGGGAAACACGGCCCTGATCACGTCGAACGGCGCGACATTCGGTTGAAGACGGCCGCTGACGTTGGACACGATGTGGCTCACATGGGAATACTGCTCCACCGCCATGAACTCGTCCACGCGAACACTTCCGAATTCACAGACACGGCCGAGGTCATTTCGCTCGAGGTCGACAAGCATCACGTGCTCAGCTCGTTCCTTTTCGGTGGCGAGAAGTTCGGCAACCAGTCGGCGGTCCTCCTCTGAATCCCGACCGCGCGGTCTGGTGCCGGCGATGGGTCTGGTGTCCGCCCATCCGTCGCGGACTCGGACGAGGCGTTCGGGCGAGGCGCTGATCAGGGTCACGTCGTCGAAACGTAGCAGACCCGAAAAGGGAGAAGGGTTCACGCGCGCGAGCCGCCGATACAAAGCCTGCTCATATCGGAGACGTTCCGCCCGCGTACGGCAGCCGGGGATGCGAAAGGTAAAACGATGGGAGAGGTTGGCCTGATAGATATCTCCGTCGGAAATGTAGCGCTGACATCGGCCGACGCGGTCGAGATAGGCCTCCCGAGATTGCTCGGGAACGAACGAGACGGACGGAATGGCCGAATCCGACGGCGGGTCCGTCTGCGAGGCGGCGTAGCTCGCTTCACAGCCTGCAATTTTGTCCAATCCTTCCTGAAGGAGTTTGGCCCGATCTTCTCCCAGAAAGCGCGTGGCCGAAGGACAGAACATGATGTGGATTCGGTTTTGATCATGATCGACGGCTGTCACCACATCAAACAAGGCGAACTGCAGATCCGGAAGAGACAGATCGACCGGGGCTGTCGCCGGCAGATGCTCCAGGCGTCGGGCAAAATCATAGCTCAAGTATCCGACCGCCCCGCCGAAAAATGGAGGCAGGTGCGGTGTTCTTGCAATGGGTCCTACGGCGATTTCCTTGCGCAGGACGTGAAAGGGGTCTGGTTCCGGCGCACAACCGCCGGTTTGGCGGCTCGAGAAGACGGTCACGGGGCTGCTTCCGATATAGGAGAATCGCCCGGAGCCGTGCTGCGGACTGCCGCTGTCGAGCAAGAACGAGGGACCGGAGATCGAGGCCAAGCGTGCGTAGAGGTCCACCGGTCGAACCGGTTGGGGCGAAGCGAGTGTCAGCACCAACGGCTGGGGCGGGCCGTTCAGGAACGCTGATTTTGAGGGCAGGGAGAGTCTGATCATGGCGACTGCGGTCCGGCGACCGGCCCAGCCTCATCACTATACCTCAGCCGTCCAGACCTTTCACAGCAGCGGTCGGCTTGACAAGTTCACGGATATTCTGCTTGAATTGCGCGCCCGCCATCGGGAGAGTCCTTACTCAGGCAGCTGGTTGAGTACTCGCCTCAGTGGGTCAGCCGAGGCGAACCATGCCCCCTTCACAGGATCCGTTTTATGCGGGGCTCGGCCAGGCCGTTCGTATGGGAACGGAACTGCTTGCTGCGCTGATCGTCGGAGGAGGGCTCGGGTGGGCGGCCGACACCTATCTGTGGGAGACGAACCCCTGGGGTATGGTGAGCGGATTGGTTCTGGGCGTCATCGCTGGAATTCGAAACGCGTATCGTTCCGCACAGCGATGGCCCAAGTCGTGAACGTTCATTAAGCGATAGGCAAAAAATTTCATGGAAGAAAGTCCGCTACATCCATTCGAGCTCCACAACTTCATTCCGGTCCAGTTCGGCGGGTTGGACATTTCGATCAACAAGGCCGTCATCATGATGTGGGTCGTGGTGGCCATGGTGTCCCTCCTGATGATCATGGCCGGTTCGGCCCGGCAACTCGTGCCGGGCAAGCTGCAGAGTCTGGGAGAGATCCTGGTGGATTTTATCCGCGGCATCATTCTCGACACGATGGGAAAAGAGGGCATGAAGTTCTTCCCTCTTATCGCCACCTTGTTCTTGTTCATCCTTTTCTGCAACCTGCTCGGGCTGATTCCTGGAACCTATACCGTCACCAGTCAGATCGTCGTCACGGCGGTGTTCGCCATCACTGTCTATGCGCTCAGTCTTTTGATGGGTCTGCTCATTCACGGTGTGAAATTCATCCCCGGTATTCTCGTTCCTCCGGGGACACCCTGGTGGCTCATCCCTTTGATGGTTCCCATCGAATTCGTCAGCCAGGTCGCAAGGCCGGTGTCTCTGGCGGTACGGCTGTTTGCCAATATGACGGCGGGCCACACGATTCTCGGAGTGTTGTTCGGATTGGCGATCAGCGGAGGATTGTTGATCGGTTGGCTGCCCTTTGCATTTACCATCGCGATGAATGGGTTGGAGGTCGGTATTGCGTTCATCCAGGCGTACATTTTCACGGTGTTGACCTGCGTCTACCTGGGGGATGCGTTCCATTTGCACGGAAGTGAGGATCACGCGCACTGACGCGTGTGGCCACAGACAAGGGAGGATCGGGACACAATGGATTCAGCAGCTGCAGCTTTGTTGGGTATGGGACTCGCCGCCGCGGGATTTGCCGGCGCAGGCGTGGGGATCGGCTATATTTTCGGCAAGATGATCGAGGCCGTCGCGCGCCAGCCCGAAGCGGAAGGCCGCGTCGGAAAGTACATGTGGATCGGGTTTGCGTTGGTCGAGGCCATCGCCCTGTACGGCCTGGTCATCGCGTTCATCATTATGGGCCTTCGGAAATAAGGAGCGCTGACCGCTATTCGTCGACCGGCGTTCGCGGAATTTTCAGGAGCGACCGGGTCACGTCTGGCTTTTCGCGAGGACGTCTATGCCGCAGTTTGAGTCCCATTTCTTCTCGTCGTTGATTTTTTGGGAGATCGTTTCTTTCGCGATCCTTTTCTTTATCCTCTACAAGTATGCATTTCCCGGCATCCTTGCGGTGTTGGAGGAGCGGGAGAAGAAGATCCGGGACAGCTTGGATCAGGCTGAACGGCACCGGTCGGAGGCCGAGCGGAAACTCAAGGATTATGAAGCCAAGCTGAGCGCCGCCTCCAAAGAGGCCGAAGGTGTTCTCGCGGCGGCGAAGGAGCGGGCGCAGCGGCTGCTCGAGGAAAACGAACAGCGGCTGACGCAAGAAGCCGAGCGGATCAAGGGCGATGCGACCCGTGAAATCGAGCACGAACGTCGAAAGGCGATTCAGGAGATCCGCAGCCAAACGACCGACATCGCCTTGATGGTGGCCGAAAAGGTCGTTCAGCGAAGCCTCAACGACACCGACCATCGTCGGCTGGCGGATGAAGCTTTGGACGCGTTGGCCAAGGCTTCGGCGAAATAGCCGGTCGTGGTCAGCCGAGGCTCACTCCGCCCGATCGATAGCCCTCCACATCCAGGCAGATAAACCGAAAGCCGGTCTCCCGCAAGCGCGCGCCGATCCGCGCGCGAAGGTCCGGTTCAAGAAATCTCGAAAACTCTTCCGTTCCTACTTCAAGCCGGGCGATTTCGCCGTGGTCCCTCACGCGAACGTGGCGGAACCCCTCCGCTGACAGAATGGCCTCCGCCTGCTCGACCCGTGCGAGCTTCTCGACCGTGATGGGCGTGCCGTGCGGAATCCTCGAGGAAAGACAGGCGGCAGCCGGCTTGTCCCACGTCGAGATTCCGAAGGCTCGCGCCAAGGTGCGGACGTCGGACTTGGAGAGTTCCGCTTCGACGAGCGGGCTCCGAACCTGCCATTGCCGGGCGGCGGTAATCCCTGGCCGATCGTCTCCCAGATCGTCGAGATTCGTTCCGTCCGCGACCCAACGGGAGGTCCGCGGTCCTTTCATGCCATCCATCAACCGGTACAAGTCTGTTTTACAGTGAAAACAGCGGGTTGCATCGTTCTGTACGAAAGCGGAAATAGTCAGTTGGTCGGTACGGACGATCTCATGCCGTGCCCCGATTTCTCGGGCGACCCGCGTTGCGGTTTCGAGCTCGAGAAGGGGAAACGTCGGGGAGACGGCTGTCACGCCGAGAGCCCGGCTTCCCAACTCCTCGTGCGCGATCTTCAACACGAGCGTGCTGTCGATTCCCCCCGAGAAGGCGACGAGAACGGACTGCATGTCCGAGAGGATGCTGCGAAGCCGTACAAGCTTATCGGCTAGATGATCTGGGGACATGTTCATAACAGCCGGTGATCGCCAAGGGCCGTGTCTGGGCGTTCAGTGCTTCACTCTAGACTTGGCGAGATTGCCGACGACCACCAGCGCGTATCGTTGGGGATCCAGGTAGTGTTTCGCGACGCGCTGGACGTCCTCCTTGGTGACGCGCTCGATCCACTTGGGATACTGGGAGAAATACTCGAAGCCCAAGCCGTAGAATTCCACCTGAGCCAGCACCTGCGCCAGTTTGGCCGTGGAGTCCAGGCGAAGGGGGAAACTGCCGACGAGGAACGATTTGGCCTCGGCCAATTCTTGATCGGAGACCGGCGCGTCACGAATGCCCTTCAGTTCTGCGAGGACGCCCGTGATGGCCTGGTTGGTGGTTTCACTTCGCGTCTGCAGGCTGATCCAAAAGGATCCCGGCATGAGGCGCGCATCGAAGTGGCTCATGATCCCGTATGCCAAGCCTTGTTTGTCCCGGATCGAATCCATCAGACGGGAAGAGAACCCTCCGGCTCCGAGGATGTAGTTCATAACGGTAACGGCATAGAAGTCCGGGTTCGTGCGGTTGATCCCGCCGTGCCCCAGTACGATGCTCGACTGCGTGAGATCCTTCTCGATCAATTGCACGGTTTTCTTCTCAAGGGCACCGGGCTTTCGCACGTTCCTGGCGGGAGCCGGCGATTTTTTCCAGCCTCCGAAATGGGTTTGCGCCAGTGCCATCACCTGGTCGACGGTGACGTCGCCGACCACGGTGAGGATGACTTGTCCCGGAATATATTCTTTGGCATAGAAGGCGGCGACATCCGCCACGGTGATCTTGCCGAGGGTTTCCTCCGTTCCGTTCAGCGGCCAGCGGTACGGATGGCCGTGGAAGACCAACTGGTTGAACGCCTTCATCGCGACATGGCCCGGGTCGTCGTTGTCGCTGGCCATCTCGCCCAGGATCTGGGTGCGAATGCGCTCGAACTCCTGCTTGTTGAACGCCGGATGCTGGAGCATGTCGGCGAGCAAGGTGAAGCCCAATTCCGCATCCTTTTTCAGCACTCTCACCGACGCCGTCGTGAAATCCTCCGAGGCCTTCACCTCCAGCGATCCGCCGACGAAGTCGATCTGTTCCGCGATCTGTTTCGAGGTGCGGGTGGTCGTGCCTTCGTCGAGGAGACTCGCCGTGAGATTGGCCAGCCCAGCCTTTTCCGGCGGGTCCTGCGCCGAGCCGGTCTTGATGAGCGAATGAATTTCAACGATCGGCAAAAAATGCTGTTCGAGGACCACGACGGTCATGCCATTCGCCGCGATGAATCTGGTCGGCACGATCTCCGCAGCCGGCAAGGGGGATGCAGAAAGGACGAGGAGGCAACTCCACAGTCCCAGCCCGATCCAATGCTTGATCCCCATCAATGTTCCGCCCGTCACGCTCAAGATTTTCCCGGCTGTGCCGCAGCCGGCACCGGATCAGGTTGCTTTGGAGGTACGGGAATCAGTGTGCCGACAGTGCGAGTGTCCTCGATCAAGTATTGGCGGGCGACTCGTTGCACGTCCTTGGGGGTGACGGCCGCAATGCGCTCCAGGAATTGATCGACTCGTTTCCACCCTGCACCGATCGATTCGGCCTGGCCCAGCAGCATGGCGCGACGAAAATTCGAATCTTGTTCGAACACGTGCATCGCTTCTACCTGATTCTTGGCCCGTTGCAGTTCTTGGTCGGTGGGGGGCTCATTCTGGAGCCTGTGAATTTCCCGGTTCAGCGCCTCCTCGACCTGCTCGACTTTTTGTCCGGGGCTGACCAGTGAGTAGAAATAGAACAGGCCGGGATCCGTCTGCAGCAGGCTGTACTCGGCGCCGACGGCGATCGCAAGTTTCTGATCGTAGACGAGGCTTTGATAAAGCCGCGAACTCTTCCCGCGAGAGAGAATCGATTCCAGGATGTCCAAGGCGTACGAATCTTCACTGGAGAAGTTCGGAACCCGGAAGCCCATCATGACGAAGGGCACCTGAGCTTCGCGCTTGAGCAGAAACCGGCGCTCGCCCCGCTGTTCTCCCTCCATCGTCAGGACCGCCTTGGGTTCAGGGCCCCGGGGAATGGGTTCGAACAGTTGCTTGATCGTCGGGAGAAGATTGTCGGCCTTCACGTCGCCGACCACCAGCAACGTCGCATTGTTCGGCGAGTAATAAGTGTCGTAGTGCCGCTGGAGATCTTCGAGGGTCATCGCATCCAGGTCGCCGAACCAGCCGATCACCGGCCAGTGGTAGGGATGGCTCATATAGGCCTGGGCGAAGAGGGTTTCGACCAGTGCGCCCTGCGGGTCATCTTCAGTGCGGAGTCGCCGCTCTTCCTTCACGACTTCGCGTTCGGTCTTCAACTCGTTCTGATCCAAGATGAGACCCTGCATGCGATCCGCTTCCAATTCCAGCGCAAGGTCCACGCGGTCGGCGGCGAGATTTTCGAAGTAAGCGGTAAAGTCTTGACTGGTAAAGGCGTTGTCCATTCCCCCGTTTTTCCGAATCAGCCGGGAAAACGATCCGTTGGGATACTTGTTGGTGCCTTTGAACATCATGTGTTCGAGCATGTGCGACAATCCCGCCCGTCCCATCACCTCATTGCGTGAGCCGACCTTGTACCAAACCTGTACGGTCGCGACCGGGGCTTTAGGAACTTCGACGATCAGGACTTTCATTCCGTTCGAGAGGAGAAATTCAGCCGGATCGGTGGCCTGGGCGGGCCGCGCCGACGCAAAGGCGGCAACTGCGAGCACTAGGACTGTTATGAGAAACCGCGACAGTTGAACGATCATGATTGGGCGAGAAAAACGAACCTCTGCATGCTAGCAACGCGATTCAATTTGTGTCAAGGCGGCCTCTCCCCGGGACGGTTGTATATTGCCGAGTTGCCCGCAGGCTCCGAGCACGTCGCGGCCTCGGCTTTTGCGGATGAACACGTCGATTCCCCCCTGCTTCAGAACGGACTGAAATGCCAGCACCGTGGCATCCGCCGGCCGGCGAAAGGTGCTTCCGGGAAATTCGTTGAACGGGATCAGATTGATCTTGTAGCGCAGCCCGCGGAGCAGTTTTGTCAGCCTCCGTGCGTCGTCGATCTGATCGTTGACTCCGGCCAGCACCACGTATTCAAACGTCAGGAGGCGGCCCGGGTGCAACGGATAGCGGCGACATGCAGCCAGGAGCGACCGAAGGGACGCGATGCCGTTTGCCGCGGGCATCAACCGCTGGCGTTGAACCTCCGTGCTGGCATTCAGGGATATGGCGAGATTGACGCCGAGGGGGGCGAGATCTTTGAGGCGCGACGCGAGGCCGGCCGTGGAGACCGTAATCCGTCTCGGCGAGAAACCCAGACCCCACGTTCGGTTGGTCAGCCGCGCAAGGGCGTCCGCCAGATTTTCGAAGTTCGCCAGGGGTTCTCCCATCCCCATGAAGACAAGATTCGTGATGCGCTCGCTCTTCCCGAGTTGATCCTGCGCCGTGAGAACTTGGTCGAGTATTTCGTCGGGCTTCAAATTTCGCTTCAAGCCCATCGTGCCCGTCAGGCAAAAGCCGCAGTCCAGCGTGCATCCCACCTGGGTCGAGACGCAGAGAGTCAGTCGATCGTCGTCGGGGATCAGTACGGCTTCGACGTTGAGCCCGTCTTCAAGCGTCAACACCAGTTTTCGGGTGTCATCGGCAGCGCGGAACACCGTGCAGGCCGTCGCTCGCCGGATGACCGTGGCCGATCTCAGCGTGGATCGATCCGCACGGCTGAGATCGGTCATCTGGTCGACCGATGTCGATCGACGCTGATAGAGCCAACGCAGGATTTGGCCGGCACGGTATGCCGGCCAACCCAATTGGCCGACCACTTCAACCATGCCGTCCTCGTCCAAGGCCAGGAGATTTATCGGGAGACGACTCGACCCGTGAGACATGAGTCAGGCTAACATAGCGGCAAAAACTGGAACAAGATGACGGCGGTCAGCCGGCATGGCTCCATTGCTGGCAAGACGATAAAGACGCTGATATATAGTACATGCACCGTGAGATACGGGGACCATACCGTGCATGATCGTATCAGACCGCGAGCATGGCTTTGTTTCATCCTCCCTGCGATTTGCAGCATTCTCTTCGTGTTCACTCCCGCTCAATCGGCCCGTGCGGACGGGGGCGCTGACGCCATCGAAAATGAGGCCTGTAACACCCCGGAAGCCTGCTTTCTGGCGGGCGCCCTGCCCAAGGAACGTCTGGGAAAGAGCCTCACGAAAGATCAGGTACTGTCGCTCAAGCTCGAACGGTTGCGCCGGTTGATGGAGCGGTTTCCGGCGACGATATGGGCCAAGCGCGCCGGGTTGCTGTCCGGAGTCCTGCTCGTGGACCGGAATCCGGCCGTATCGATCCAGTTTTTGCGGGGCGGGCAGCGTGATTTCGCCGTGCTTGATGATTACATACGACTTTGGATCGGAGAGGCCTCGTTGAATCTCGGCGATAACACGGCTGCCGCCATCATGCTTGAAAGCATCCCCCTTGCCACTCCCGACTCCAATATCCTGCCAAAGGCGGCATATCGAACCGGAGAGGCCTGGTATCAGGCCTCCGATTGTCAAAGAGCCGGTGAATGGTTTGCCAAGGCCGTTGCCCTGAGCGACAAGGAACCGAGTGCCCCGCTTGCCTTTCTCCGGCGTGCAGCCTGTCAACTGCGGGACGGCGCTGTGGCGGACGGCCGGGAAACTCTCAGGCAGCTCTGGGTGCGATTCCCGGCGAGTCCGGAAGCCAAGGAAGCCGGCGGCTTGTTGGCGACCAATCTCGGCGGGGGACTGTGGGTCCCCCAGGCCGCGGACAGATTTGCCCGGGCGCAGGCCTTCCTGGCCCAAGCGTTTCATATCGAGGCCATTGAAGAGCTCAAGAAGTTTCTCTCGCTGGATCCGCAATCGCCTCGACGGGCCGAAGCGAAGCTCAAGATCGGCGTCGCGCAAGTGAGACTCAAACAGTATGATCAGGCCCGGGAAACCTTCCGTACTGTGCTGAAAGAGGGAGGGGCGGAATCTCAAGAGGCAACCGTCTGGCTGGCCCGCGTGTATTTGCGCCAAGGCATGGGAGACAAGTTGCAGGAACTGGCCAAAACGGTGCAGGGCGGTTCGCTGTCCCCGGAACAGAAGGGACAGATCGGATTGTTGGTCGGAATCTGGCTGGAGGATCAAAAGCAGTTCAATGATGCGATCGCCCGATATCGCGCGGTCGCAAAAACCGGAGAGCCTGCCTCACAACGAGCCGAAGCTCGTTGGCGGATAGGATGGGTTCATTACAGAACCGGGCAGTATCGCGAAGCCACAGACACCTTACAGTCCATCGTGGAGCGGCACGACGGGGAGTTCGAGCCGCAAGCCCTGTATTGGATGGCGCGGGCCGCCGAGCAGGGGGGCCCGTCTCAAGCGACCGAACTGTACCGGCAGCTGTGTCAGCGGTATGTCTACACATACTATTGTCAGCTGGCCCGGGTGCGTCTGGCCGTTCCCGTTGCGGATGCGTCAGCCGCGGTGGAAGTCGGAGACAACGCTGCGCCGGCGAACAGTGACGATTCTCTCCCGGCGTCGGCGAACCGTGGTGAGATCGGACAGCAGAACGCCTATCGACGCGCTATTGAGCTCAAGACTTTGGGGCTCGATGCGGATGCAGCCCGGGAAGTAGCGGCTTTGACCGACCGGTACAGCAAAGATCCGGAAGCGCTCGTGCTCCTGTCGACCATGCTCAACGAAGTCGGCGCCTATCACCATGCGTTGCGGTTGGCCCGGGGCCGCTTCCGGGAGAAATTAGAACGAACCGGCGGCGTGCTCTCTCCCGCACTCTGGGACGTCGCCTATCCCACCGGATTGCTTCCCACGATCAAACTTCAAAACGCAAAAGGCGTTGATCCGTTTCTGATCGCCGCGATCATTCGTGAAGAAAGTCAGTACGACTTGAAAGCGGTATCACGGGTCGGGGCAATCGGGCTCATGCAGGTGATGCCGGCGACCGCCAATACGGTCGCCCAACGAATCGGTCTTCCTCCGGTCGGACGTGACGATCTCTTCGATCAGGAAACGAACATTCGAATCGGGGTTCGATACGTCGAACAGTTGCTGGAACAATTTTCAGGCAATCTGGTCTATACGATTGCGGCCTATAATGCGGGACCGGTAGTCGTCAATTCCTGGCGCGATCAACACGGAACGTATAGCCAGGATGAATTTGTCGAAATGATTCCCTACCAGGAAACCCGACAGTATGTGAAGCGCGTGCTGCGGAGTTATCGGGAGTACATCCGCCTTTCCGGTGCCACAGGAGCACCGGATTCGGAACGGGTTTCTTGACAAGATCTGGGCAAGTTTCTATAGTGCCCCGCAACTTATTGTGGTTGGGGGGATTGATGGCACTGGATCGACTCGATGCGCTTGAAACTCGTGTCAAGGACCTCGTCAGGCTCGTCCATGAATTGAAGAAACGGAACACGTTGCTTGAAGATGATCTCAAGTCGTTGCGTGAACGACTAGCTGAACAGAGCGATTCGAATAAACGGTGGGAGCGCGAACGGTTGGATATCAAGGCACGCGTGGAGAAAGTATTAGGGGAAATCGAATTGCTGGAATGCATGGAGGACCCGAAGGAGGTGGCTCTTGACTAAGACCACGTACGTCGAGATCTATGGCCAGCGGTATGCGATTCGAGGGGAAGCAGACGAAGACTATATCCGCCGTTTGGCGAGCTTTGTCG
This sequence comes from Nitrospira japonica, assembly GCF_900169565.1. NCBI lineage: Bacteria > Pseudomonadati > Nitrospirota > Nitrospiria > Nitrospirales > Nitrospiraceae > Nitrospira > Nitrospira japonica. The sequence goes on along the minus strand of NZ_LT828648.1, from coordinate 462,986 downwards.
ATGGGCAAATGCGCCATTTGGCTGAAGGTTTGAATACAACCACTCCATCGAAATTGGCCGTATTGACGGCGGTCAATCTCGCCCACCAGCTCTTTGAGGCTGAGAAGAAGCGGACGGAAGGCGAGGAAGTCGTAGAGCGGCGTATGATAACGCTGATGGAGTCAATCGAGGAACAAGTTCCCACGTCGCTGTTCCGATGAATCAGCTTGCAAAAATCTGTAACCCTTTGTTATTGTGGCGTTGACTGTTGGGAGGCATCAGGGATTAGGAGTATTGACTGAGGCGAACTTCGAACCGGTGGAGCACTCGGGGATACGAATCGATGCCGCAGGAATGGACGTCAGAATTGCCATGCTAGCGGAGTTGAAAAAGAGTCGTGCTGTGCGGAGCCTCGTTCCTTTCTTGGCCAATGTTCTGGCCATACTTGCTCGAATCATAGAGTTCATTGTGTCGGTTGGTACGGTGAGCAATGGAGTCAGGTTGATTCCGTTGCCGCTTCGGGTGCGAACCTCGCGCCCGGTCAGGAAGGCCAGCCGATATGGTGGAACTGCGAGAGGATTTCCTCTCGAGGAACGAAGTGTCCGAATCAACCCGGCAGGGCGTTCATCCTCGCGGGGTTCATACCCCGAATAATCGGTTCCAGCGTTCCGTTCGCACCAGTCTCCACTCGTAGTCACCTCTCACTCGTCCTCCTTCAGTTCAGACGCGATCTACATACGATGCGAGGCTGCGACCAACGCTCGCCCTCGACCGGAAAGGGGCTAGTTCCATGTCTACGTCACTGGTCATGTACATCTTGATGGCAGTAGTGGGTGCCGGAGCAGGAATCGGAGTCTATGAACTGATTCGGAGAATGTCCGACGGGGCCAAGAGGGCACAGTTGGAAGATCAAGCCCGTCAACTGACCCAGAACGCGCAGCGCGAGGCCGAGAACATCGTTCGTGAAGCCAAGCTGGAATCCAAGGATTTGGTTTTTCAATCAAAAGCGGAACTCGAAAAGGAGCAGAAGGCTCGATTGGCGGAGCTTTCTACGGCGGAAAGGCGCTTGGTTCAGCGGGAAGAGACCATCGATAAGCGAAGCGCGGCGATCGATAAGCGGGACGGAGAAGCGCAGAAACGCGAATTGGATCTCACGAAGCGCGAAGAAAAGCTCGGCGCCAAGGAAGTGGCTTGTGCGCAAGCGGAAAGAGACCATCGGGAGGCTCTGGAGCGTGTGGCCGGTTTGACGGCTGATGAAGCGAGGAAACAATTGCTGCTCGGGATGGAAAGCCAGGCCAGACTGGAAGCGGCCGGCATCGCCAAGAGAACGCTCGAGGAAGCCAGAGAAAATGCGGAGCGAGAGGCTCGGGAGATCATCACCGGTTCGATTCAGAGGGTCGTTCGTGATTATGTGTCGGAATCGACGATCTCCGTCGTGCCGATTCCGAACGATGCCATGAAGGGCCGCATCATCGGGCGTGAGGGTCGGAACATCCGGGCGATCGAAGCCGCGACGGGGATTGACCTGATCATCGATGAAACTCCCGAAGCGGTGATCATCTCGGGGTTCGATCCCTTGCGTCGGGAAATCGCCAAGGTATCGCTCGAAAGATTGATGCAGGACGGGAGGATTCATCCGACGAGGATCGAAGAGATCGTCGAAAAGGTCAAAGTCGAGATTGACAAGCTGATGTACGAGGAAGCGGAAAAAATCATCTTCGAACTCGGGCTGTCGGACTTTCACCCGGAGCTGATCAAAGTTCTTGGACGGCTGAAGTACCGCACCAGCTATGGGCAAAACAATCTGTATCACGCGCGCGAGGCGGCGTACATCTGCGGCATGATGGCTTCCGAACTGGGCTTGGACGTCCGTTTGGCGAGACGGGGGGCGCTGCTGCACGATATCGGCAAGGCGGTCAGCCACGAAGAAGAAGGGCCTCATGCCATGTTAGGAGCCGAAATCGCCAAGAAGTACGGCGAAAGCGAGAAGATCGTCAATGCGATCGCGGCTCACCACGAGCAGGTTGAGCCGATTTGTCCGGAATCGGTTCTGGTCGCAGCCGCCGAGGCGCTGTCTGCGGCCAGGCCCGGCGCGAGGCGCGAAGCTCTGGAGTCGTACGTCAAACGATTGGAGAAACTGGAATCCCTGGCCCATGCTCAGAAAGGCGTGCAAAAGGCTTATGCCATACAAGCGGGGCGAGAGATCCGCGTGATCGTGCGGCAGGAAGACGTGACTGATACTGAATCGTTCCAGTTGTCGCGCGATTTGGCGAAAAAAATCGAGCAAGAACTGACCTATCCCGGTCAGATCAAGGTGACCGTGATTCGCGAAAGCCGGTACATCGAGTACGCCAAGTGAAGATTCTCTATATCGGCGACATCATGGGAGAGCCTGGACGCCGCGCCGTCGCCCGCATGGTGCCTCGGCTCGTGGCGCAGCGACGGATCGACGTCGTCATTGGTAACGGGGAAAACGTGGCTGGCGGATTTGGGATCACTCCTGATCTCGCCGAAGAGCTGTTCCAGGCGGGTCTTTCCGCCATCACCACGGGAAATCATGCGTGGGATAAGCGGGAGATTCTTGATTACTTCCCGCGGGAGCGGCGTCTCCTACGGCCCGCCAATTACCCCGAGGGTGTGCCAGGGCAGGGGAGCGTCGTGGTCCAAACCTCCGGCGGTGAGGAGTTGGGCATCTTGCAACTGATGGGGCGGGCCTATATGCCGACTCTGGATTGTCCGTTTCAGGTGGCCAAGCGCGAGATGGCCAAGCTCAGGAAGCGGGTTGCGGCCGTCGTCGTGGATATGCACGCTGAGGCGACCTCGGAGAAAATGGCCATGGGACATTTCCTGGACGGCGAAGCGACAGCCGTCGTGGGAACCCATACGCATGTGCAGACAGCCGACGAGCAGATCCTGCCGCGAGGCACGGCCTATCTGACCGATATCGGCATGACGGGGCCGCTTCACGGAGTCATCGGGGTGAAGAAAGAACTGGCGATCGAGAAGTTTCTGACCGGCATGCCGCGGCGCTTCGAGGTGGCCAGCGGGCCCGTTGTCTTCTGCGCCGCGCTCATCGACGTGGACGCACGCATCGGCAAAGCACTTTCTATTGAACGGATTCGTATCCTCGATTGACGGATAGTGGCGACCGTACTCTACAAGTCCGACCTCCTTCCTTCGGGATCCATTCTCACCGTATCAGAGTGTACAAGCCTCATTCGCGCATCGCTTGAGAGCACCTTTCAGGACGTGTGGATGGAGGGTGAGATCTCGAACTTACGGACGCCTGCGTCGGGTCATGTGTACTGCACCTTGAAGGATGAGAGGAGTCAGATACGAGCGGTACTGTTTCGTTCAAGCGCGGTGCGTATTCGCTTTGCCCTCCAGGATGGAATGCACGTCATTGTGCGAGGTCGTCTCAGCGTGTACGAGCCGAGGGGGGAATATCAGATCCTCATGGAGGCGGTTGAGCCCAAAGGCGTCGGCGCGCTTCAAGTGGCATTCGATCAATTGAGAACGCGTCTGTCCGCCGAAGGCCTTTTTGATGCTCTGAGGAAAAAGCAAATTCCAAGGTTTCCGCGAACCGTTGGCGTGGTCACCTCGCTGAACGGAGCGGCCCTCAAAGATATTCTGTCGGTGCTCGGCCGGCGGTGGCCGACTCTTCATGTCATCGTCGTCCCGGTGCAGGTTCAGGGCGAACCGGCGGCCCAGCAGATCATCGAGGCCTTGACCTTGCTGAATGCACAGCGTTCGGTCGAGGTGATTATCCTGGGACGAGGTGGAGGCTCCCTGGAAGATCTGTGGACGTTCAACGAAGAAGCCGTGGTCCGAGCCGTCGCGGCATCGAGAATTCCCATTGTCTCAGCGGTTGGTCATGAAATCGACATGACGCTGACGGACGCCGCCGCGGACCTTCGCGCTCCGACCCCTTCAGTCGCGGCAGAAATGGTCGTGCCCGTTCTCTCCGAAGTATTGGAGGGTCTACGGGGTCTTACGGTACGGCTTCAGATGGCCATGGCGAGGCATTGCTTGTCGGAACATCGGCGGCTGGACTTCAATTCCAAGGGATTATCCTGCATTCAGTTTCGCCTTCGAGAAAAGGCTCAGCAGGTGGACGACATGACGGATTGCCTCATCGAGAAAGTGCGTTCCAGAGCCGGGGTGGAGGGCGACCGGGTTCGACAAGCGGATCGCGAGTTAAGCAAACTGAGTCCATTTGTCATCGTCAAACGCCATCTTGTCATGATACCGCTCCTGTTCAAACGGCTGCAACGTCAGACATCTGTGATGGCCGCGCAAAGAAGGCGACGTATCGAAGCGACATGTGCGCGCTTGAACAGTCTGAGCCCCTTAGCTGTTCTTGGCCGCGGGTACGGCCTGCTCACGAAAATATCGGATGGCTCCGTGCTCAAACGGGCTCAAGACGCACGAGTTGGCGAGGCCGTTGCCGTCCGATTGATGGATGGGAAATTGCACTGCTTGGTAAAGGACGTGTTGCCGGACAGAACGGTTTGAAATCCTCGGCGGAGTGCTATAATGACCGCATTGTGCGTCGAACAGGGGGGACGTAAGTGTGAAGTTTGAACAGGCCATTGCGCGTTTGGAGTCGATCGTCGGCGAATTGGAGAAGGGCGATCTCCCGCTTGACGAATCTCTCAAGATCTTCGAGGAAGGGATTCGTCTCTCCAAGAGCTGTCTCAAGATTCTTGAGGACGCGGAACGCAAAGTCGAAGTGTTAGTGCAAGAGCAGAACGGAAAGAAACGGCTCCATGCCTTTACCCAAGACCTTGGGGATGGCTCTTCGTCGTCCGGATCCAACGGTCAGTAACGGTTTCAGGTCTTTCTGAGTGTACCCGCCGTTCAATGACTTCTCCGAGGCATTCCTCCCGCGAACGATTAGACACCCTGCTGGTCTCCCTGGGACTGGCTCCCAGCCGCGAAAACGCGGTCAGAACCGTGTTGGCCGGCGGTGTTCTTGTCGACGGCAACGTCGTGGACAAACCGGCAAAGCTGGTCGCCCGTGACGCTCGTGTCGAAGTCTGTCGGCCGGCGCCCTTCGTCAGCCGGGCCGGGGAAAAACTGGCTCCGGCATTGGAGGCGTTTTCGATCGATCCGAAGGGCGCGATCTGTCTCGATGTCGGTTGCTCGACGGGAGGATTTACCGACTGTCTGCTGCAAAGGGGCGCCGTCAAAGTGTACGCGGTGGACGTCGGATACGGGCAGCTTGCCTGGAAGTTGAGACAAGATCCGCGGGTCGTTCTTCTCGAGAGGACCAACATCAGATACCTCGATCCGTCGCTGGTTCGGGAGTTGATCCAGCTTGCGGTGATCGACGTGTCGTTTATCTCTCTGAGCCTCGTTCTGCCGAGCGTCGTGCGATTTCTTCAAGACGGCGCGCGCGTCGTTGCGCTGGTGAAACCGCAGTTTGAGGTGGGAAAGGGAGAAGTAGGATCGGGGGGAATCGTTCGCGACGACGGACAACGCGCCGACGCTGCAAAAAAAGTGATGGCGTGCGCGGCCGGCTTGGGGCTTCCTGCTATAGGAATGCAGGAGGCGACGGTGAAGGGTCGCAAAGGAAATCGAGAAATTCTTGTGGCCTTTGAGTATCGTAGTAAGATGAGCGCTTGATCGGACGATCATGTGCGCACGAGGGGAGGATGCATGAAGGTTCTGGTGACCGGGGGAGCAGGCTTTATTGGATCTCACATAGTCGACCGACTCGTTCAGGAAGGACACGACGTCGTTGTCGTCGACAATCTGTCGAGTGGAAAACGGCGCAACCTCAACCGGGCCGCACGCTTTTACAAGACTGACATCCAGAGTTGGCGTCTGGAGCGGGTATTCCGGAATGAACGCCCCAACGTCGTTCTGCATTTGGCCGCGCAGATGGACGTTCGCAAGTCCGTCGAGGATCCCCTTTTTGATGCACAAGTCAACGTCCTGGGAACGCTTAATATTCTCCAACAGACGGTCAAGCACGGGGTGAGAAAGGTCGTCTTTTCGTCATCAGGGGGAGCCATCTACGGGGAGCAGGATGTGTTTCCCGCGCCGGAGTCGCATGCGACCATGCCGTTGTCGCCGTATGGACTCAGCAAACTCTGTGGAGAGCAATACTTGTCGTATTACGAGCGCGTGGGCGGAGTCCAAGTCGTGAATCTTCGCTATGCCAACGTATACGGACCTCGTCAGGATCCCGAAGGCGAAGCGGGGGTGGTCGCCATCTTCATCCAAAAACTCCTGAACAATGAGCAGCCGGTGATTAACGGGAACGGGCGGCAAACACGGGACTTTGTCTTCGTGGAAGACGTCGTGGAAGCCAATTTGGCGGTCATGGGGCAGGAAACGGCCGGTACGTATAACGTGGGGACCGGTGTTGAAACGTCCGTCAACGACTTATTCAGGATTCTGGTACAACACACAGGTTCAACCTGCAAAGAGTTGCACGGCCCCGCAAAGAAGGGTGAACAGGCGCGTAGCGTCATCGACGCGACGAAGCTTCGTCACGAACTCTCATGGGAGCCAAAAATGAGCCTAAGCGACGGCCTCAAGCGAACGGTCGAGTATTTCAAACAGCGGATGGGGTGAAACCGTCCGGATCATTCCATTGCCATGCGACTCGGGTCAGTAGCGAGGAACGGTTCCGTCGACTTGCGCCGACCACGCATCGATGCCTCCGACAAGGTTCTTGACCTTGGTGAATCCCTGTTGCGCAAGAAAACCCGTGGCGTCGGCGCTCCGCATTCCATGGTGGCAGATTGCAATGATCTCCGAATTTCGGTCCAGCCGTGACAGGGAATGTGGCAGGGTGGAAAGAGGAATCAGCACCGACCCGTTGATTTTGGCCAGGTCGTATTCCCACTGCTCACGGACATCCAACAATACCATCGGATCCTTGTTATCCAGTCTGGTCTTCAACTCCTGCGGCGTGATCATGAAGCTCATTGGTGTGATTGCCTCCCTCTCTGTTGTGATCGGATCATATGGAACAGGTAAAATGCTCCTGTCAACCTGACGACGTTCTGATATCATCCGCTAAAGCAGGAGTGTCTTCCTCACCGATGCCATCGTATCAGTAGCATTATCGGGCAATGCGGAGGCTTTCGTAAACTCGAATTTCTTATGACTAAGCGATCCCTCGCACATCTAGCCGTCTTAACGACGGTTCCAGATCAGAAGCTCGCAGCTAGAATGTCCAAGACTCTGGTCAGCAAGAGGCTTGTGGCCTGTGCGACCATCATAGGGAAGGCTCAATCCTTCTACGAGTGGAAGGGGAAAATGGTGCAAGACAGTGAAGTACTGATTATCATGAAGACCACAGCTCGCCGCTACCCGGCATTAGAAAGAGCGATCAAAGCGCTCCACCCATATGAAGTTCCTGAAATTATTGGATTATCTGTCAAAAGCGGGTTCGCTCCCTATCTGGCATGGATTTTTACTCAAGTAGATCAGTCAAAACAAAATTGATGGTTGACCGAAGAGGCTCGCATGGGTACACTCGAACAGAGTTGTAAGGATTTTGATATGACCCCTCAGGACCAGGGGTGACGCTTATGGGACAGACGACCGGCGCTGAAAATAGTGACTCTTACACCGTTGTGATCTTTCGAGGGTCTACGGCGAAGCCACTGCGGTTTAGCTTCCCGCGGAAGTTTGTGCGCAAACTATTGATAGTATGTGGAATATTTATCATTGCTGACCTGTTTGTCTTGTCTCATTACGTCATTAGAACAGGTGAAGTTTGGGAGCTTTCCGCTTTCCGTTCCGAGGCTATGAGTGCGCGTCAACAAACCGCCGCCTTCTCAAACGCCATTGACGACCTTAAGAAGCGACTGAGTAGCATGAAAGAGGTGAATCAGCGGCTCCGTGTGATGCTTGGCATAGAGACGCCCAAAACGGGGGATACAGTGAACGGTCGAGGCGGTGAGGATGGCCCGCTACCAGACGGTAATGCGGTGTCTCCTTCAGCTTCCCTCAAGGGTGATGCCGCCCTTCAGCTCTCCGAGTCGGATAAGAATGGAGCGTCTACTCAACCCAGGAACATTGCGGATCAGTCCGAACTTGACGAGCACGAGCTCCTCGCGGTTGTGAAGCAGGGTATTGACTGGCTGTCTCGGGAGGCTAGTGCTCAAGAACGCGCCCTTCAGGAGTTATCCTTGGCCGCTGAACAAAAATCATCCCGGTGGGCCGCTACTCCGTCTATTTGGCCTGTCAGGGGGTGGGTGACGTCCGGGTTTGGACCTCGTGTTTCTCCATTTACCGAGAAACCCGCTTGGCACGACGGTCTGGATATCGGTGCCGCAGCAAATGCGCCGGTTCAAGCTCCTGCTCAGGGACGGGTTACGACCGTCGGATTTGACTCGAAACTCGGGAACCTTGTGAGATTGGATCATGGGTTTGGAATCGAAACCCTTTACGGTCACCTTGCGAAGGCTCTTGTCAAAGAGGGACAGCGCGTGAAGCGAGGTGATGTCGTGGGGTTGGTCGGCAGCACGGGCTTAGCCACCGGGCCGCACCTTCACTATATGGTCAAGGTGAACGGTCAAACCTTCGATCCGACGAAATATATTCTCGATTAGGACCAGCCAGGTAGAGATCGAAGCGTTCGTTCCAAATATAGCGCGCTACGAATACGGAAGATTCGTAGCGCGCTCATTTTTTGACGAATGATCGGGTTCCGGAGGAATCTTGGGTCGCCGCCGGAGAACGACGGATAGAACCTCATGAATGACGCTGACCGTAGTCCGGCAGGCAACCTTCGTCCCATTCAAGAGATCGGCAAGCTCCTGGGACTTTCTCCGGATGAAATTCATCCGCACGGAAGGCACATGGGCAAAGTTTCTCTGACCGCCCTCGATCGGCTCAAGCATCGACCTCAAGCTCGATATGTGCTGGTTACAGCTATAAACCCTACCCCTCTGGGAGAGGGAAAGACGACGACTTCCATAGGATTAACCATGGGGCTCTGTCGCCTCGGTCATCGCGCTATCGTAACACTTCGTGAACCTTCTCTTGGTCCAGTGTTCGGGATCAAGGGCGGCGGAACGGGTGGAGGCCGGGCACAAGTCGTTCCCATGGAGCAGATCAATCTCCATTTTACCGGAGATGCCCATGCGGTCTCCGCTGCGCACAATCTGCTCTCGGCATTCGTCGACAATCACGTCTTTCACGGGAACGAACGACACATCGATCCCGAACGCATTTCATGGCCTCGCACGTCGGGAATCAGCGACCGCGCGTTGCGGGAGTTGATGTTAGGCACGGGGATTCAGGGCCAAAAGGGTCAATTCGTGATCTCGGAAGCTTCCGAAGTTATGGCGATCCTTGCTCTCGCCACCGGCCGGGACGATCTGCGGCATCGGCTCGGCCGGGTGATCGTGGGGTTGACGAAAGATGGAAAGCCCGTGACCTCCGGGGATTTGAATTGCGTGGGGTCCATGGCGGCCCTGCTCAATGATGCATTGCTGCCGAACGTGGTGCAAACGTTGGAAGGAACCCCTGCATTCGTCCACACGGGACCGTTCGGAAACATCGCCCATGGAAATTGTTCGGTTCTCTCCGACGCGATCGCGCTGCGGTGTGCCGACTATGTGGTGACGGAGGCGGGATTCGGAAGCGAACTCGGTGCGGAAAAGTTCTTCAACATCAAATGCCGGGTCTCAGGGCACAAGCCGTCGGCGGCCGTCGTCGTGGCGACGTTACGGGCCCTCAAGTTGCACGGTACCGGTGAGGGCATCAAATCCGGGCAGCCGCTCCCGTCATCGCTGACGGGACCCAATATGCAGGCGCTCGAAAAGGGATTCGCCAATTTGGAGCAACACATCGCCAACGTCAAGCGGTACGGCGTGCCGGTCGTCGTGGCGGTCAATGCGTTCAGCGACGATTCCCACGCCGAGTTGGAATGGGTTCGGGAACGAGCCAAAAGCGCGGGAGCGACGGACGCAGCCGTCTCAACCCACTGGTCCGATGGGGGGAAGGGAGCGGAAGCCTTGGCTCACGCAGTGATCGCAGCTGCAAGCCAACCCTCCTCTTTTTCGCATTTGTACGAGCTCACTTGGCCGATCAAGAAAAAGATCGAGACGATCGCGATGGCGATGTACGGAGCCGGAGCGGTGTCCTATGATCCCTCCGCCGAGCGGCAAATTGGAGTTGTCGGAGATTTGGGGTACGGTCAACTCCCCATCTGCATGGCGAAAACTCCGCTGTCGCTCTCCCATGATCCCTCGCTCAAGGGCCGACCGACCGGCTTTACGCTGCCGATCAAGGAACTGCGCTTGCTTGCAGGCGCAGAATTCCTGACGGCGGTCTGTTCGGGAATTCAGTTGATGCCGGGATTGCCCAAGAAGCCGGCCGGGGAGCGAATCGACGTCGACGGGAAAACCGGGACGATCGTGGGGCTCACGTAGCCGTCGTCAGCGCTGTTTGAGATAATGGAAGAACTCTGAGTCGGGACTTAGAACCAAAGTGGTCTTGTCGTCCAAGGATTTTTTGTAGGCTTCCATCGACCGGGTAAAGTCAAAGAACTTTGGGTCTTGCCGATACGCATCGGCGTAGATACGGAAAGCTTTGGCATCGCCCTCTCCGCGGATTTCTTCCGATTCCTTATAGGCCTGGGCAAGCAGAATCTCCTTGTCTTTCTCCGCATCGGAGCGGATCTTTTGGGCCTCTTCCGCCCCCTCCGCCCGATATTGCTTGGCCTGTTGTTCCCGTTCCGCCTGCATGCGCTGGAAGACGGTCTTCTCATTCTCCTGCGGGAGATCCGCCCGCTTGATTCGTACGTCCTGGATCGCAATACCGTAGGCCGACGCCTTTTCATTCGCCCGCTGGGTCACTACCTTCATGAGTTCGGCGCGAGCGGTCGAGACGATCTCGGCGAGATCGTGCCTGCCCAATTCCACTCGAAGTTCCGAGTAAATGATGTCGTGCAACCGTTGGAGCGCCCCGCGCTGGCTTTGGAAATTCTGATACACCTTTAGAGGGTCGGTGATGCGCCACTTGGCAAAATTATCCAAGAGCAACGTCTTCTTGTCTTGAGTGATGACGTCTTGCGCGTCGGAATCGTAATCCAGCAACCGTTTGTCAAAATAGGTGACTTCCTGCGCGAAGGGCACCTTCACGTACAGCCCCGGTTCCGTCACGGTGCGTATGGGCTTTCCAAGCTGGACCACGATGGCCGTCTGAGTGACGTCGACGACGAATAAGGGGGAGGCTCCGAGCACGAACAGCGCGAACAGCACGGCCAGCACTGCGATGGTCAAGCCTTGCTTGCTCACGGTTTCGCTCCCTCCGGGGCCGACGGCATCTTCTTGGAGTGGCGGTCGAGCGGCAGATAGGGGAGTACTCGCTCGCCGGCTTTCCCATCGAGAATGATTTTCTCGACTTTAGGAAGGATCTCTTCCATGGTCTCGATATAGATCCGCTTGCTGATCGTATCCTTGGCCTGGTTGTATTCTTTGAGCGTCGCCAAGAACCGGTTTGCCTCACCTTGGGCCCGGTTCAGGCGGGCTTGGGCGTAGCCCTTGGCCTGGTTGACCGTCTGGGCTGCTTCGCCTTTGGCCCGGGGCAGAATGTCGTTCCGATAACCGATCGCCTGATTGATCAACTTTTCACGATCTTCTTTGGCGTTGGTCACGTCCTTGAAGGCCGCCGCAACCGCCTCGGGAGGATCCACGTCTTGTAGCTGGATTGCGGCGATTTGCACGCCGGTTTGGTACTGATCCAAAATCCGCTGCAACAGATCTTGCGTGTCCTGCTGAATTTGCGCTTTACCTGTCGTCAGCGCCTCATCGATCTTGCTCTTGCCGATCACTTCGCGCATCGAAGCTTCCGCTGCTTTGCCGATGGTGTCATGGATGTCCGCCACGTTGAACAGATAGTTGGCGGCTTCCTTGATCTTGTATTGCACGATGAACTCGATGGCGAGAATGTTCATGTCCCCCGTCAGCATGAGTGCTTCCTGGGGTACCATCTGCTGGCGAGCCTGCCGATCGGTCCGGAATCCGATCTCTACCCGATGGAGTTTTGCCACTTTGGGCTGTAAGACCGTTTCGATCAGGGGAATTTTCAGGTGAGGACCGGGACCCAGGGCTCGCACGGGGATGCCGAAACGCTTCACGACACCTTCTTCATCGGGTCCGACGATGAACGCGCTCTGCCAAATCAGGAAGATCAGCAACGCTGCAAAAAGAATGTTCCGAAAGCCGCCGGAGGGCAGGAAATTCCTAAATTGAGATTGCGCCTGCCGCAGGACATCCTCAAGCGGGTCGCTTCTCTTGCTCCAAGGATCTTTGGGGTCCCACACCATGCAGGGTATCAGCAGGTTTTCACAAGTTAACGTCGCGCGCCACCTTAGCAGACCTGCCGCCGTCCGGGCAAGCCACGAGAATACATCGAGTGACGGTTCGGGCCGGGCCTCCGCTGCAGGAAGATTTCGGTTCCTCCCTAACAAGGATAGCGAGGCATTCAACGGACTTCGCGCTCATCGTTTGTCCTTGCATCGAGGTCGAGCGGAGTCGAGGCAGTGCACTTGCCGGTTGGGTGTAAAAAGCTCTAGAAAAGATTTGGAGTCTCGGTGGAATCTGATGGAGCCGGGTAGGTCACTCTTCCGGCTTCAAGTCTCGCAAAAGACGTGAGCTTGTGCGGCTGTAGATCGATGTCCGAAAAAATGTGGCGTACCGACCAGCCTAGCGATAGCAGGACATCGGCGATCAAGAGACGATGACAACGCCACGGCACCGCTTCAGCACACATAATGGCCGTGCGCCGTCGAGCGGCCTCCCTCATGAGCGTCTCCAAGGCCGCCGCGAATTGACTGGTCTGCTGTAGTCGGCATACCCACGAAAGCTTGCATTCCTCCAGCCTTTATTGGGGGAATCTTTCCGCGGTTTCCGCAAGCCGCCGAGCCCGGGCATTCCGATATAGGTCATGCCGGCCCTCGTCGTCTCGACGGCCAAGGCCTCCGCGTTGAACTGCGGATTGTGTCGCGAGCGTGGAATTGTACGTACGTCGGCGAGCTGCTCGATCCCCCAAACGTGGAGGGATGCAATGAATGTTTCGCTCGGTCTGGTGGAGTGGCCGATCGTCCACAGCACGGGATGTATCGGCATGGTACAGGCTTCTCCAAGCCGAATGGAGGCGGAGAGTGTCTTGGCCTAATCAGAGGGCATCTTGGCCGGATCAATCTCCAGCAGCCGATGTCGTCCGTTGAACACATGTTCGATCTTGTAGAGGCGATCCCCAACCTGCACCGTGCCGTTGACCACGTTTCCGCTGATGATCAACGACCAGCTGGATTTTGGTGCATGTTTGAGCGAGCCGCGGACCGTCGAAACGTCCGAGAGACGCGCCAAACTCGAACTGACATCCAGTTCATAGGAAGGGCCATGAAATAGGGCGATTGCGATGGGAGGGAGGGGTCTCGCGGCGGCATTTTTCAGGAGCGTCAGGAGTTCAGGATCGAAGACGATCTCCCGTTCCCGGATGACCCAGGGCTTCTTGGGCGGAAAGGGCCGCCCCGGTGATGCCTGATCTGAGACCTCCCGCCAGAGTACCGAAGGAGCCGGATCGTTGGCCGCCCACGCCATAACGACAAGCAGGCACAGGGTCCATGAGACCGCCCCGCCGGCCAACCAGGGAACCTTCCGGTACACCTTGGAAGATATCATCTTTCAACGTGAATCTTGATTTGCGTTACGCAACCGGCGCGGAATCGAGGATGGACTGTCTTCCTTGATATCAGGTTTATGGCGAGGCGACAATCGATGACCGTTGTCCTTGCATCACAGCGTACAGACTTGCAGGCACGCTACCACAAATGATGTCTCCCTGCGAGTCCATTGGTCGAGACGATGCGATGATCCCCCTTTGTACGGAGTATTTGGCGGCAAGGTCGGACATAGTTCGGTACCAATAGCACCAATAGTCGGGCGGAGTTTGTTGGATGATCCCCGCGTTTGCGAGGGTTGCTTGGCAGATATGAATGCGGCATAATGCCCGACTTAAGGATAGTACCACGCCTATGGTCACCGATTTTTTTGAGCAGCATCGGGTACGTATCGAGCAGGCGATTCGTCAGCCCGGATTGAGGCACAGCTCGGTGCGCGTGAGTGCGGCCCCGAAGGATGAAGGAGAGCGTCGCCGGGAGCCTCGCGTGGAGCAGTGGCAGCCCTGTTCGTACGAGGCCAGCGAATCACCGGGAGAATTTTCGTCGACCACTCAAGTCGGAGAAACCGTTGCGCTCGATCACAGTCAGGAGGGAATTCTCCTCCTCATGGACCGTGCGCCGATACCCACCAAAATGCTGGAAGTGCATACGTCCCAAGGACTGGGGCGGAAGACGCTCCTGGTCTTTGACGTGCGTTGGGTCAAACCCGTTCAAGTCCCGTCGGTCGGCGAGTATTTTCTGGTGGGTTGCCGACGCACCTTCGGTCCCTATCATTACGTTCAGTTCTAATCGACTCTCCGGGTCGATGGGTTCGACGCTGCCGACCGTCCCTTCATTCCATCGCCGACCCTCCCGTAGAATTCCCGTACTTCAATAGCCTCGGGATCTATTCCACGGCCTGTTTCTCGCCTAAAACGAGTATGGTAGAGTGGCGCTTTCGGGATAGATTCCTCCACGTATGCGGGGAGCCAGAGGAGGGAACATGATGGCACGCCGTCGACTGGGATTGTTCGTGTTGTTGTGCCTGTTGTGTGGGGTGTCTGCCGCGCAGGCTGAGGGCATCATTGAGGGACTCTTCGACAAAGCCAAAAGCAGCGCAGAACGCAAGACACGGGATCGCGTCAATCAGCGTATCGACCAAACGATCGATAAGGGGCTCAACAAGACGGAGGAGACCGCTCAATGTGTGGCGACGGATCAGGAATGCCTGAAGCGGGCCAAGGAGCAGGGAAAGCAAGTCAATGTGGTCGCGACTCCTCCCGCTGACTCAGTCAAGTGCGTGGCGACTGATACCAGCTGCCTGAAGCAGGCCAAGGCGCAGGGCAAGAAGGTTGAAATCGTGGACGAAGCGGAACTGGATACGCTCCGCTGCTCAGTGACGGATACGGACTGTCTCGGACGCGCCAAGTCGATGGGGAAGAAGGTTGAGATCGTCGACTAGACCCCCGATGGCCGCGCCGGTTCGGTGCGAATGGGTTGGCGAGAAGCCGCATCTGATCCGCTATCATGACGAAGAGTGGGGCAGGCCGGTTCACGATGATCGCACCCATTTCGAGATGCTGCAATTGGAGGGGGCGCAAGCCGGCCTGTCCTGGGAAACCATTCTGCTCCGCCGTGAGGGCTATCGGCGGGCGTTTGCTCGGTTCAACCCCGCGAGGGTGGCGCGCTTCGATGCTCGAAAGCGTGCGGTGCTTCTCAAAGATCCGCGCATCATCCGCAACCGTCTGAAAATCGACTCAGCGGTCACGAACGCCCGGGCATTTCTGGCGGTCCAAAAGGAGTTCGGCTCGTTCGACGCCTACGTCTGGCGCTTCGTCGGAGGCGCTCCCAAACAAGACCGAAGAGCTTCCCCCCGCAAGATTCCGACGTCCACGGCGGAAAGCGATGCCTTGTCCAAGGATCTGAAGCGCCGGGGGTTCCGCTTTGTGGGCAGCACCATCATCTACGCATATATGCAGGCGATCGGTATGGTCAACGACCACGCGGCGCCGTGCTTTCTGTCACCGCGAGCCCATACGCATAGCTGCTGACGGACCGCGGTCGACGAAGGAGGCCGGCCGTTGCATCGCCGCCGATCGGCCTGTACAGTAAACGGTGTCGGTGGATGCAAGGGACTGTCGTGCGAAAGAGCGCCGGAGGCTATACGTGGTGCGAACGAACAAGAGAATCCTGTTCGGCTTGCTCGTCTGGTACGTGCTCCTTTCCGCCTGGACCGCCTATGCGCCCGTCGATCGGCAATTCTGGCTGCTAGCCAGCATCCTGCCCGGTTTCCTCGTCTTCCTGCTGGCCGGCACGCACCGCTATCTTCCCCTGTCCGTCGCGTCATATGTGCTGATCACCGTCTTTCTGAGTCTTCACACCGTCGGTGTTCATTACACATACGCCCAGGTTCCACTTGGAAGCTGGATGGAAGTAACGGTCGATACGGGACGCAATCACTATGATCGACTTGTCCATTTCTGTTTCGGATTTTTGTTGGTCTATCCGATCGAGGAACTCTTTCGCCTCACTGCGTCGGTCAGGGGGTGGATGACCTACTATTTGCCCGTCATGACGATCCTTGGTCTTAGCGGTCTCTGGGAAATCATCGAGTCATGGGTGGCCCGAGCAGTTCATCCGGAACTCGGCATATCCTACCTGGGGTCACAAGGGGATATCTGGGACGCGCAGAAGGACATGGCGGCCGCCCTGTATGGGGGGCTCCTCTGCACGGCGGTCCTGATGTTGGTACGCTGGTATCGACATGGACGGTTATTCTCTCACGGCCAGACACTTGTCGACTCCTGACCGTGACCGTAATCGGACGCGATCGTGGGCAAGAGACCTAGGGTGATCCTATGGTTGTCTGTCTGGTACGGCCTCCTGTGGACCGGCCTGGCGGTTTCGCCATACGACCGTCAGGACTGGCTGCTGGAAAACCTGCTCGCGCTGACGGCCGTGACGATGCTGATCGTCACGTATCGGCGATTTCAATTCTCCTCCCTTTCTTATGTGCTGATCACGACGTTCCTCAGTCTCCATGCCGTTGGCGCGCATTATACCTACGCTGAAGTGCCGTTCGGATTCTGGCTGCAGCAGGTCTTCGGTCTTTCCCGCAATCCCTATGATCGGCTCGTCCATTTTTCGTATGGGCTTTTGTTGGTCTTCCCCTTGCGCGAGGTGCTCGTCCGTCTCGCTGGCGTCGCCGGTGTCTGGTCTTACTATCTTCCCGTCAGCGGCATGCTGGCGCAAAGCGGGTTTTTCGAGGTCGTGGAGGCCATCGTCGCGGAGATCGTCAGCCCTGATCTTGGGGCCGCGTACTTGGGCATGCAGGGCGATCCGTGGGATGCGCAAAAGGACATGGCGGCCGCCTTGGTCGGGGCGGTTGCCACCATGCTGATCGTCGCCGTCGCGACCCGGTCGAGTGGGCCAGAGGCTCGACGGGCCGGTCGTCGAACCATCGCAAACGGATGAATGACCGGATAACCAACGCATCATCGAACAATGCCGACTGAGTGCCGCGTCATTATCGTGATGGGTGTCGCCGGAGCGGGTAAGACCACCGTCGGGCTCAAGCTTGCGCGGGAACTCAATTGGACCTTTATCGACGGCGATTCTTTTCATTCCCGCTCCAGCATCGAGAAGATGGCAATCGGGCAACCGTTGACCGATGCCGACCGGTTTCCTTGGCTCGATCGGATACGGGCCGCTATCGACGGTTGGAGGGTCGAGGGGAAACGGGTCGTTCTCGCCTGTTCCTTGCTGAAAGCCGCCTATCGGGATTTTGTGCTGGATGGTCGCCGGCAGCTGGTGCAGTTGGTGTATCTGAAAGCTTCCCCACTGCTGCTGCACGAGCGTCTGCTTCACCGCGCCGGCCATTTCATGAAGGCCCCGCTACTCGAAAGCCAGCTTGAGACCCTCGAAGAGCCGGAGGATGCCCTTCTTCTCGATGCAGCAGACACGCCGGAGCAGCTGATTGGTCATATCCGCACTGCACTTCATCTCTAGCAGGATGTTGAAAAAGTCCTCCAGCTGCGTTCTCGCATCGCTCAGAGGCTCAGCGTACGGCAGAGAGTACGATTCGCCTCTTCGCTCGCTGCGGCCTTGCCCGCGGAGCGGCGCGTCTTGGCGCGCCGGGGTGGGCGGATGAGAAAACGGCCTTTTTGACCATCCTGTGAGCTCTTCCGATTCAATCAGCGATCAGACCCGGTTCCGCATTTCCGGGCTCCAGAAAAGTTTTTCAACGCCTGCCAGTCGGGAGCGGGCCGCTAGGCCGGGTTACACACAAATCTCCGCCCAACTGGCAAGTTGCGGGATGGGTGGCCGTATGGGAGGAGGCGCAGGCGTCGGCTGCGGATCAGGCAGAGGCGGCTGTGGAGGCGGAAATGGATCGGGATCCGGCGGAACCGGTCCGGGATCCGGAGCTGGATTCAGTCTGTGCAAGTGATCGAATAGCCATTGGCCCATCATGATGAATCAAGCGTAGCAGTGCGGCTCACTCGAAGCCGCTCGGGCAGACCCTAGTTTCTCAACGAGGACATTCCTGCCCCGAGATATCACTAGTTCAGCGCTCGCGGAAGTCCTGGGATAATTGGACAATCGTCCCCATTTACAAATCCAAAGAGAGGAATTTTTATGAAGCGACCGCTGGCAAGCCAAAGTGGTTTGACTGATCAGGAAATCCAAGACGCTGTGGACCAGGGGGCGGTCACGAAGCAATACTTCGCCGATCCCCAGAACGTGGTGAGTTCGCTCAATCGTCTTCGATCAACGGAGATCACGAGCTATCTGCAGTACAAACAGCATGGGTATATGGCCGTGTCGCTGCTGTCGCCTGGCTTGAAAGGCGAATTCGAAGCTCACGCCCAACAGGAATTGGCTCATGCCGATAAGTTGGCCATGAGAATTCAACAACTCGGCGGTGTTCCGATTTTCGACTTGCAGGAGCTGGCGGGAAAGGCGGCCGCGATCGGAATTCATCCGGAACAGGGCGCCACCCTGACGGAAATGGTCATCGAGAATCTCTTGCTGGAACGACGTCAGGTCGAAGCGTACACCGCCTTGATCCGTGAGATCGGGGACAAGGACCTCGTGACTCGCGAAACGCTGTTGGGCATCCTCGCCGAGACGGAAACGCACGCCAGCGAGTTGGCGGATTTCCTCAAGCGAACCAGCGACGAACGTTGAGTGCGCCGGCGGTGAGCGCCGGCTGGGTTCGCACCCGTGCCGTCGATGTTGCCGCCGGTTTTCTCGAGAACTTGCTTCCTTCCCTCCTCCTTGCTATAGCAGCCCAGCGACCAGTCCAGATCTTTCCTTCGACTTATTAATCACGGCCGTGCCGGAAGGGCGGCGCAGGCCGGTTTGGACGTGCGTGTGGGGTTCTGATGCAGGGTCTTCATCAACTCGAAGTCATCATCTTGCTACTCGCCGCGGTTCTCGCGTTGACGACGATCGCCGAAAAGATCCTGGTTCCCTATCCGATCCTGCTCGTGATCGGCGGTCTTGTGCTAGGTGTCATTCCCGGCCTGCCGACGGTGTCGCTCAATCCCGATCTCGTCTTCCTCGTGTTCCTACCCCCGATCCTGTGGGCCGCCGCCTACTTTACGTCGCTGAGGGATTTTCGTTTCAACTTGCGTCCGATCTTATTGTTAGCCGTCGTGTTGGTGTTGCTGACGACCGCATCCATCGCGGCGGTGGCCCGCGCGTTGCTGCCCGGCATCGGATGGGCCGAAGCGATCGCATTGGGCGCCATCGTGTCTCCGCCGGACGCGGTATCCGCCACCGCCATCAGCAGAAGGTTGCGAATCCCCCGACGAGTCGTCACCATTCTGGAGGGGGAAAGTCTCGTGAATGACGCCACGGCCCTGGTGTTGTATCGGGCCGCCGTCGGCGCGGCGGTCAGCGGGTCGTTTCTCCTGGGGCATGCCGTCCTGGAATTTTGCTTCGCGGCGATAGCCGGCATCGCCATTGGGATCGGCGTCGCTTGGCTCGCACGCTGGTCGCTGTGCGCCACGGAAGATGCCTTTACGCACATCGCCATCACGTTGCTGTCCCCCTACATCGCCTGGGTCTTGGGTGAATCGGTCGATGCCTCGGCGGTACTGGCCTGTGTTGCGGGGGGCATCTACATGCGGCAGCAGTTCAGCAGTGCCGTCGCACCGTCGACTCGGATTCAGGCAAAGGCCGTCTGGAGTCTGCTGGTGTTCCTTCTGAATGGGATTATCTTCATCCTCATCGGATTGGAGCTCGGGCCCCTGCGGGACACGTTGCCAGAGGGGCGATTGGGACCCATTGTGCTCGCCGGGGCGGTGATCGGTCTCACCGCGATCGTGGTACGAATTTTGTGGGTCCCCTTGGGAGCGATTGTTCCTCGATGGCTGAGTCCCGCGTTGCGGGCAAGGGATCCGATGCCTCCGCGGTCGAGCATCTTTCTGATTTCCTGGACAGGCATGCGAGGGATCGTGACGCTCGCCGCCGCCTTGGCGTTGCCGGTTACGACGGCCGCGGGGGCGCCGTTTCCGTTCCGAACGGAGATCATCCTGATCAGTTTCATGGTGATTCTTGCCACGCTGGTAGTCCAAGGCCTGTCCCTGCCTCCGCTGATCCGCCTGCTGAAGCTCGAGGACGACCACGGCTTGGAGCATGAAGAGAGTCTGGCGCGTGAGCATGCGGCGACCGCGGCATTGACCAGGCTCGACCAACTGGTCGGGCAGGAGGGTATCCCGGACGATCAAATTGAACGGTTGCGCCATCAGTACAGCCGGCGGTTGGAGGGATTTTCCCGGTTCGGCGCGTCACGCGTGGAGGGGGCGGGCGATGCGATCGAATCCTTTCAGCGTCTCCACCATGAAATCCTGACGGCAGAGCGAATGGCCCTGATCGATTTGCGCAACGACGGGACGATCAGCGACGACGTGCTCCACCAGTTGGAACAGGAACTCGACGTCGCTGCCGTGCATCTGGGTGTCGGCGAACGGCGGATCAACCGGAGGAAGGCATAAGACGATGCTCTCGATCCCCATCGCTTCATCGGGACACCGCCCGTCGTGACCGGCGAGGGGTGGAGTCGGCGCCAATTTCTCTCGGCCGGCCTCGGCTTGGCCGGCCTGGCGTTCTCGCGACCTTCGGTCTTCGGAGCCTGCTCCGAATCTCCTCAGACCGCCGCATGTCCCTCGATCTCCTGGATGGACGGAGGCCGTTCGCTCATCGAGGGGTACGCCGGCCGGAGAAGTTATGAAGCCGGTGAACGGGTGTCCTTCTTCATGTCGTCCCAGAGCCGGATCAGAGCGATGCTTACAGTCAACCGACTTGGGGCGAGAAGGGAAATGGTCTGGTCGGGGCCGGTCTGGGTGGAGCCACAGGCCATTCCGGCCGATGCGTCCGAATCCGGCTGCCGGTGGGACGGCGAGGGAGGCAGTGGACTGACGTTTGACGTGCCGGCCGAATGGAAGCCCGGCTTCTATCACGTGACCATGCACGCTGCCGATGGCGACGGGGAAGGCTTCTTCATCGTGCGCTCGCCACGTTCGGCCCCCAAGCCCGGGATACTCCTGATCCTGTCGACGAACACCTATTTTGCCTACAACAATTACGGTGCTGCTCAGGGGGACGCACTTCGCTCGACCCGTGGAAGCTTCTATGATCAGGCGCGTGTCGCGTCCTTTCTCCGGCCGTTGCCAATGGGCTTTCTCTCCCCCTACGACTGCCGAAAAACCGGCATCCCGAGTCGTCACCACCGCTATGCCGGATGGGACAAATGGGAATGGCCGTTCGTCCAGTGGGCGGAGCAAGCCGGCATCGATCTGGACTACGCCGCGAACGAGGATTTGGAGCGGCAACCAGAGCGTTTGGAGTCATACAGGCTGATCCTCAGCGTCGGCCATGATGAATATTGGTCTGCGGGGATGAGGAACGCCGTCGAGCGACATGTGCGCCAAGGAGGGAACGCCGTCTTTCTCAGCGGGAACGTGTCCTATCGAAAGGTCCTTTTGGATATGTCGGACTCGCGGATGATCCTGGACGGCGCAATGGACGGTGCCGCACTATGGAGTCATCTCCAGGGAGCCAATCGGCCGGAACACCGGCTGACCGGAGTGAGTTTCTGCTACGGTGCGCTCAATCCGCTTCCTGTTCCGTACAGAATTTATCAACCCGATCACTGGCTGTTCGACGGCCTGTGGTCTGCAGGTGGAAGGCCCGAACGGTTTCCTGATGTGGGCTGTATCGGCTACGAGTGTGATGGATGCGACATCGAGTGGGACAAGGGAATCCCGACCGCGAGTCACCGCGACGGCTGCCCTGAGGACTTTCAGATTCTAGCGCTTGCTCCGGGCCGCATGCCCGATTATGAGGCAACCGTGCACTCGAGAGCCCTGTTTGGGCGGGATGACGGGTTCACACCCTGGGGAGCCGATTTGCGACAAGGCGCCGCCGTCATGGGCATATGGACGAATGGAGGAACGGTATTGACCGTGGGTTGCACAGAATGGGTCAGGCGATTGGATGATCCTCTGATTTCGCGGATCACCAAAAATGCGCTGACGAGGCTTTCGCAATAGTGCCATCCGACGTGTGGTCCACTCATAGATTGACGGGTCACAACCGGATCGGGTAGGCTGCACGTTGGATTCCAGCCCACCGGTGATCAAGGTTCCTTCGATCTCAGGATTCCGATCATGCGACGGTTGTACTGGGCGACAGGGTTCAGTTTTGCCGGACTATTGATGGTCGCCGGTTGGACTGCACATGCCGCGGACCCTTCATTCGAGACCACCGCCCGTTACATCCTGGAGGTCGTCAAGGCGTTCCGCACCGCGTACGTCCTCCAAGTCGTCGAACATATCAAGGGAACCGGCGTGTCGGTCCAAGAGGACTGGGAGAAGAATGCGCATCTCCTGCCCCTTCCGGCCCAATTCGTCAAGGGGGCGGCGGATCAAGTGGATGGGCTCGAGATCGGCCTCATTGGTTTGGCGCCGCTGAATCCCGCCAACCGTCCCAAGACCACGGCGGAAGTGAACGCCCTGATTCAATTGGAAAAGAACCGGGACAAGCGGTTCGTGGGTTTTATGGACGGCGATCAATTCAAAGCCCTCTCGGCCGATTTGGCCTTGGTTCAGTCGTGCGTCGATTGTCACAACCGGCATCCGCGGTCCTCGCGCAGAAATTTTCAACGTTGGGACGTCATGGGCGCCCTCGTCGTCCGCTTTAAGCCTGACGGGATGACGGAGGGGCTGTCGCTTCCGGCGGAACCGCCGAAACGAGGGCCGGGCCCGCTCGAGCGGATGACGCCGCCACCGACGACGGCGCCGCCTTGGGTCAGGTAACCGTATGTCACGTATGACCAACCGGGTATTTCTGCTGACGTTGACGGTGCTGCTGCTCGGGTTGCCGGCCGTCGGCGACACACAGAGCACCTCACCTTCTCTGAACGGCACCCAGAGCGTCGTGCCGCTGTCGCAACAGCCGACGGCGTTCGATACCACGACCACAGCCGGAGCAGCCGGAGGGGTGACGCCGGCCCAGGTCGCGCCGGGAGTCAATACGGCGGTAAGTTCCAGTATCGGAAAGTCGTTCGGTACCGTCGGACGCGGCTTGCCGGGATTCCCCGGCGGTCCTCCCCTCAACGGCACACCGGGCGTGGGTGACACGTCCACATCAAGCATGCGCCCGAAGACGATCCCGCCGCTCCTTTGTGACCCGGCCGTCGATATTCCCTGTTGACCCCTCCCTGTTCGGCCACTGTCAAATTTGACAGTAGGCCGTTCTGAGCGCTCGCTGTATAACGTGGTTGGACCACCATCCCGTCCGATGGTATGGGACGGCTAGGTTGTCCGATGACGCGGAGGACGCCATGACCGAGGAACAGGGTCGGCTGGAGGCGGCTCGCAAGGAGGATTTTCTGGGAGAATGTAACGCGCAAGCAGCCGGAGCTGTCGGCCGGTTCGGCTCTCGAGCCGGCGAAGGCGAAGGTGACGGCATAGGCCGTTGCGACCGGCGGAACGACGGCGGAAATCGCCGTGTACGAGTCACAATCGTGCCACTATCGTGCCGGCGTCGGACGGAAACGCCGGCAAAACTTGAAAGGAGGCAGCTATGCATCGTTCGATCATTCTCACGGGGTTCTTGGTCTGTGCATTCCTCTCGGTGTCCGGCTGTGCCGGTATGGATACGAAGGGAATGACGGACCCATTGGTCAAGATCCTGACCAGTCAATTGGACGTGACGGCCAACCAGGCCAAGGGAGGCCTCGGGTCCACCCTGACGATGGCGAAGGAAAAACTCCCACCCCCTGACTTCGAGTCGTTGACGAAATATGTGCCTGGAACGGAAGGTTACATGAAGGCTGCGAAGGACCTCGGCGCAGTGACGGGTCCGATCAGTGACCCAACGGCTTTGCAGGCGGCCTACTCCAAGTTGGGCATGAGTTGGGACAAGGTGGGAAAGTTTTCCAAGGTCCTGTCAGATTTTGTCGGCACGTCGGGAGGCGAACAGGCTCAGAGCTTCCTCACAAGCCTGATGAAGTAACAGAAGACGTGTGGGAAGGGCGGCGCGGTATATCCGCGCCGCCGTCTTTTCCGTGAAGGAGCGCAAATGGAAGGAACCTTCCTATGATCAACAAGCGGAGCCGATGGCCTGTCTTCTGGCTGATCGCATCGATGCTCGTCTGGGGCTGCGCGACGGTGCCGAGCGATATGGAGCCGCCCAAGGTCAGCATCGCCAACATCGCGCCAAAAGATTTCGCGCTCTTTGAACAGCGATTCGACGTCCAGCTGCGGATTCAGAATCCCAATGACAAGGAACTGGGCATCAACGGGCTGCGGTGCGACATCGAACTCAACGGCAAGGAGTTTGGCAACGGCATGTCGGGTGAACGGGTCAAGATCCCGCGGTTCGGGTCCGAGGTGGTGAACGTCGAAGTCATTACGAGCCTGGGGAGCCTGCTGCGCCAGGTCGAAAACCTCGGTCAAGCTGGAAATGCGGCAAATCCGGATGGAAACAAGTTTGTCTATCGACTCAAGGGCACGGCCTTCGTCGAGTCTCCGAGCAGTTTCAAATTGCCGTTCGATGAGAAGGGAGAGATTGACTTGCCTCTTGGGTCGGCGCCTCAACACTAAAGGAGGCGACCGTCCATGACCCTGAGGATCAGTCCTCGCGTACGTCGTCCTTCTTGTTGTCTTTCCTGGTTCGGCCTCGCCCGCTTCATCCAACGTTTACGCCTACTGCGACGATCCCTCGACGATGCGCCTGGTCTATTCGGCGCTTGCACCGCAACGTTCTGGATCGCTGCAACGAGCACGCGGTGCAGATCATGACTCCGTCCTACGAAGGCGATCCCGAATCGCCGAAGGTCGTGTCGAAAGATCGCTGGTTCGCTGCGCCGGCGATGGCTCCGGTGCAGCCGTCATCGAGCGAAGAAATCTCTCGCGTCTCTCATCCGGCCTGACCAAGCAACGACCCATCCGATCTATCCACCGACCGACGCTCAAGGCTGTGAGCTGAATGGGTGCGGAGGAATTTGTCTCCTCGTTGATGACGGTAAGTTCAGATTGGCGAGGGCGATCCTGGTAGGCAGACCAAACCGGGAAACAAATCGCACGGTAGCGGCTCGACTTTGGAGACCGCATTCGTTAGTGCCGTCGTATTGATCGCGAACAAGAGACCCACAGGGACGATAAGAACCTGAAGGTGTTTCATGGTGATTCATTTTAATTTGAGTTGTGCGGAGGTTGCGCGGAAGCTACGGCGGACACGTTCAACCACCTCCCGCCACGCTTCGCCCATCCCGATGTAACGGAATTCCTCATCGCAATCTCTTTGCCCTGAATGATGGCGCGAGCGTCTACATGATACGTGACGATGGCAGCATCCCGAGTCAACAGGGTCACCCGGAAATTGCCGAGTCGATAGTCTTTTAGATCCGCGTCGCCGAGAAAATCCAACAGTTCCGATTTTGTCCTCTCTTTTCCATCCGGGAAGATGTCATAAAAATCCTCGGACAGATAGCTTGCAAACCCATTCAGATCATTCCGTTTAATCAAGCTCCATGTCTCATGTTCATATGCGATTAATCTGTCCGCCATTGAAATATCTTTTGTTTTCTGATTTCCCATGGCATTCCTGTCCACAGCTTTATTCAAACACAATACGCTGAGGATTCCCAATCTGTCTTGCTCGTTTAGTGAACGCCGGATTCGCTGGAATCAGATCAGATAGGCAAGCTGTCTGGCGCGGGAATCGAAGCCGGGCTGCGAAAACTATGTTGGTTCGTTGGCCGGATCGTTCGAGCGGAAATTCGGGGCGGGCCAATAGGGCATCGGCCCGCCGCCGAAGACGTTATTTCTTCACGATCTCGAGCAGCTCCACTTCGAAGACGAGTGTGGCGCCCGGCTTGATGGTCGGGGGTGAGCCCCGGTCTCCATAGGCGATCGCCGAGGGGCAGACCAGCTTGCTCTTGCCGCCGACCTTGATCAGCTGCACGCCCTCCGTCCAGCACTTGATCACCTGATTCAAAGGAAACGTGGCTGGCTCGCCGCGCTTCACCGAGCTGTCGAAGACGGTGCCGTCGATGAGCGTGCCATGGTAGTGCACTTTGACCGTATCGGTGGCCGTCGGCGTCGCGCCCTTGCCTTCCTTGATGGTCGTCACGATGGCTCCGGATTCGGTCTTTTTTGCCCCGGACTCGGCCGCCGCCTTCGCGATGAACGTGGCGCCGGCTTTCTTTTCGGTGTCGGCCAAAGCGGAGGCGCGGGCCTGCTGCAACTGATTGACTTTCGGACCGAATGCTTGCAGATCGACCTTCGGAGTTTTCTTGAGGACACCATCGCTCATGCCGGATCGCACGAAGTCAAGTTCGGACTCCGTGAGCGCAAAAGGGGTCAGGGACTGGCTGATCAACAATCCCAAGGCATAAAAGGTTTTCTGATCGTCGGTGGAAGGATCCGCGGCGCCGGCGGGTATGGCCGACAGCATCAGACTCAGTAGCATGGTCACGATCGTCACTGGACGCATGAGAGATCCTTTCTTGTGAGAGTAAGGAGAAACCTTCACACCATATGCTACCTGACGGGCAAGCTCAATACTTTTCTCGGATGGCCGCCCCGGCAATGGCGGACGTGCCGGTCCGGCGATGATCAGCGGGAATAGTTGCGCCGGATTCAATGCAACGGTACACTGCGCGTCCAGCCTGGAGCGCAGGCTAGCCTGCATGATTCTTACCTTCGTCATTCTCTATCTGGCGGTCTCGGTCGGGGTCGGACTCCACGCCGCCAGGCGCGTGCACGACACCAAGGATTTCGCCGTCGCCGGCCGTTCTCTGCCGCTCCCGATCGTGGCGGCGACCGTGTTTGCGACCTGGTTCGGCGCCGAGGCGCTCATGGGCATGTCCGCCACCTTCGTCAAAGAGGGCCTGCGCGGCGTGGTGGCCGACCCGTTCGGTTCGACCCTCTGTTTGGTGCTCGCCGGGCTGTTTTTTGCCCCTCGGTTCTACCGGCTGAATTTGCTCACCGTGGGGGACTATTACCGGTTGCGCTACGACCGCCGCGTGGAAGTCCTGTGCACGCTCTGCATCGTGGCGTCCTATGTCGGCTGGGTGGCCGCGCAGTTCAAGGTGCTCGGTTTGGTCCTGAACGTCGTCACGCAGGGTGCAGTGAGCCAACAGGCGGGGATGGTCATCGGCGCCGCGATCGTCCTGACGTACACCACGTTCGGCGGCATGTTTTCCGTGGCGATTCTCGATTTCGTGCAGCTCTCGGTGATCATCGGAGGATTGTTGTACATCGTTTCGGTCGTGAGCGACCTGGCCGGAGGAGCCGGCGCCGTCCTCAGCCACGCGGCGCAAGCGGGCAAACTGGAATTCTTTCCGGCGGCGTCGCTCGACGCCTGGATCCCGTTCATCGGCGCGGGTGTGACGATGATGTTGGGCTCCATTCCGCAGCAGGACGTGTTCCAGCGGATCACGTCCGCGAAGGACGAGCGGACGGCCGTTCGGGGATCGCTTGCCGGGGCCGCCCTGTATTTCTCCTTCTGTTTCGTTCCGATGTTCCTGGCCTATGCGGCCCTGCTCGTGGATCCGGACAGGTTCGGGACGCTGCTCCGGGAGGATTCACAACTGGTGCTGCCGACATTGATCGTCGAATACACGCCGGCCGTGGCGCAAATTCTGTTCTTCGGCGCCGTTCTGTCGGCCGTGATGAGTTGTTCGAGCGCGACGTTATTGGCTCCTTCGGTGGCCCTGAGTGAAAACGTCCTGAAAGGATTGATGCCCGGGCTGGATGAACGGGGACTTCTCAGGATGATGAGGATCGTGCTGGTGGGATTTGCCGTCATCGTACTGGCGATCGCCATCAGCTCGGACGCCAGCATCTATCAACTGGTGGTGAATACCTACAAGGTCACACTGGTGGCGGCGTTCGTTCCGCTGGCGGCGGGCCTCTACTGGCGCGGCGCCACGATCGTCGGCGCGCTGTGTGCCATCGGGCTGGGTCTTGCGACTTGGATCGCGGGGGAAGTGCTCAGTTCCGAACAGCCCGTCTGGCCGCCCCAGCTTCTCGGCCTGTTGATGGCCGGAGTCGGCATGGTCATCGGCTCCAAGGCGCATCTGATTTACGACAGGGCCGATATGGTTCGGGAAGGCTCGGCCGAAACGGGCGAAACGCAGGAGATGGTCGAAAGTCGGGTCACGAAATCTCCCCGACGGCCGCCCGGGATCTAGGCTGCAGCAGTGAGTCGGCGCTCCGGCCGGCGTTGGGATCGTTGCTCGTCCATCCGGGCTCGGCTTGAAGTCCGGTCTTGGTAACCGTCATGCGTGCAGGGATTCGAACAATCGTGCGTTCTCCCTGGCTGATGAGAGGCGTCTTGGCCGCGGCAGGCCTTGGAGTGCTCCTATTGCTGGCGGTGGCCGGCTACGGAGCCTACCTCGCAACGTTTCTCGAATTGCCGAAACGCGAAGACCACCCGCCGCTGCGGCTCTATACCGCGCCGTTTCAGTTGAAAGCCGATCTGTCGGTCAAAGAGGCGCGGTTGCCCGAACGATTGCAGCGGCTGGGCTATCGTGCGGTGACCGGCGACGTCGCCACCCCCGGAGACTATCGCCTGGCGCCCGAGTCGTTGACGATCTATGTGCGCGCACAGCCCGAGAGCCTTTTGAAGGCCCGTATGATCCAGCTGACGTTGGATCAGGGTACGATCACGGAAGTGCTCTCGATGCCGGATCGGACGCCCGTTTTCCCGGTCTATCTGGAACCAGAGCTGATCAGCGGATTGCGGGGCGGATCCCGGCAGGTGCGAGAATGGGTGCCGCTCGCGGACATGCCGCCGTCCCTCGTCGACGCGGTGCTCTCCGTCGAGGATCGCCGCTTTTTTTCGCATGTCGGCATCGATCCGGTCGCGATCGGCCGCGCCGTCTGGCGCAACCTGACGAGCGGCGGCGTCGTGCAGGGCGGCAGCACCGTCACCCAGCAGCTCGCGAAGAATCTCTTCTATTCGCCGCAACGGACGTTCGTGCGGAAAATGAAAGAGGCGCTGGCCGCCGTCGTGCTGGAAGTGAAGTATCGCAAACAGGACATCCTGGAAAGCTACCTCAACGAGATCTACCTGGGCCAGGCGGGGTTCGTCTCGATCTACGGGATCAGCGAGGCCGCGCACCGGTACTTCGGGAAGTCGCTGTCCCAGCTCAGCGTCGCGGAAACGGCGCTGGTCGCCGGCTTGATCAAAGGTCCCAACACGTATGCGCCGACCAAGCATCCGGAGGCGGCCGTCGAGCGCCGGAACGTCGTGCTTCGCACGCTGCGCGAGCGGGGGCGTCTCACGGAGGAAGAATGGAAAATCGCCGTGAACGAACGGCTTCGGGTGATGCCGCCCGACGACGTGCTGGCGGACGCGCCGTATTTCGTGGATGCCGCCTTGCGGCAGGTGGAAGAGACGGTCGGAACGCCGCTGCCGGAAGGACTGCGCATCGACAGCACGCTCGATCCGATTCTCCAGCAGGTCGCGACCGACGCGGTGGAAAATGGGTTGAAGAAGCTGGAGCGGACCGTACCATCGCTTGCAACGTCAGGACAGCCGGTTCAAGCCTCGATCGTCATTCTGGAGCAGGCAACCGGTTCGATTCTGGCCCTCGCGGGCGGACGAGACTATCGGCTCAGTCAATTCAATCGAGCCGTCCAGGCCCGCCGGCAGGCCGGCTCGCTCTTCAAGCCGTTCATCTATCTGGCCGCGTTGGAGGCGTCCCGGGAAGGGAAAGGGCCTGGCCTGACGGCCGCCAGTCTGCTCGCGGATGAACCGGTCACGTTCGAGTCCGATACCGGCGCCTGGTCTCCCAAGAATTACGACCGCCAGTTCCGGGGCCGGGTGACCCTGCGCAGCGCGCTGGAGCAGTCGCTCAACGTGCCGGCTGTCCGGATCGCTCAAGCGGTGGGCACCCGTGCCGTGACGGACCTTCTTCGGCGTCTTGGCATCACGAGTCCGCTGACCGAAGACCTCTCGATCGCCCTGGGCAGCTCATCCGTTTCGCTGCTGGAAATCACCTCGGCGTACGGTGCGGTCGCGAACGGGGGAATCTGGGTTCGTCCGACCGTGGTTCGATCGATCGCCGAACGCCAAGGGGCGTCTCTCTGGGCCGCCACGCCGGACCGCAAGCAGGCGGTGTCGGCGCAGGCGGCCTACGTGGTGACATCGTTGCTGGAGGGCGTCGTTCAGCGGGGCACCGCGACCAAGGCTCGGACGCTCGGCTTCGCCGGAGCGGTCGCTGGCAAGACGGGGACGACCGACGGGTATCGTGATGCCTGGTTCGTCGGCTACACGGCGGACCTTACGATCGGCGTGTGGGTGGGATTCGATGACGAGCAGCCGATCCGTCTGACCGGGAGCCAGGCGGCGCTCCCGATTTGGATGGACGTCGCCAGGCGCGTCGTGCCGGAGCGGTCTCCGCGGTTTCAGATTCCAACCGGTATCGTCACGCGTCGCGTCGATCCGAGAACCGGGCAGCTGGCGACGTCCCAATGCCCCGAGCAGACGGCGGAGGTCTTCATCGAGGGGACCGAACCGAGCGTCTACTGCGAGACGCACGGCGGCGGGATGTGGGAGCGGTTGCGGCGCTCGTTCGGCCTGTCGTAAACCGGAGGCGCCTCCGGCTGTCGGCGATTGGAAATTGAGGTTGGCAGTCGGGGTTTCGATTATCTGCTAGGTCGTTGAAGGGGGTTGGTGTAAGCTGGCGTGACATTGCGTGAGGAGGGCCTCGATGAAGAAAAACGGATTCTCCGGCGACGACAACATCACCCTGTTGGCCAGGGGTGTGCAACTGAGGGGCGAGATTCGCGTCGAGGGCACGGTCCGGATCGACGGACGTCTCGAGGGAGACATTCACACCAACGGGCAAGTGATCATCGGCGAGGAGGGGCTGGTGCAGGGAACCATCGACGCAGGCGTGGTGGTCAGCAGCGGCCGCATCAAGGCCAAGGTCACGGCCAGCGAGCGGGTGCAGCTGCTCAAGACCGCCGTCCTGATCGGGGAAATCCATGCTCCGGTGCTGATGATGGAGGAAGGCGCGAAGCTGCAGGGCTCCACGGACATGGGTGTGGCGTCCTGGCCGGACGAACTGCCCAAGCTTCCCGGCACCGTGCACGAGCTCTCCACTCATCGAAGCAAGCACGTGGTCGTCCTTGACAAGGAGTCGAACGCCTAGCGATAGTGCACTGGTCAACGGGATCCAGGCGCGCATGACCAGACCGCATCCGTTTACGGTTGTCTTCTTCGGACTGCTTCTCGTTCTCCTCTATCAGATCGGACTCATCCTGCAGCCGTTCCTGTTTCCGGCTCTCTGGGCGGCACTCCTCGTGCATGCAACCTATCCGCTTCATGAACGGTTGACCAGGGCCTTCGGCGGGCGGGACACGTTGTCCGCCTCGATCTTGACCATCGGCGTGCTGGCCGTCGTCGTGGTGCCGTTGATCGTCGTGGGAATCCTGCTCGTGCACGAAACGAGGGACGCGGAAAAGGCGGTCCGGTCCTGGATTGCGGAAGGGGGGCTCGATCGCTTGCCGGAGCAGGTGGCGGCCGTGCCGATCGTCGGCGAATGGCTCCGGACCCTCATCACCGGGAAGAACCTCCAAGAGATTTCGGTGGAGCAATCGGTCATTACCGGGGCCAAGTTTCTCAGCCAGTTCTTCGTCGATCAAATGGGCGGTCTGCTGAAGAACACGTTGCTGCTCGTCTCGGATTTTTTCATCATGCTGATGGTGCTCTTTTTCTTCTACAAAGAGGGCAGGGAATGGACGCACGTGCTCAATGATCTCATCCCGCTGGACCGGTCACATAAGGAGAAAATCCTCACTCGTTTGGATCAAACCGTCCGGGCCGTGGTCAAGGGCATGCTTGTCACGGCGGTGGTTCAGGGCCTACTGGCCGGCCTGGCGTATTTGGTGCTTGGGGTGCCGTTCCCCGTGGTGCTCACCGCGCTGACGATTATTCTCGCGCCGATTCCGTTCGGAGGGACGGCTCTCGTGTGGGGGCCGGTCGTGGCCTATCTCTTCTGGGCTGGAACGATGTGGAAAGCCGTGGCCATGCTGGCCTGGGGTCTCGGGGTCGTCTCGACGGTGGATCAGGTTCTGCGGCCCTGGTTGATCGGCAAGGACGTCGAGATTCCCGTCCTTTTTCTCGTTTTCAGCGTCCTCGGCGGCCTGGCTCTCTACGGACTGATCGGCCTCTTCATCGGACCGGTTCTCGTCAGTCTCTTCATTACCGCGCTGCAGATTTATCGGGAAGAATATCAGCAGACCGTGCCCGCTCCCTGAACCGCCCTGTCGTGACTCTTCCCGCAAGACGTACTGGCCGAACGCAACGGGCCTGCCCCCGTTAATCCAGCGGAATCGTGATGGCGATGCCTCCCATGACATCGTTGAGCTTGAAGTCCCGCTTGGGACTGAGTGGATGCCTGTTGTGGCAGCTGACGCAGGCGGAGGATACGGCTCGGTCAGGATAAATGGCCTGGAAGTATTGTTTTCGCCCGCTGGTGACGATGCCCGTCACCGGCGCGTCCGAGGAGCGATTCAGCGATTCGAGGGCCTTGCGCTCAAAGTCCGTCGCGGGGGCGTTGCGCTGGTAAATGGGGGACAAGCCGATCAAGCGATAGCGGATTCCTTGTCCGCTCTCCGCAACCAGCCGGCCGGAATGTTGGAGGAATTGCGCCGGAAGAGGAAGCGCATTGTCCTGCTCCCAATGCTCCGCCGCCGATACCACCCCCTTCTCCTGCATGCGGTTGACGACTTGATTCGTATAGATCGTACGGTCCGCCTGCAGCACGGCGTGGACGTAGCTCGCCACCTTCTCCGGCGCAATGCCCGGCGACGGCGCGGCCTCCTTCGCGGAAAACGCCGTGGAAGCGCTCCAGCCCCATAAGGCTACGAATGTCACGGCTGCGACATGACGCGGGTATCGGAGACGGTACATGAGACCTCCTTGGAGGAAGCGGAACGGGGGTGCACCGGAAAGCTGATGACGCACGAGGTGCCTTGCCCCTCGACGCTTTCCAGCCGGATGTCGCCGCCGAATTTTCTGATGATGCGGCGGGCGACGGTCAAGCCGAGACCGGACCCTTCTCCCTGCCCCTTGGTCGTGAAGAAGGGGTCGAAAATCTTTGACAGATGCTGTTTGGGAATTCCCGGCCCCGAGTCCGTAATGGTCACGGAGGCCGTGGCGCCGGTCGTCACGGTCGTCAGACGCAGGAGGCCCCGCCCTCTCATGGCTTGCACGGCGTTCAGGAGGATGTTGCTCAAGGCCTGCCGCAGTTGGTCTGGCGATGCGTTCACGCAGGTGTCACCCGCATAGCACCGCTCGATCGTCAACGCGGAGATGTCCATTCCCACCGCCAACGTGGCCAGCGCCAGATCAAGCTCGCGTTCCAGCGGAACAGTCTGGCGCTGGTCGGAGGATTCGCGCGTGGCGACGCCGGTAAAGTCCCTGATGATGGACGCCATGCGCCGGCCGTGCTGCACGATGTCATGCGCGTATGACTTGGCGCGACCGAGGTCGCCTTCCTCCTGAATGGCCTCGCCCAGGCCCAAAATGCCGAACAGGGGATTGTTGAGTTCGTGGCCGATCCCGGCGGTGAGGATGCCCAGGCTTCCCGACTTTTCGGCCTGAATCAGATTCTCCTGCATCCGGCTCTCCTCGGTCGTGTCGCGCAGGACCAGTCCGACTCGATCGGCCTCACCCGGCCGTCCGCTCACACGGAACCATTGATAGCGGTACAGGTGATCACCCAGTTGGAGTTCCGCCCGGTGATCCTCCGCATCCTGGTTGAGTTGAGGCGCGAGAGGGTCGCGAAGGACGGGCGTCGTGTCGGATTCCGTTTCGGTTCCGGCTGCGGGTTCGGCCGGAGCCCGTGCGGTTAGGCCGAGGAGCTCCCGGCGTATCTGCTGCTGCTGGGAAGTCCCGAGCGGAAGAATCTCGAAGAGGCGAGGGGATTTCAGATCGCTGTTCGCCAGGTCGAATGCCTCGCGACCGGTACGGTTGACGTACTGCACCGACTCGTCATCGCCGATGATGAGGATGGGTGTGGGGACGGCGTCGAGGATTTGGTCGGTGGATTCGCGCAGGTATTGAACCTCCTGCGTCTTGAGGGTGACCTGGTCGGTCAATCCGGCAAAAGCGGCTTCCAGTTGCCGGTTCATCCGATTGAACTCTTCCGCCAGGGTTTCGAGCTCGTCGCCCGTCTTGATCTGGATGGTTTGCCGCAATTCCCCGCGTCCGATCGATTGGGCTGCCTGCTGCAGTTGGCGGACCGGCGTCACGATGCGGGTGGCGGCGAGGTAACCGAGCGTCGCGAGCAGCGCCATCGCGATCAGGGCGAAGACCGTCATCCAGGTCAGGAGGTGCCGGATGGGACCGAACAATTCGTCGGAGGATTGCCATACGAACGTGTGCCAGGATCCGAGCTCCAACGATCCGTTCGTGTTGCGGCTGGTTTCGGGAAGGGGCGCGAAGCCGATGATCGAAGCCGATCGGCCTCCGTGCCCGTCGCTTGGCGCATCGGTCCATCCCGGCTGGCGCGGTGTGACCAACGGGACGAGACTGGCGTCCGAGAGCGATACGCCGGTCGGCAGGATGGGACAGCTGATGACGATCCCCCGGCTGTCGATCAGCATGACGTGACCGGTCTTGCCGAATCGAATGGGATGGGTCGAAGGCGCAAAAAATTCCTTGGCGTCGATGACCCGTCGCAGTACCCCCACCGCCTCGTAACGCAGACTGTCCATGATCGGCATGGAGATGGAGAACACGTAGGTATCGGCCAAGTTATCGAAATAGACGTCTTCGATGTACAGCTGGCCGACGCCCTTATTGTAGGCACCCTTCCACCAGGCGGTCCCGCCGTTGTCGAACTTCGGCTTGGTGGTGAGGGCCGCCGCCAGATGCCCTTGGACGTCGGTCACGAACAGCATTTTGGTGGCGCCGCGGACGACCTGGGGAATGATCTCTCCCGGTTCGCTCCTGGCCCCCGTGTAATACTCATGCAGCAAGCCGGCGATCGGGTTCTCCGTAATGGTCTTGACCGTGACTGGATCGGCGGAGTCCCATTTTGCCCGTTGGTCTTCGGCGGCGGTGGCCGCAGAGGCGGACTGGTTTTGAACGACGTCGCGGCGGCGCTCAAGTTCT
This sequence comes from Nitrospira japonica, assembly GCF_900169565.1. Taxonomy (NCBI): domain Bacteria; kingdom Pseudomonadati; phylum Nitrospirota; class Nitrospiria; order Nitrospirales; family Nitrospiraceae; genus Nitrospira; species Nitrospira japonica. The sequence goes on along the minus strand of NZ_LT828648.1, from coordinate 427,717 downwards.
TTAATGATGAGCGGATCCGACGCGATGCGCGCGGTGCGTGAAATCTCGTCACCGATCAGGATGTCGAGCTTCCTGGCCGCCTCCGTGGCGAGGGCCTTGAAGCTTTCTCCACTGACCTCGTTGATCTCCCGGGACCCTTGCCAAAAGGCCATACCGAGCCCCACTAGCAGGGGGACGATCCCGACCAGCAGCATCGAGACGATCAGCTTGGTCCGGAGACGCCATCCGCGGGTCGATGAAGCCGGCTCGACGCTCGAGGCCTTCATGGCGGCACCCCGCGCGGCGGAGGAAAGCTGAGGGTGATGGTGGTGCCCGTGCCTTCATGGCTATCGACCGTGATCGTGCCGAGCATCCTGTTGACGATGGTTTTGACGTTGTAGAGCCCGAGCCCCGTTCCTTTGCCCGGCCCCTTGGTCGTGAAGAACGGCTCGAAAATGCGGCCGGCGACCTCGGAGGACATGCCGCACCCCGTGTCGGCGATGCTCGCCCGTATCGCGTCCCCGGCGGCCTCGGTGGTCAGCGTCAGGGTTCCTCCGCCGCGATCCATGGCATGGACCGCATTGGTGATGAGATTCACGAACACGTGCAGGAGTTCGTCCGGATTGCCCGTCGTCACGGCGCCGGTGCCGTACCGCTTGACCACCGTGATGTCGTGGAAGCTGGCGGCGTAGCGGGCGATCTTGAGAGCTTCGTCCAATCGGAGGTTCAGATTCACCTGGCTGTCGCCATTGACGGAAGACTTGCGGGCATATTGCGTCAGGTCCCGGCAAATCGCGCTGGTCCGTTTGACCGCCTCGATGATGTCCTTGGCCTGCTCGTGGATCGTGCGGAGGTCTCGTTCCTCCGCGAGATTTTCAGCGAGCCCGAGAATCAGTTGGAGCGGATTGTTGATGTCGTGGGCGATGCCTGCGGCAAAATTCCCGACGCCGGCCATTTTCTCGGCATGGAAGAGCTCGGCCTGGAGTCGGGCTTCGTGCCGAACCAGCTCCCACAGGACCCGGGAAGCGGTCCCGCTGAGCACGTCGGTCTCCGGATGCCGATGGAGTCGAATGACGTGCTCCATATGGGGATCACCCGTCACGTCCATGATCAAGTTGACGTCATGCTTCGCAATCAAATCTTCGGCCCGGTCGGTGACCGGGATGCGAAGGTCTCTTGCGCGCTGGAGGCCGGGGGCTCGCCGATCGCGATCGGCGATGCCGAGAATTTCAATGGCGGAGATTTGATGCAGCAGATCGAGGAGGGCCGTGCCTCCGCGGCCGGCTCCGAGGATGACCACTTTGGTGGGGGCGAGAGCCGACACCACCGCGCTGTCCGTCAAGTTATGCACGGCGCTGCTCCAAAAGGCGGAGGGAGAACCGGCGACCGGTTCTCCCTCGATCGTCTCGCATGCGGCCCACCGTACTCATTTAGAGATGAGCAAGCTCGCGTTGACCCATGGCGCGGGCCACCGCCTCCCGTAACTTCTCCCCTTCGACCGGCTTGACGAGATAGTCCACGACGCCCTGGCGCAACAACGACGTCGCCATATCGGTGTCAGGGAATCCGGTCAGCACGATCAGGGGAACCCGTGGATAGTTGCTGCGGAAGTAGGCGATCGCTTCGACTCCGTTGATCTTCGGCATGCGAATGTCGCAGATCACGACATCGAGCAGCAGCCGGTTTTCCCCGGCGTTGATGGTTTCGATCGCCTTCTCGCCGTTCTCGGCCTCGAGGACGTCGTAGCCGGCTTTCTGCAGCGTCATGCGCACCACCTTCCGAATGTCGGCTTCATCGTCGACGACCAGCACGCGTCCATTGGTGGCATGATCCGGCATGAAGAATCCCGATGTAAATTCTGCTCCCATGATGCCCTCCTTGTAGATTGATGATGTGTTCATGTTATCTGTCTTGGTATCTGTGTGGCTTCTACCGCAGGTGGTGAGCAACCAGTATGCCACTGAAGGAATCGCTCGAAGTCGCTGATTCGCGGGGGTTTGGCAGCCAGCGGGCTTCGCAGGACTTTGAAGGCTGGTTCATATCCACCGCCAGGCGTTGATATCCACCACCAATCTGCTGTTCCTATTTACAGTGGCCACAGACAGAGTCGGCATGAGTCACCAGCTACGCCGCAACAGCAGCAAAGAACTCAGCAACACTCCAGCGACTGTGAATGTCATGACAGAACTCATAAGCATACCTCCGCAAATAGATAACGCCCCCGGCAGGCTAACCAAGATTCGTACCAATCGTGGGTAGCAGCTTCGCGTGCAAATACCTTCAGTTTCACGAGCGATTCGGAGCGAAGCCAACGCCGATCACCATTGTGAGGTCTGAACGGCCGGATCAAAACCGATTCATGGTGAATCCGTAGTAGGCGTGTGTGGCCAGGACTTGACTGATTGGCGATTTTGCGGGAATGACATGCTTCCGTGTTGCTGACGGTAACTGATCCACTATCGGGTGGATGGGAAATTGCGTTTCTGGAAGCCCCTACGGTATCCTCTAGCCATTAGGATGTGGGAAAAGTGTTTTGGGCAGCCGGGTATCACGATCTCGAGTCTGAGCGACGCGAGACCGGAGTTGAAGGATTCTTTCAATAGCCTGCCATGAGGGATTCGTTGAGGAGACGAGGGTGATTACAGCTGAAACCCTGACCGACTACATTAGACGCACGATGCCGGATGCAGCCGTGACGATGACCGACCGCACCGGAACCATGGACCATTTGAAGGTGGTGGTGGTATCCGAGGTGTTTCGGGGCAAGAACTTGCTCGATCGGCACCGTCTCATTTATCAGGCTCTCGATGCGCCGATGAAGGACGGACGCATTCACGCGCTGGAACTGACGGCCCGCACGAAGGACGAAGTATAAGGAGGAAGCCATGGGAGATCCGATCCAGGACGAAATCCAACAAGAAATCGCCGCGAACAAGATCCTGATCTACGGTAAAGGCACGAAGACCATGCCGATGTGCGGCTTTACACTGGAGACCATGCAATTCTTCGACAAGTACGGCTATCCCTATGAGCTGATCGACGTGCTCTCTCAGCCGGCGAAGCGCGAAGCCCTGACCAAGATGACGAATTGGCCCACTCTGCCCAAGGTCTTCATCGATGGTCAATTTTATGGCGACACGGACATCCTCGATCCGATGGCCGCTAAGGGTGAGATGGAGCCGTTGCTGAAAAAAGCGTTTGGGCGGTAAGCAGCCAGGCGGAATCTCCGCCGCGCACCTGAGATGCCACCCAACTAGACCTCGCTCGTTGAATCCTGCAAACTCGCCAGTGGCTGGCTCAAACAGTGCAGTCTTCGCGCTTGCTATGGAAGAGCAAGCGCCTCTCGCTTCGGTGAGTTGTGTCCCGGCCTCTCCGGCAAGGCGGCGGACGATTCCGCCTGGCTGCCCGCCCGGTAGATTTCAGCAGCGGGGAGAGAGAGGGTGAGAAGACAAGAGTAGCGTCGTCACGAGCCTCGCCGCGCTCCACCTCCGCGCGAACCCAGCTAAGCCTCGTCCGTTCGTGGCCTGTAAACTCATCGAAACGATTCGAACAGTACAGGCCACGCCGTTGCGTTGGAAGCGCAACGGGCACGGCCAGCGGCAAGTAAAGGTCGTCAGATCATCGCTTTCGCTCAAGGCCAGATCCGTTTCAGTCCGGCGTAGGCCTCTGCTTCGCTTGGCTGCGGAACTTGATCCGTCCCGACTGCCGTCGAACGGATCTGCGAACAGTCCTCGCCACCCGTTTCAACGGGCCGCTCCATATCGGCAACGCCGGAGGACAAAACGGCTCTGATGCCCGCTCATGCGATGATCTGATGATAGAGTGAGGATTGAGAAAGACCTCGCTCGGTTTCCGGCAGACCTATTAGCACGGCTTGCCCGCAACCTCTCTGGGCCGATTCACCGCTGCTTTCTTTTGGGAGGAGCGGGTGCCGCCAGTCCCGATCGTTCCGGTGATGTCGGAGACCTATCGTTTGGCTTCGGGGGGAGGCCAGTTCATCTCCGTATGTCGCCCGCAGTAATAGCACGACAGGCGATATCGGGCCTTGCGGCGAGGGTTGGGCATGGAGGTAAACGTGATGGGCGTGTCGTCGAAGGGGCAAACCGGCTGATCGTGTAACAGATGCATCTCGGCCATCAGGGTAATCGAGGCGATGTCCCAGGAGGGATGGGTATCCACCTTGCCGGTGATGTGCTCGACGGCATGGCATCGCTCGCACTCGGCTTGATACGTCTTCACGGCGGCATGATGCACGGTCAAATCGACCACGTCCATCGGACCTCCGCAGTCCGGACGGGTACAGATCAGATGTTCATGTTGCAACGCCTGTACGAACCGGCGGTGCGCCGCTCGCTCCGGCTCTGATTTCATATGCAGCACTCCTTTTTCCACGGGATCGTTCGAATCACATCTTCACCACGTCCTAAATTCCCCATGCTCCGCTGATCTGAATGTTGGCTCCGTTGACGTACCGTGCGTCGTCGCCCAACAGAAAACGGACGGCGGCCACCACGTCATCGACAGTACCGATATATCCTGCGGGAATTCGTTTGGTCATGCCGGCCAATTCTTCGGGCGGTGCGCTTCCCGAGTCGATGAACCCGGGCGAGATGGTGTTGACCGTGATGCCGTGCGGCGCCAGGAGTTTCGCCAGCGTCCTGGTCAGGATCAGGACACCCGCCTTGGCGATGTAGTGGGCGGTGACGTCCGGTTGCGAGACCATCTGCTCCGTGTTCGCCATGCTGAAGGTGATGATCCGGCCGTACTTTCTGGCTTTCATGCCGGGCGCGACCGCCTGCGCCAGGTAGAAGATGGGATGGAGATTCCCGTCGAACATCTCGTTCCAGCCCGCGACCGTCTCGTCGAACAGATTGACGCGATGGTAGGGGCCGGCGCCGTTGATCAGCGCGTCGATATGCCCCCATTCCTTCTCGACCGTGGCGGCGAATTCCCGGGCCGCCGTCGGCTCGGACACGTCGCAGCGGCGCGTGAGGGCTCGGCCGCCCCGCGCTTCAATGGCCCGAGCCGTTTCCTCCGCCTCCGCCGCGCTCGTGCGATAGCAAATGGCGACGCACCACTGTTGCTGCGCAAGGTCGAGTGCGATCCCGCGTCCGATGCCTTTTGCTCCGCCGGTGATGAGCGCCACCCGATGAGTCATACTGGCCGTATTATGCCCGTGATCGGATCCGTTTGGCGAGCAGTTGCAGCGTCCCGGCCGTGCGGGAGGAGAATTGCCGTTCCGCTTTCGGCAAACTCGCGTCGCGCGCGCCGGCTTCGATAAACGCGGTCAGATCGTCGATTGAGTCGACGTCGCGCCACTCCGGCAGGGAGGCGACGCGGAGGCCCAGAGATTCGGCTCTCTCTCGGGTCACCCGGAAGACCTGATCGGTACACCAGGGAATGTCGCTGAAGAGGCCATCCGCTCGCTTGGCCAATCCAAACAGATAGCAGCCGCCCGTCTGCTCGGGGCCCAGGACCAGATCGTGCTCATCCAAGAGCATCGCCGCCTGCCGGTAATACTCGAGTGGCAGGGTGGGGATATCGGTCCCCAGCATCACGACACGGCGGTGTCCTTTGTCGAACACCGCGCGGCAGGTCTCCCGCATACGTGCGTCCGGATCGGCGCCGAGTTGGTCGATCAAGCGCACGCGATGCCGCTCTTCCATGATTTTGAAGAAGACGTGTTGGGATGACGGAGCGCAGGCAAGGTAGCGATCGAATGGAAGCTTCCACTTGTCCATGGCGACTTTGGTGCGTTCCAACGTATCCAGTACAAAGCTGCCGTGCAGCGTCGCCGCTTCGTCCTGCGTCAGCGGCGGGCAAAGGCTTGTCTTGACCTGGCCGACGATGGGAGCTTCGGTGAGGATGATCAGCGCAAGGTCTGCCGAGGGGCGGTTCGTCATAGGGCGTCCGAGGAGGCGGCTTCGTGTTTCCGGTTTCGATACGCCGGCAGGGGAGCCGCGACCGGCCACGCGCATAGGGCTGTCCCCTGCTTGGCAATGCAGATGATGGGCTCCATTAGGCGGAGAGAATCGGCGGGGCCTCGGAGGATATGCGGTGTCCTACGCGGGCTTTTTCGGCTCATTGAACATGAAATACATGACGATCACCACTGTCGCCCAGAACACGACTTGCTTGTGCCAGAACAGCACCTCTCCGTAGTGAAAGAACGCGAACGCCAAGGCGAGGGCGCAGGCGATCACCCCGTACCGAAACATGGGAGCCTCGATCGCGGCATTGGCCCAGACGGCAATCCCCCCGAAGTAGATCAGCAACGGCACCACGTTGATCTCGAAGCCTCCGCTGATCGACAGGAACACGTTCAAAAAGCCGATGAATATGAGCGCGGTGCCGATCATGACGCCGACCACATGCAGTTGGGTATCGCTGCCGCTGTCCTGCTCGCGCCGGCGGGCGTTGTCGTGGCGGGACGGTTGGTCGTCTGATTGGGGTGTCGGAAGATCGGTGGGTGCCATGGCGTTCCCTTGCACTATACCTTATATCTTGAAATGTTTGCTGAGCGTGAGCGCCTGCCGCTGATAGGACGAGCCCAGGCCGACGCCGTACAGGCGGCTCGGCACGTCGAGCATGCGATCATAGATGACCTTGAAGAAGGTCTGGCCGTCGTGAATCAGGAACGGGACATCGTGGGGCCGCACCTCCAACACCACTTGCGTGCCGGCGATCTCGCCGTCCGCCCCGTATCCGAATCCCGGATCGAAGAAACCCGCGTAATGGGTGCGCAGTTCTCCGCAAGCCGCCTCGTAGGCCACCATTTCTGCCGCATAGTCCGGCGGAACGCAGATGCGTTCTTTGGAAGCCAAAATGTAGAACTCTTCCGGCTCCAACAACAGGCTGTCCTGGCGATGCCGGTACAGGGGCTCCCAGAAATCCGCTGCCGCGTAATAGCCGACTTTGGAAAGGTCGATGACGTGGCTGTTCTTTTTCGCCCGGTAGCCGATGACGGCGTTGCCGGTTCGCTCCTCTCCCTTGAGATCGATGCGAAGGAACAGACCGTGATCGGTACGGAATTCCTTGGCCGACACGGCCTTGCGTTTGGGCGCGTTGTGATAGAGCAGCGGCTCCTGCCGGTGCAGGCGCTCGAGCGCCGCGTCGGGGGCGGTGGCCTCGCCGCGGATGAAACGGATTTGGTTGAGGCTCTGGCCGGTCTTCACCTTGATCGCGAACGAACGGGGTACGACCTCGAGAAACAAGGGGCCGTGATAGCCGGCACGGATCTCGTCGAATCCGGTGTTGAGATCGGTGACGATGCGCGTGAACACGTCGAGCCGGCCGGTGGTGCTCTTCGGGTTGGCCCGCGCCCGCAGCGTCTTCGGCAGCTGGAGGGATTCCAGCAGCGGCACGAGGTAAACATGGCCTTTCTCGAGGATCGCGCCACCGCTCAGGTCCATTTCGTACATCACGAGGTCGGAGTGATAAAAGTCCATCACGTCGAGCCGGCTGGAAATGGGCGACAGCTCGGGCAGAAAGCTGCTGATCAACCGATAGGCTTTCTTGCCGAGGCGGAGGTCGAGGCTGGCCGGTTGGATCTGCCGGTCTTCGATCGCAACGGGGGCGGTGATGCTTCCTCCGGCGATCAATCGGGTGATTTGTTGATAGGGCAGGATGCCCTGAGCCGGAGCGGCAGCCATCAGTCGTCCATGTCTCCGCCGCAGCTGTTGCCCCAGGCGGCATAGCCGTCGCGATCGGGATAGCTGTCGCCATAGGAGGGGAAGGCGTCGGCGTCGTCCTGATAGGAGGCGCGTGCGCCGACCATCGGCAATTCGCGGCCGCCCGTCGCTTTCGACTGAGGATAGCTGAACCGTTTGTTCTCGTAGTTGCGCAGCACGGCTTCGTCATCGTTCATGCGGACCAGGTAGTCGTCCGGCAGCAGCGGAATTTTTCCGCCCCCTCCCGGTGCGTCGATCACGAAGTGCGGGACGGCCATTCCGCTGGTGTGACCCTGCAGCGCCTTGATGATGTTCAACCCTGTTTCGACCTTCGTGCGGAAATGATTCGTGCCCTTGGTCAAGTCCGCCTGGTAGAGATAGTACGGCTTCACCCGGGCCAGCAGCAATTGATGCATCAGCCGCCGCATGATTTCAGGATCATCATTGACGTCTTTCAAGAGCACGGTCTGCGCGCCGAGAGGAACACCCGCGTCAGCCAGGCGGCCGCAGGCCGCTTTCACCTCGGGAGTCAACTCATCGGGATGGTTGAAGTGCAGATTCATATAGATCGGGTGGTATTTTTTCACGATCTCGCAGAGGGCCGGCGTGATCCGTTCGGGCAGCGTGCCCGGCACGCGGGAACCGATGCGGACCAATTCCAGGTGCGGGATCGTCCGGAGCGCTTTCAGGATGCGTTCGAGCAGATGGTCGGGCAACAGCAACGGATCGCCGCCGGAGAGGATGACGTCCCGTACTTCCGAATGAGCCCGCAGATAGGCGATGGCCCGATCCAGCTCGCCCTTCTTGAGAAAACCGGGTTTGCCGACGAGGCGCTTGCGCGTACAGAAGCGGCAATAGATCGGACACTGATTCGTCACCATCAAGAGGACGCGGTCCGGGTACCGGTGCACCAGATGGGGCACCGGACTCATCAGGTCTTCCTCGAGCGGGTCGTCCTCCGCATCGATGTCGGCCAGCTCGGCCGCGTCCGGGACGACCTGCCTCCAGATTGCATCGCCCTTTGCCCGGATGGTGTTCAGGACCGTGGGCGTGATCCGCATGGGATACGGGCCGACGATCTCTTCGATCTCCTTGGCATCGAGGCCGAAGCGATCTGCGAGATCTTTAGGCTTGACGATGCTGTCGGCGAGGATTTGTCTCCACTCCTCCATCGACTTACTCCCTCATTCGCGCGTAATTAACGACGCGGGTTCGATTCTCTATGCCGGCCCGGGGACCGAGGGGCGGCTCAGCGTTGGGCCAGACGATCGGCCTCCGCTTTGCGCTCGATATAGGCCAGAATCTCGTCGGTTTCGGTCAGTACGGTGTCGCCGTCCTTCAAGACCGGCACATAATATTGTCCGGACACCTCGTAGACCTGCTTGCGGAACGGCCGCACATCGGGGACGATGACGCCTTCATAGGCCAGACCGGCCTCTGCCAGCTTGCGCCGCACCACGTCACATTCCGGGCACCAGTCCACGTGATAGAGCGTCAGAGCCATAGTTGTTCGTGTTGATGCGTACGTTCAGTTCAGGAACGAATAGCGTCGCATCCATCATTCCGCCCGGGGCTGGCCTTCCGGAGCAACGGCGCAAGGAACCAGGATCGCATCCTTCATCCCGTGGATGATCTTCTTGTCCGCCGGACACACTGTCGCCAGAATACCAGCCAGCTCCACCTTTTCGCCAGCCACGAAATAATAGGGAGACAATCTGGCCCGACCCGCCATCTGGCGCATCTCCCCGCTGGCGGGGTCGTAGTATTCCAGGTGGTATTGCCGGCCCTTGTGGAACTCTTGCAGGATATAAGGCGTCCGCGGAAATGCGGCCAACGCTTCATCGATCGCGGTCGCCCACTCACTCTGAGGCAAATCATGCCCGATCGACACACCCCGGCTGCCCCATGCCAATTCCGAGAAGCCGGAAGGCTTGATGACGAAGTGCCGTTCCTTTTGGGTGGCCGACAGAAGATCCCGCCAATTCGTGATGGCCCGATCTCCGATGGACAGGCCCGGGATGGTCGCCTGCGGCGGGACCGGAGCCGGGTCGAGCAGCCATGTTCGCGGCATGACCGTGGTCAGATGAAGCCAGGTGTCTTCGCGCAATTCCCGGCGCCAGAAGGAGCGGAGCATCGGATGGTGAAGGAGTGCGAAGGCCGACTTCTCTTCCAGCGCCGGCTTGTATGGAGGAGTGACGGTCACCCAATCTTTTTTCGCGGCATATTGGATCAGTTCCGACTTCGGGATGTTGGGGAGGTCGAACAATTCGAAAAACCGGTACATCAGCGCGATGGGCTGTTCGCGGTCGCCGTCGACGATTCGGAGCGTTCCTTCCGTGAACCGGACGTCGCGCGGCTGCACGCAACGGGTCTCAATCCCCCGCTCGGAAAGTCGCGCCGTCATCCAGGTCATTTCCGGCCGATAGTCCTTCGCTTCATCCGACACCACTACCGCCGTGCATCCTTCACGGGAACCGCGAAGATGCGTCAGCATCGCGCCGAACCCGTCGATCATCCCGTCGCGACCGCCGACCAGCCGCATAGTGGCGGGCGACGACGGATCTTCGGGATTCAGAAATCCATTGTCGGCATAGGCGCGCGAGAGACAGGCGGTAAGTCCGATGCCGCCCGGCACCGAATCGAGCTCGGTAATGACCATTCCGTCGGCAGTCGGAATCACGTCGGGACGGATCACGGCGGGCAGCAGGTCGCGAAACCGTTTCATGCGGCTGTAGCTGACGAGCCCTTCCGGTTTTCCACGATCCAAGGCTTCGGCGATCCAGGAGGGCTGCAGGCCGCGGGCGCTTTCGGCGTACAGCCGGTTGAGCGCGCGATAGAACGAAAGAAGATGGGGACCCAGGCGGCGGAAAAAGCCGATCTGGTCCGCGGAAAGGAGGAACGGGACCGTTCCGATCCGCCAGGAATTCAGCGCCGTATCGGCGTCACCCGCGGCCGACGTTCCGGCTGAAGCGGCGAACAGCCCCGCGTCGACCAGTGCATCCCGAATGGCGGAGCAGCGATAGAGGAGATTGGAGGTAGTCAAATGAACAGGGACGACATTCGTAACAATCGACAGACGAGCGTGATCGTAGCACGCGCCCTAGGATCGTACAAGAGGACCGGGAACGCTCGGCGGCGGAGGCGCGGGGGCGGCCATGCGTACGCGGTTCTTGCCCGCCCGCTTGGCCGCGTAGACGGCCGTGTCGGCGGCATTGACGAGATCGGTGGGGTTGTCCGCGTGAATGGGAAATGACGCGACGCCGACGCTGCAGGTGAGAGCAAACGAAGGCATGGTCAGCGCGGAGAGTTCGGGCAGCATCGTGAGCGTCGTTACCCGGTGGCGGAGCCGCTCGGCCGCGCTGAGCGCGCCGTCCATCGACGTGTCCGGAAGAATCAAGGCGAACTCTTCGCCGCCGTATCGCGCCGCAAAATCGCTGGCGCGTGCGATTCCCCGACTGGGTCCCTGTTGGCTGTCCAGCAGCCATCCGATTTCCCGGAGGACTTGATCGCCGGTGGTGTGTCCGTACATGTCATTGATCTGCTTGAAGTTGTCCAAGTCGACGAACAGGAGAGAGAGCGGGCGCATCGAACGGAGGGCGAGTGCGCAGAGATGAACCAGCGTCTGCTCAAAGTGCGAATGGTTGTACAGGCCCGTCAGGCTGTCCCGCACCGACTGATCTTGTAGAAGCTGATTCGCCTGAATCAGATCGCGATTGGTCGCGGACAACTTCGTGACGAGACGCTCGGTTTCCTGCTGCTGCCGTTTGAGAGAGGTGATGTCGGTGATCGTTTCGACGATATGCGTCGCTCCGGTCGTCGTCTCGACTTTGGCCCATTGCACCAGGAGATGTTCATCGTTCGGCAGCGGCACCTCGTTGGAGGACGGTCGGCCGGTTTCGACGGTTTCCGGCATCCGGCAGAAGCTGCAAGGCGTGGAACAGCCGGCGATCTTTTCGTGGCAGGTCGCGTTCGAGATGTCTCCGAACTTTTTTCGCGAGCTATCGTTTTGAAAGATGACTGTGTGGGTAAGCGGATCAATCACCGTGATAATGAGGGGTTGCGAATTCAGCAACACTCGTGGATCGTATTGAGATGGAAGAGGTGTATCGGACATGATGGTGGTGACGGCAGAGCGAATATATCCTGCTGCAGTATCCCACCGATTGAGGAGACGTCAAGGAATTGTCGGTTTTCCAGACGCCATGTCTCGAAAAACATATCCTGCTAGTCGGTCCACGGGAACAGTGCTAGAATGAACGAAAAATCAAGGAGTTCCTCGATGGCGGCGTCGACCGCGCAGACCGGTTCTTCCGCCGAGTCGGTCCGCTCCGTTCCACAGGTGGTTCCCAGCAGCACCTGCCTGCAATGTGACGTGTGTTGTCGCTTTCCAGACCCGGACAGTCCGCTGCGGCCGTACTTTACGGCCGAGGAAATCGTCCGAGCGGTGACCGAAGGCGCGAACCCCGACCGGTTTCCTTCCCCGCGAGGATGTCAGATCACCTTGATTCCCGACCAAGAGGGGGACGGATTCCATTGCCCGGCCTTTGACCCGGCCAGCGCCCGTTGTCTCATTTATGACCGGAGACCCTTTGACTGCCAGCTCTATCCCTTGGCCTTGATGTGGAACGAACACCATGACGACGTGGTGCTCGGCTGGGACAGCAAGTGCCCATTCATGGGAGAGCAGGTTCCGGACTCCATCCGGCGATATGCCGACCAGGCAATGATCCGGCTGAATGATTCGGATCTGCTCAGGACGGTTGCGGATCATCCGCGGTTGATCGGGCGTTTCCAGCCGGACGTCGTGGAATTGTTCAGGCTGCCGGCGTTGACCCGCGCCGTGCAGACGCGATGGGGGGCCACGCCGGTCCATCGACTCACGCTCGAAGACGTCCAAAGAGTGACGGATGCATTGGACGAATCGGGGCTTGCCGGTGGCCAGGCCCTCGCGGCCTATTCCGTCCCCTCTATCTATCTCTGTACGACCCTCCTGGGCTATTGGTGGGCGGAACTCCGCGGCTCCCTCTGTCTGTTTGCCGAATCGCCGGACGGTTGGTTCATGCCCCTTCCTCCCCTGGGAGGCGGGCCGATACAGGAGGCGATCGGCGCGGCGTTCGATCTCATGCGGCGGAGGAACGGAGCCGGTTCGCCGGTCAGTCGGATCGACAACATTTCTCCCGCGCTGGCCGCCCGGTTGGAGGTCCTGGGCTATCGCCTCCAAGCCGGAGAAGCGGACTATTTATACCGGGCAGGGGACCTGGCTACGCTTACGGGAGACCGGTTCAAGTCGCACCGCGCGCTCTGCAACAAGGTCGAACGGTTGGAGCAGGTCGCGGCGGCGTCTTATGCGCTCCGGGATCGTGCCGAGTGCCGTCGGCTGTTTCAGCGATGGCAGGAACAGAAGCAGGCCGGCGCGCTCGATTCGTTCGGCCGTCTGTTGCTGGAGGATGCGGCGTCGACGCACGAGATCGCCTGGGCTCATGGCTCGGACTTGGGATTGAGCGGAACGGTCGTGCGCGTCGAGGGAGAGATCCGGGCCTATACGTTCGGCTGCTGGCTGAGTCCCGCCACATGGTGCGTGTTGCTGGAAGTCGCCGACCGCTCGATTCCAGGTCTCGCCCAATATCTGTTTCGGGAGACATGCCGTGCGGCAGCGTCCCATGGGGCGGAATTCATCAATACCATGGATGGGGCCGGCTTGGCGGGATTGAGTCGGTCGAAGGACTCCTACCACCCGGTCATGCGGATCCGGCAGTACAGTCTTTTGGAAGACCATGTGAGCTGACCAATGGCGAATTTCCAAACACCGCTCATCTCGCAACGCTATCGATGGCTGCCGCTGTCGATCGTCCTGATGACGCTCGTGGCTTTTGGAGTAGGAGTGCTGCTGCTCCGCAATGTCGAGCATCGTCTGGTCGCGGCGGCCGGCGAGGAACTCACAGTGGCCGCTGCCGAAGTCTCCGATAAGCTCGACCGCCTGCTGTTCGAACGACGCGGGGATGTCCAGATGCTCGCCCGTGCGTTATCACTCAGCTCGTTCGATCCGGCCTATCTGACCGGTTACCTGGGATGGATGAAGGCGACCTATGCTCCGGTCTATCACTGGATGGGTGTCACGGACGGCCAAGGGGTCATTGTCGCGTCGACGGATCCGACCCTTCGGGGCAAGAGTTATGCGTCGGCCGAGTGGTTCCGGCAGGCCCGTGCCACGAAGAAGCCGTCGGTGCAGGACGTCGCTTCGCATGAAGCCGACCAGGGAATTGAAACGGTCGGATTCACCGCTCCGATCCTGGATTCCGAGGGCACGTTCCTGGGCGTGGTCACGACGCGGGTGGCGGTTCCTGTTCTCGAAGACGTGACGACGCGGACCGTGCGGTCGCTCGAAGAACGGCACGAATTTACGGGCCCTGTGTCCTATCAGATGGTGACGGCGAACGGATGGGTGTTTGCCGATTCCGATCTCCTGCACAAGAGTCCTCAGAATATCGGCCAGGCCGGCCTGTCGTCCGTGAGCGCCGGCAAGTCGGGTGGTCCGGGTTTCGTGGAGGAAGACTATCGGGGCGCCCCGGTCGTGACCGGCTATGCACAAACCAAGGGGTTCGGCGAAATTCATCCGTTGAACTGGCACGTGTTTGTTCGCATGGATCGCGACCGCATTCTCGATCCGATCCGGTCGATTCTGTGGAAGGTCGGGATCTCCGGTGCCGTGGTGTGGCTGCCCATGTTGTTCCTGGTCCTCTGGTCGACGTCCAAACTACGGAAGGAGTATCAGCAGGCGCAACAGGAAAGCGCGTGGGCACGGGCGGCCGAGGCGGCGTTGCTGCAGAGCCAGGAGCGGAACCGCGCCATCGTGGATACGGCGCTCGACGGCGTCGTGACGATCGACTCCCGCGGTATCGTCACCGATTGGAACGCGCAGGCGGCCGCGATTTTCGGGTGGGGCCGCGACGAAGTACTGGGGCGCCTCTTGGGTGAAGTAATCATTCCGCCGCGCGACCGCGAAGCCCACGAACGGGGACTTCGCCATTATCTGTCCAGCGGCGAGAGTCACATCCTCAACAGGCGGGTCGAAGTACTGGCGCTCCATCGCTCGGGCCGGGAGTTTCCGGTCGAGCTGTCGATTTCTCCGGTGCGGATCGGGGATACGTTTTTCTTCAGCGCGTTCGCTCGGGACATCACCGAGCGCCGCGAAGCCGAAACCAAACTCCGTGAGAGCGAGGTCCGCTACCGGTCGGTCGTCAATGCGCTGGATGAAGGCGTGCTGGTCATCGACGACCAGGGAGTGTTGCGAACGGGCAACGCCAGCGCGGAGCGGATCTTGGGCATCCCGTTCGCGGAACTCATGAAGCGGCCGTTTCACGATCCGGTATGGAAGACGATCTATGAAGACAGAAGCCCGTTTCCTCCGGAGCGCCACCCCGTGGCCGTCACGCTGTTGACCGGGGCGTCCTGCTCCGGCGTCATCATGGGGTTCTACAAAGCGGACGGGGAATTGCGATGGCTCGAGGTGAATTCGAGGCCGGTCAGGCTGAAGGGACAGGGAGCGCCCGCCGCCGCGGTCGTGTCCTTTTCCGATATCACCATGAGAAGGCGCGCGGAAGAGCGCCTTACCGTCCAATACTCGGTCACGAGAGTCCTGGCGGAGTCCCGTACCCTGGAAGAAGCCGTTCCGAAGATCGTTCAAGCGGTAGGCCAGAATCTGGAATGGGACTACGGCGTCTTCTGGCGGGTGGACAAGACGGAGGGAGCGCTGCGGTGCATCGATCAATGGCCGCATCCCTCGACCGGCTTCGAGGCGTTTTCGACGGTCACCTGGTCGAGCGTGGTCAGGTCCGGAGAAGGGCTCCCGGGCCGCATTTGGGCGACCGAACGGCCGGCGTGGGTCACCGACGTCACGGTGGATGAGCCATCCCCCCGCGCCGAGCAGGCGCGCGCCGCCGGGCTCCGTGGCGCCTTCGGATTTCCGGTTCGCGTCGGAAGCGAGGTCGAGGGAGTCATCGAGCTGTTCAGCAGACAAACCCGGCAGCCGGACGACGAGCTGTTGAAGATGATCGACGACATCTGCCTGAAGATGGGGCAGCTCGGCGAGCGATCGAGAACGGAGGAAGCCCTGCGGCAGACCGAGGCTCAGCTGCAGCAGGCGCAGAAAATGGAAGCCGTCGGGCGGCTCGCGGGAGGGGTGGCGCATGACTTCAACAATCTGCTGACCGTCATCCGGGGTTACAGCGAATTGCTGCTGGCGCGTCTTCAGCCGAATGATTCCATGCGCAAAGACATGGAAGAGGTGAAGAAGGCCGCCGATCGCGCTTCCGGGCTGACGAGGCAGCTGTTGGCGTTCAGCCGCCGGCAGTTCATCGCTCCCAAGCTCGTCGATCTGAACGCGCTCGTCGTCAACATGGACGGCATGCTGCGCCGTTTGCTGGGCGAAGACATCATCGATCTCTGCGCCGAGCTGGCGCCGAACATCGGCGCGATTCGGGCCGACCCCGGGCAGATGGAGCAGGTCATCATGAATCTGGCGGTCAATGCGAGGGATGCCATGCCCAAGGGCGGCCGGCTGACCATCGAGACGCGCAACGTCACGGTCGGGAAAGGACCGCGCAAGGATGCCGTCGGAGTGGAAGCGGGCGTCTACGTGCAGTTGACCGTGCGCGACACGGGACATGGGATGGACGCCGAAACCCGCTCACACTTGTTTGAGCCCTTCTTTACCACCAAGGAAAAGGGCAAAGGCACGGGGTTGGGATTGTCTACCGTCTACGGCATCGTCAGGCAGAGCAACGGAACCATCGTCGTGGAGAGCGTGCCCGGACAGGGCACCGTGTTCAAGATCTACTTTCCGTTGGTCTCGGAGGACCGGCCGGGCGCAAGCGGACCCGGCGAGACTTCCGATCCGGCCCACGGCCGGGAAACCATTTTGCTGGTCGAGGATGAGCCCGCGGTCCGCGGCCTGGTCCATGAGACGCTCAGGCTGCACGGCTACACGGTGCTCGAGGCCCGTCACGGCATCGAAGCGTTGATGACCGTCGCCAAGCACTCGGGCCCCATTCACCTGTTGCTCACGGACGTGGTGATGCCTCAGATGAGCGGGCCGGAGGTCGCCGAAAAGCTTCGCAGCATTCGCCCGGAGACCAAGGTTCTCTACATGTCCGGATATCCCGACCATCCGGTGTTCGAGCAAGGCGGCGTCTCCCGCGAAACTTCTTTCCTCCCCAAACCTTTCACCCCGGTCGTGTTGGCCAAGAAGGTACGGGAAGTCCTCGACGGGGTGAATGCGTGACGGTCTCTGCGCGCCTTGTGCGCTTCTTCCCTTGATCTTCAGACGCGGTTCCGTTTATCGTGCCCGTCAGTGAATCCATGGGAAAGAACGTGACTGAACCGGCGCATGAAATCGACATCGGGCGCTATCGCGTTGCCGAGGAACCCTACTACGCGAACGTCCGCGGCGAGGTTGAGCTGTTTCTGACGGCCGCCAAGTGCCGCATGCCCGTCATGCTCAAGGGACCGACCGGATGCGGCAAGACGCGGTTCGTCCGGCACATGGCCCACCGGCTGAATCGGCCTCTCATCACGGTAGCCTGTCACGAGGACCTCACCGCCTCCGATCTGGTGGGGCGGTACCTGCTGAAGGGACAGGAGACCGTATGGATCGACGGCCCGCTCACCCTCGGCGTCAAGCACGGGGCCATCGTCTATCTCGACGAAGTGGTGGAAGCGCGAAAGGACACCACGGTCATCATCCATCCGTTGAGCGACGATCGGCGGCTCCTGCCGATCGAGAAAAAAGGCCAGATCATCGAGGCCGCGGAAGATTTCCTGCTCGTCATTTCCTACAATCCCGGGTATCAGAGCGTACTCAAGGACCTCAAGCCGAGTACCAAGCAGCGGTTCATGGCCATCGAATTCGATTATCCCGCCGCCGCGGTCGAGACGGAGATCGTTCGTCGGGAAGCGGGCGTGGAGTATGAGGTGGCCGGAAAATTGGTCAAGTTGGGCGCCAAGGTCCGCAACTTGAAGAATCACGGGCTGGAAGAAGGCGTCAGTACCAGGCTCTTGATCTACGCCGCGACGCTGATCCGGGAAGGCATTCCCGTCGATCAGGCTTGCGACGTGGCCGTGGCCAGGCCGGTCACCGACGACGCGGACATGCAGCGCAGCATTCTGGAGCTCGTCAAAGCGATATTCTGAGCGACTCTGCGGACACGAACCGCCGAATGACGACGTCATTACTGTGCGATGGAAAGGACGGGACCGTCCTGACCATCCATCTGCAGCCGAAATCATCACGTACAGCGTGGGTAGGAAAGCGTGGAGACGCGCTGAAAGTCCGTGTCGCGGCGGCTCCCGTGGACGGAGAAGCCAACGACGCGCTGATCGCGTTCTTGGCTGGCGAATTCGACGTCGCCGCGCGCGCAATCTCCATCGAATCGGGCTTCACCGGGAGGCGCAAACGGTTGCTGATCCGCGGCGTGTCCGCCCGGCAGCTCGAGGCCCGTCTTTCCCGTTACGGTTGGTGGTGATGCGCATACGCGGGACCATCGTGGCGATGAGCGTCGGGGCACTCGTGGCCTGTGCGGGCCCCAAGCCGGTCTTATATCCCAACGCACATCTGCAGTCGGTCGGATCGGAAACGGCCGAAGCCGATATCAAGGACTGCAGGCAGATGGCCGAGTCGGCCGGGGCCGAACAGGCCACGGGAGGGAAGGCCGGAGGCGTGGCAAAGAGCACGGCCATGGGCGCCGGCATCGGCGCGGCCAGCGGTGCCGTCGGAGGCGCCATCACGGGGTCCCCCGGCTTGGGAGCTGCGATCGGTGCGGCCAGCGGCGCCACGTGGGGCTTTCTGGTGGGATTGTTCACCTCCAAGTCCAAGGACAATCCTGCATACACCAATTTCGTGAATCGCTGTTTGCAGGAGAAAGGCTATGAGGTCACGGGATGGAATTAGATGAGGCGCAGGCAAACCGGCTCGCCCTGGCCGCGCTCCTCCTGGCCGCCGTCGTGACGAGCGCCTGCGCGGCGCATCAGCCGACATTGCGGGCCAATGCCAAATACCAGCTTCAAGGGCGTGAAGGATCCCAGTTGGACATCGCGGATTGTCAGCGGAAGGCCGAAGCGGCGGGGTTGAATCCAGGAACCGAGGCGCGGAGCGGCAACGTGGCGGCGGGTGCGGGTCTTGGGTTGATTGTCGGCGCAGCCGTCGGGGCGACCAGCGGCATCTCCGGCGGACCGGCCGGAATCGCCATCGGCGCAGCAGCCGGGGCCGGCCTTGGGTTGATCATCGGATCCGTGGGAGGCGCGTATCGTCCGCTCGAACCAGATCCACCGTATGCCGATGCGGTTGTGCGCTGTCTGATCGAGAAGGGATATGAAGTGACGGGCTGGGATTAGCGAGCGGGAGCGGTAAAGACCCACGGGAAAAGGTCCCGAACTTCACCACAAAGAGGGAGTCTATTCACTCAGAAGCGTTCTCTGGTACCGGCGCCGAGACCTGTACAGCCTTGTGCCGCAATCCCCGGCCCTTATCCGGCGTGGGGTCGGTCACCAAGCCGTAGACTTCGCGCCCCTCATGCCCTTCCGGCAAATATTCCGTGATCGGCAGTCCGTCCTCGCGTACGAACAAGAGGCAGTGGCAATACTTGTAGATCTGCATCTCATCGCAGGCGCAGATCCAGCGGCGCTGTTTGGCTTCCGCCTGCTTGTCCTTATAGAAGTTGCAGGGACACAGGGGCTTCCCGAGTTCCTCCACGTGCATGGCGAGCCCTTTGACCACTGCCTCGGTCACGGCGGGGTTCGGATGCATGGTGGTGCCGCTCTTTTCGGCACACCCCTTCACATACTTCCACATCTTGTCGAGACTGTCCTGCTTCGGATCTGCCATGGCGGCGCTCCTCATGGTCCAAGGATGAAAGACGACCGAAAGCTAGTTTACAAGCGGCGGGGGCTCCTTTACAATCCGAGCCCCTGCATGGACCGAAACGGAAATCATGACCGGCGCACAAGTACAACAGCAGCTCCTAGGCCGTTTGACGACGGAGCTTGGTTCGGTCGCGGCCGAGCAGCTGGGACGGCGACTGGCCGAAGAGTCGGTCAACCCCGCCGCCGTGCTGACGCTTTTAGAAGAACTGGAATCTGTGTCCGCAAAAGCGGGCCGGGCGGCCATCGAAGCGCTTCCGGAACTGGACCGTCGCACGGCACTGTCCTCGGTGGTCGCCTGGCTGGATCTCGGCGTCGCTCTTTCGGAATCCTCCGGCGCCACGGCTCTCCGCTATTTCAGGGATAGTCCCCTCGCCCTGGGCGTCATCGACTCTCCCGCGTCACGCGCGGACGTTCTGGCAATCGGCCTGGAATTGGCCGAACAAGATCCCAACGTCGCTTTCGAATATCTGCGCACGGCTCCCCAGCTTGTGTCCGTATTGCCCGGCGAGCCCCTGCGCGGATGGCTCGAGATCGGCATGGAGTTGACGGCCGTCGACGTCGTGGTCGGGCTCGAGTACATCCGACAGATTCCGGCCCTGGTTTCCGTGCTGCCGCTGGACGAGGTGCGGCGGTGGCTGTCGTTCGGCATGATGCTGATCACGCCGAACAGCCTGGGAAAACCGGATTACGTCGCCACGATCGAATTCCTGAGGACCAGTCCCGCCATTCTGCGGGACATCGACCCGATCCCGCTGCGATCCAAGGTCGTGGCTCTCGGCGCACTCCTGGCCGGGCGCACTCCGCAGGCCGGCATCGAGTGGCTGGCGGAATCCCCGAAACTTCTGCGTTCCGTGCCGTCCTCCGAACTGCGATTGAAAGTCCTCCAATATGGGCTACTGGTAGCAGAACAGGATGCCGAATCGGCTCTGGCCTATCTGCGGCGCGCTCCGGACGTCATCGGTCTGATCGGAGAGGCTCCCGATGCCGGATCCCGTTTTGACGATTGGTTCAAGTCGGGCATGGAGGTGCTGGCATATAATGCCGAGGGCGCCCGCGCCTACTTCGCGACGGAAACCCACAGGGCTCTCGCATCGGTCGAACAGGCGTTGAGCGGAGTGCCGCTTCGACGGGTCGCCCGCCGGGTGAAATTATTCGTGCAGGGGCTCTGCGGCACAGACGTGGCCATCGCTGCTCTTTCCGATTCCGCCGTCTCGGCCACGGCCCGCGCGACCGTCGACGCCGATGGTCGAACGATCCTATTGCCTGCCATGCTGCGGCGCTACGCGACCGCCGACCGGAACGAACGGCTGTATCTCGTCATGGCCGCCCATGAGGCAGGCCATCTGGAATTCGGGACCTATCGTCTGAAGCTCGAGTCTCTCGACGATCTCTGCCGGGCCGTCGCGGATCGGTACGGCCGCTCCGAACCGACGCCCTCATCGCTGGCCGAATTGTTTCGGCGATATCCGCATCCCGGCCTGATTCGGGACCTGTGGACGTTGTTGGAAGACGCGCGGGTCGAGCGATTGTTGCGTGAGGAGTATCCGGGGTTGCGCGAGGATTTGACCCGGCTGGCCGAAGAGGCCGTGACGCCGCGTGATCCGTCCCAGGGTATAACCGCGAAAGAATTGATCGTGGACTCCCTGCTGCGGCTCACGACCGGGGAGTCGGCGGACGCTGCCGTTTCCCATGGCGTGCGTGATGAAGTGGGAGTCCTCTGGGGATTGTGCCAACCGATGCTGGAGGGGACATCGTCGGCCGAAGACGCCGTCCGTTGCGCGCACGAGGTATATGTACGGATGGAAGAGCTGCTGGCGCCGCGGGCCGAGATGATCGACGGCGATCGGCGTGAAGAGGAGCAGGACGTCGGCATGGGACCGGCCTCCTCAGAACAAAGCGGCGACCTCTACCGGCCGGTGACCAATTGGGCGTATCGTGGCGAGATGAATCCGGAGTTCGTCACGCGGAGTGACGACGAAACCGTCGAGTCGCACGACGATGCCGGACGATTCGCGCAACGGGACGAACAGGCGATGGTCCGGCCGTCCGAGCGGGGGCAGGCGCGGCAAGGTGACCGGCAATCGGAGGCAGACGTACTAGGCGGCGGCCGGTCGCTGCCGTCCATGGTGGAGGAATTGTTGGCGCTCGACGTGGATGCGCGACCGGCTGCCAGGACGCACGCCGACGGAATACGGGCGGTCTATTATCCCGAATGGGACACCGTCGTTCAGGATTATCGTATGAATTGGTGCCGGGTGATCGAGCGAACGGCCGAAGCCGGATCCGACGAGTGCGTGTCCTCGACTTTGACGGCGCATCGCAGTGCGATCTCGTCGCTCAGACGGGTGTTCGAAAGCCTGCGCCCTCCGGCCTTGCGGCGCGTGTCAGGGCAGGTTGATGGGGAGGATATCGACCTCGATGCGGTCGTGCGGCGGTCCGCCGACCTTCGTGCGGGAGCCGAAGGGGGCGATCGCGTCTACCTCAGGCGTGAGAAGCGGGAGCGCGATGTGGCGGCGGCATTTCTGGTCGATGTGAGCGGATCCACCGGCAAACAGCTGGACGGGGCTCGGCGTGTGATCGATGTGGAGAAAGAAAGTCTCGTATTGCTCTGTGAAGCCATGGATGCATTGGGCGATCGCTATGCGCTCTATGCGTATTCAGGGCAAGGCCGCGCGTCGGTCGAGTTCCTGACCGTCAAAGATTTCGACGAGCGGCTGGGCAGTGCCACCGCGCACCGGCTCGGCGGACTTCGCCCGAGACAGCAGAACCGGGACGGCGCCGCAATTCGCCACGCGTCGGCAAAGCTGTTGGCGCACGAGGCAAAAACGCGGCTCTTGCTCTTGCTGAGCGACGGGAAGCCATTGGACGGAGAATACAAGGACGACTATGCGCTGGAGGACACGAAGGCGGCGCTCCAGGAAGCGAAGAGGCGCGGCATCGTTCCCTTTTGCGTGACCATCGACCGGGAGTCGGATACGTATCTCAGACGAATGTATGGCGACGTGGGGTATGCGGTCATCGACCGTGTCGAAACGTTGCCCTCCAAACTGCCTCGCATCTATCGCCATCTTGCAACATAACGACTTGATATGACTCATCAGCCTGTCAAACCGACCGTGCCGCCGTGGCTCTACAAACTCTTCACGGGCCACCAGTATCCGTATGTGCGCCGCCTGGCGAAGTTTGCGCAACCGATCAAGCCGGGGGAAGACCGTCCCGAGCCGACGAAAGACATGATCGAGGCCAAGTTTTGGGAGGTGTATCCCCGGTGTTCGATCAAGGTGTTGCAGGAAGTCAAAGTGGGAATGATCGTGGTCTTTCACGATCTCGGGGAGTACCCGGCTGGGGGGTATCAGGAACTGGTTGACAATCCGGAGGAGTTTCTGGCGCGAACGTACGGCAAGAAGAAGATCAAGGTCAATTTCTACGACGGAGATAATTTCGTGTGCACCATCAATTTCAAAGTGGCGGGGTGGACGGAACACGAACACTAGAAGAGCGTCGTCGGGGTGAGCCGGTTCAATGCCGGCGGGATTCAGCCGCACGCATGCTCTGGATTCGGCATTCAGGAATCAGGACTGATCGGAGGGGACATGGGCCGACCGAAGATAACAGTAGTGGGAGCGGGGAATGTCGGTGGGACCACCGCGCAACGTTTGGCGGAAAAAGACGCCTATGACGTCGTGCTGGTCGATATCATCGAGGGTGTTCCGCAAGGCAAGGCCCTCGACATTTCGCAGGCGGGTCCGGTCTGCGGTTACAGCACGCGCGTGGTCGGGACCAACGGGTACGACGAGACGGCCGGCTCGTCGGTGGCGGTCATCACGTCCGGTATGCCGCGTAAACCCGGTATGAGCCGCGACGAGCTGCTGACCACCAATGCGCGGATCGTGAAGTCAGTCGTGACCGAACTGGTCTCGCGCTCTCCCGGCATCATCCTGATCCTCGTGACGAATCCGCTGGACGCCATGGTGCACGTGGCGCTTCAGGTCAGCGGCCTGCCGAAGTCCCGGATCATCGGCATGGCCGGCGTGCTGGATTCCGCGCGCATGCGCACGTTCATCGCGACAGAGTTGAAGGTGCCGGGTCCCGAGGTCGAGGCGATGGTATTGGGCGGACACGGCGACACCATGGTGCCGCTGCCGCGGTATACGACGGTCAAAGGCCGGCCGGTGTCGGAGCTGTTGCCGAAGGAGCGGCTGGACGCGATTGTGAAGCGCACCAGGGACGGAGGTGCCGAAATCGTGGGGCTGCTGAAAACCGGCAGTGCCTTCTATGCGCCGTCTGCCTCGGCCGTGGACATGGTGGAGGCCATCCATCGGGATCAAAAGCGGGTGTTGCCGTGCGCAGTGCTGTGCGACGGCGAATACGGACTCAAGAACGTCGTCGTCGGCGTACCGGTGAAGATTGGCAGGGGCGGGGCCGAACAGGTCGTCGAGTACGAGTTGACCGCCGAAGAGCGTAGCGCGCTCTCTGCTTCTGCGGCGGCGGTCCGTGAACTCTGTACGGTCGTCGATCGGCTGATGGCCTGAAATCCGAACGGCCGTCCATGACCGCGCTGCGGATTTCACCGGGGCGCAGGCCGGTGTCCGAGGGTTTCGTGTAGCGTCTCCGCAACGATCGGATGTCCGGCGGATCCTCAGTGCCGACCATGAACCGCCGATCCCGGTACGCACCTCGCCGAAATCCCGCCGTCTCCGCCCCAGCGAGTTGGTCTCCTCTCCATCGATCGGGCTCGAACGCCGGAGACAGCAGGCCCTTACGATGTCTTCTGGCAGCCGGGACACGATCACGTGCGCGGTCGCGTGCGGCGCCGCGCTCGCGCTTGACAACGGAAGAGGCGCTACAGTACAGAACACGCCATCAGCTTTACACTGAACAATGAACGGGGGAATCTATGAAGTTTCTTGAAGATCCGATGCAAACGATAGGAGCCGGCTTCGCGCTCTCCGTCGTGTTGATCATTGTCTATCTCGGCCTTTCGGGCGTCGGCGCCGGCGACGCGGATTGGGCCGGAATCCTGTTGCGCTGGATCCACTTCCTGGCGGGAATCACCTGGATCGGATTGCTGTATTTCTTCAACCTGATCAATGCCGCGTTCATGAAAAGCCTGGATGGCCCGACTAAGAACGTCGTCATCCCGAAATTGATGCCGTCGGCGTTGAACTGGTTTCGTCACGGCGCCACGGTGACGGTGCTCGCGGGGATCCTGCTCTACGGCAAGCTGTATATGCACGGCGGGACGGGTGCCTATGCTCTCGCCATCGGCGGTCTGTTGGGGATCATCATGATGGTGAACGTGCATGCCGTCATTTGGCCCAACCAGAAAAAAATCATCGCGGCGGTGACGGCGGCGGCACAGGGCACACCGGCTCCGGCCGAGATGGCTCAGTGGGGCCGGACGGCATTGCTGGCCTCCCGCGTGAATTTTCTGTTGTCCATTCCCATGCTGTTCTTCATGGGGGCGGGCAGCCACTTCAAGTAGTGGAAATTGCGAGGCCGGTGCGGAAGTCCGACCGGCCTCGTATGTCTACCGGCTCACCAGACCAATATACCCAGTCCATCCTAGGGCTGTGGTCCTAACCCATTGAGATTCAGGCCTATTCTCTTGTCCTTGCCTTGACGGACCGGCCTGGCCCCCGTATAGTACCGGCACTATGGTCACGCTGACGGAACCTCGTGTCTTACAAAAGCTGGACGGTCCCCCCTGGGACATCGATGCGTATCTGAAAGTCGGGGGGTATGAGGCCTGGAAGAAATGCGTCAGGGAGCTGTCCCCGGAGCAAGTCGTACAGGAGCTGAAGGCCTCAGGCCTTCGCGGCCGCGGCGGGGCGGGCTTCCCGACCGGCGTCAAGTGGGACAAGGTCTTGAATCATCGAGTGAAAGAGCACTACTTCGTCTGTAATGCTGGAGAACATGAGCCGGGGACCTTCAAGGATCGGCATTTGCTGAAAACGGCACCTCATCAGCTGATCGAAGGCTGTCTGATCGCATCCCACACCGCCCAGGCCAAGGCCTCCTTCATTTACGTGAATCACGAGTACGAGGAGGAACGCGAAAATCTTAAGCGGGCATTGGCCCAAGCCAAGGAGCGGGGCTTCGTCGGCAAGAACATTCTCGGCAGCGGCATCGACATCGATCTCCAGGTATTCGAGGGGCACGGCAGCTATGTGGCCGGCGAAGAAACGGCGATGCTGGAGTCCATGCAGGGCCGGCCCGCGATGCCGCGCCAAAAGCCGCCGTTCTATCCGACGGACTTCGGTCTCTACGGCAAACCGACGCTCGTCAACAATGTCGAGACGCTGTGCAACATCCCGCGCATTTTGTACAAGGGCGCCCAATGGTTCACGCAAGTGGGCACCGAAAAATGTCCGGGCACGATGATGTTTTCGCTGAGCGGGGCGGTCAACCGTCCCGGCGTCTATGAAATGCCGATGGGAATCACGATCCGGCAGTTGATCGAGACGTGCGGGGGCGGCGTGCCGGGCGGCCGAAAGATCAAGGCGGTGTTTCCGGGTGGTCCCGCGTTCTCGATGATCACCGCCGATCAATTGGATCTGGCGATGGATTTCGATTCGCTGAAGAAGGCGGGGACCGGACTCGGTTCGGCCGGCGTGATCGTGGTCGACGATGCGACCTGTATGGTCCGTCAGACGCTGAAGTTTTCGAATTTCTTCAAGGGCGAAAGTTGCGGCCAGTGCCCGCCGTGCCGGATGGGCACCATCAATCTCGCGAACCTGATGACAAAGATCGAAGCCGGGGAAGGGACACAAAAAGATTTGGACAGTCTGCTCCAACTCTGCGGCTTTGTGAAAGGCACCGGCTACTGTACGCTCGTGACGGGCGCGTCCGTGCTGGTCCAGAGCAGCGTGAAGCTGTTTCGTCATGAATTCGAAGAGCATATTCGGCTACACCGCTGTCCCTACCCGGCGGCACCGGTAGACACGACGGTCCATTGACGAGGGATGAATGCCTCACGTGACGTTTCTTCATCCGAAAGGCAGGAGCGGCTCGGTGCCGCGGAATACCACCCTGCTCGACGCCGCGAAGGAATTGGGATTCCCGTTGAACCACGACTGCGGCGGCAACGCCTCGTGCACGACCTGCCGCGTTGAGGTGCAGAGCGGGGGAGAGCATCTGTCGGAGATTGATTTCGAGGAGCAAGATTTGTTGGATCGTGAAGCGCTCAGCGAGCCTTGGCACCGCCTCGGATGCCAGGCCAAGATTCTGGGTGACGTCGTGGTGAGAGTGCCGGAATCAAAGTGGGCGGCGCCGTCCACGGGACAATCTGAAGCGCGGGGTGTTGATATTCGGTAGAGAGGTGTTACACTAAAGCGAATCCAGGCAGGCCCGGAAGGTCTGGCTGACGAGCAAGGAGGCCCACGATGGTGACGATCACAGCGGTGGCGGAACAGAAGATTCAAGAGTTGATGAAGGAAGAAAAAGACATAGTCGGATTGCGGATTTACGTCCGCGGCGGCGGCTGTCACGGCTACCAGTACGGCATGGCGTTCGAGTCCAAGATGGCCGAGGACGATACCGTCATCGAAAAAGGCGACGTCAAGGTCATCATGGATTCCCAGAGCGCACCGCTCCTCCAGGGCGCGGAAGTGGATTACGTCGACAGCGTGCAAGGTTCCGGGTTCTCCATCAAGAATCCGCAAGCCAAGACGACCTGCGGGTGCGGCAGCTCATTCAGCGCATAAACGGCTTACGGGCTTGCCGTACGAGCGCCGACGATAGGGAGCGACAGAGAAAGCCAGGGCCGCTCGGTTGAACGGGCGATCCTGGCTTTTCGTTTTTCCCACGTGAAATCCTGACCCACGGACGCGCATGCAGTTCACCATGACCAGGCGGTATCGGTTCTGCGCCGCCCACCGGCTGCACACGGACCATCTGACGCCCGAAGAAAACCGGACGGCGTTCGGGAAGTGCAATAATCCCAACGGCCATGGCCACAATTACGTCGTGCTGGTCACGGTCCGAAGCGGGGCGAACGAAGGCGCCGTCGCGCTCGAGCGCCTGGACCGGATCGTGGAGGAGACGATCGTCGAACGATTCGACCATCAGGATCTCAATCAGGATTCGGAATTCGCCGCGCTCACCACGACCGGTGAGAACCTGGTCAAGCTCATCTGGAACCTGCTGGCGCCCAAACTGCCGGCCGGAATACTGGAAAAGGTGGGCGTGATCGAAACCCGGGACAACTATTTCGAGTATGCGGCTCCGACCGGGCCACGCTGAACGAGTTCGCGAAGGATAGGAATCTCCATGGCAAAATTACGCCGTCGTACCTTGCAACGCATCGAGGATCTGCCGCCGGTCAAGCGTCCGGCGGATGAGGGGCATATTCAATCCCTGGTCGCGCAGTTGCTCAAAGCGCTGGGAGAAACGCCGAGCCGCAACGGCTTGCTCAAGACCCCGGAGCGGGTCGCCAAGGCGCTGCAGTTCATGACCAGGGGCTATCATCAGAACATCGACCACCTTCTCAACGGCGCGCTATTCCCGATCGAATACGACGAGATGGTCATCGTCAAGGACATCGACTTCTTCAGCATGTGCGAGCATCACATGTTGCCGTTCTTTGGAAAATGCCACGTGGGCTATTTGCCGAACAAGAAAGTCGTGGGTCTCAGCAAGATCCCCCGCGTCGTGGACGCATTCAGCCGGCGGCTACAAGTGCAGGAGCGGCTGACGACGCAAATCGCCGAAACGTTGAAACAGAAGCTGAACGCGCATGGGGTCGGCGTCGTCATGGAGGCCCAGCATCTCTGCATGATGATGCGGGGCGTCGAAAAGCAGAACACCATCGCCGTCACCAGCTCCATGCTGGGGGCGTTCAGGACTCAGCAACAAACCCGCGCGGAATTTCTTAAGCTGATCAGCCGGAATGGAGTGGGAGACCTGGGCTAGCGGCTTGCGGCGGGGAGTCCGGCCGCGAATTCCGCCAGCGCCCGGTTGAACTGATCCGGCTGTTCCATGTTGCTTAAGTGCCCGGCATCGGGAATCGTGACCAGGCGGGCTCCAGGAATCCCGTGCGCGATCCGCTCGGCGTCGGCGGGCGGAGTCAGTACGTCCTCCTGGCCGACGATCACCAACGTCGGGACGGCAATGGATCCGAGCAGGGCCGTTGAATCAGGCCTCTCGGCCATCGCCATGAGATCGCCGACGATGCCATGCACCGGTGCCGCTGCCTGAATGGATTTGACGCGCTCCACAAGATCCGGCCGCCGCTGATAGGCCCCAGGGGATAGTAATTTCGGCAGCATATCGTCGATGACCGCGGAGGGACCGACGGCCGCGGTCCGCTGCGCCAGGTCAAACCGCCATTTGACTTGCTCCGGCCCGTCCGCTTCCGCTCTCGTATCGGCGAAGACCAAACCCCGTATCAGATCCGGACAATTCCGGTAGAGGGCGAATTCCAGATAGCCGCCCATCGACAGACCGACGAACACTGCCCGCGATACACCGAGTAGACCCAGCAGTTGGCGCACGTCGGCCGCATACTGTTCCAGGCTGTAGCGCCAGGCCGGCGCATCGGATTCTCCGTGGCCTCGAAGGTCGACGGTGATGATCCGGAACCGGGACGACAATGCTTCCTGGTCGGTCCACATCGTCCGATTGAGGGGGAAGGCGTGCAGGAACACGAGGGGAAGGCCCGCTCCACGGTCGGTATAGCCCAATCGTATGCCGTTGGCCTGATGAATCATGATTGCCTCCCGAAAGCCTGTGTCCTAGCAACATCGGCTCGATGCCGTCAAGCGCTGCCCTCTGCCGGTCACGATTTGCAGTCGTTTGAAAAAGCCGTATAGAATTCTCCATGCCGCGCGACACACACGATCGATTGGATCTCTTTGCGGAACCCAGTCCGGAGAAGAGTGCCGGAACATCTCCGCTCGCCGAACGCCTCCGTCCGCGCTCCTTCGAGGATCTGGCGGGACAGGAGGCCGTCGTCGGGCCTGATCGGCCGTTGCGCAAGGCCATTGAATCGGACCGTCTGGCGTCGCTGATTTTCTGGGGGCCCCCGGGATGCGGCAAGACGACGCTCGCCTCCCTGATTGCGCGGCATACGAAGGCGCAGTTCGTGTCCTTCTCGGCGGTCACCGGCGGCATTCCCGAACTACGCGAGATCATCAAGACGGCGGAACATCGGTTGGCGACGAGCGGCCGGCGGACGGTGCTCTTCGTCGACGAAATCCATCGTTTCAACAAGGCGCAGCAGGACGCGTTTCTTCCGCACGTCGAACGCGGGACGATCATTTTGGTTGGCGCGACGACGGAAAATCCGTCCTTCGAAGTCATCGCGCCGCTCCTATCCAGGTCGCTGGTCGTCACCCTGCAACCGCTGACGGAAGAGGCGCTCGAACGGATCTTGAACCGTGCGCTCCACGATGTCGAAGCGGGATTGGGGGCGACTCGCCTGGAACTGACCGACGAAGCGAAACGGCGGCTCCTGAACTATGCGAACGGCGATGCCCGTTCGCTGCTGACCGCACTGGAATTCGTCGCGGGACAGGTCTCCTCGAACGAGACCGATGTCAGACGGGTCGACGATCCGGCAATGGAAGCGGCGCTGCTTACGAAGACGCTCCGGTACGACAAGGCAGGCGAGGAGCACTATAACCTCATCTCCGCCTACATCAAGAGTCTGAGAGACTCCGATCCAGACGGGGCGCTCTATTGGCTGGCGCGGATGCTGGAGGCGGGAGAAGATCCCAAATTCATCGCCAGGCGGCTCGTCATTTTCGCGTCCGAGGACGTGGGAAATGCGGATCCGACCGGTTTGTTGGTGGCTACGGCGGTGGCCCAGGCGGTCCAGTTCGTCGGATTACCGGAAGCGCAGATCAACCTGGCGCAGGGAACGACGTATCTGGCCACCAGGACCAAGGATAATGCCTCCTACGTCGGCCTGCTCGAAGCGATGAACGATGCCAAATCCTTCGGAAATCTTGGTGTTCCGCTTCATCTGCGTAATGCGGTGACCTCGCTGATGCGGGATCAGGGGTACGGAAAAGGCTATCGGTACGTCCACGACGATCCCAAAGCGGCGGAAAGCCAAACGCATCTGCCCGAGCCGCTTCGGGGTCGTCGATACTTCCGCCCCAAGGATCGGTAGGGCCATATTCTCGATGGACAAAGAATTCCTATCGGTTATACTTATACGTAGTCCATGAAAAAGTCGGAATCCAAATCGGCTCCGGCCGCAACCACGGCGAGCGAGCGGCGTAAGCTCGTTCGCGCGACGCTGGTCGGATCTGCTCTGGTATCTCCCAAGAGCGGGTCCAAGGCCATCACGGCCGTCCTGGACAACGTCAACAAGGTCGGGGCCGGTCTCCATGCCAAGGAAACGCTCGGCATGGGGGAGCGTGTCACGGTATCGCTGGCATTCCTCGATTCCGACCGCATGGAGCAGCAGGAAAAGCTGAACGGCGCGGTTGCTTGGGTCAAACCCTGGGAAAAGGGGTACTTGATCGGGGTCGTCTGGGATGAGGTCGTGACGAAAGAGAAGAACCGCTGGCTGTACTATTATTTGGAAGAAACGATCAAGTCCTCGCCCTAACCCGTGAGATCCGTTTCCCTTCCTGGCGTTTCTGAATGATCACCAACAGCGTCCGATAAGAGTTCGCCGGCGGAATCGGATCCGGTTCCGGCCGTCAGGTCAGGGCTTCGAGTTTTTGTTTCACGTCGGTGAGTTCTGCAGACAGCGACTCCCATCGGGCGGTGAGCCGTTCCAATTCCTTCTTCCAGGATTCCTGCTCTTGATGCAGGCCGTTCCACTTGGGAAGATCCTGATAAAGGGTGGGATCCGCGAGCACCTGATCGCGCTCCTTGATGCGCCCTTCCTGGTCCGCGATATCGGACTCGGCGCGCGCGACTTGTTTCTCCAGGCGGGCCTGCGTCTTGTTCAGGTCTCTCCGGTCTCCCGCCGAGGATTTCGGCTGTGACTGGGACGTCATGGCCTTGGTCGGGGCGGGCGTTCCCGGCTGACCGGCCTTGGCTCCTTTCTGACCGGATTTTGCGTCCTCCAGCTCCTCGCTGTTCTCTTTGATCGATTCCAGCTCCTGCGCCTTCTTCCATAAATAATATTCATAATCGCCGAAGAAGTTCCGCGCCTTTCCCTCCTCGATCTCGACGATGCGCGTCGAGATGCGGGTCAGGAACGTGGGATCGTGGGAGATGAAGATGATCGTCCCCGGAAATTCGGTCAATGCGTCGGTGAGCACGTCGACGGACGCCGGATCCAGGTGGTTCGTCGGCTCGTCCAACAAGAGCGTATTGGCCGGCTCGACCAGCATCCGGGCCAGCGCCACCCTGTTGCGCTCGCCTCCGCTCAGCGCCTTGACCGGTTTTTTCTGGTCGGGACCGGAGAATAGGAAGGCGCCGGCCAGTCCACGCAGAAAATTGGTTTCCGCGGTACTCGAGACTTCGCCAAGGGACTCTAGGATTGTATGTTCGGGATTGAGCGTTTCGGCCTGATGTTGGGCGAAATAGTGGAGGCTGACGCCGTGGCCGACCGTGCGCGTGCCTTTATCGGGGGGCAGCACACCGGCCAGCATCTTCAGGAGCGTGCTCTTGCCCGCGCCGTTTTCGCCGACCAGTGCGATCCGCTGCCCCCGCTCGACCGAAAAATCCAGGGAGCCATAGACGATCTTCTCGCCGTAGCGTTTGGAAACACCGGCCAAGTCCAGCACGTGGCGGCCGCTGGTCGAGGGCAGTGGAAACCTGAACTTCACGCGTTTGGTGTCCCGCTGGAGCTCGATTAACTTGACCTTTTCCAATTGTTTGATGCGTGACTGGACCTGACGGGCCTTGTTGGCCTGATAGCGGAACCGATCCACGAATTGCTGGACCCGTGCCACTTCCTTGGCCTGGCGGTTGGCGGCCGCGTGTAGCTGCGCGTCGCGTTCGGCGCGCAGTTCCCGGAACTTCGTATAGTTGCCGCGGAATTCCTGGATGCTCCGGTCGCGCAACTCCCAAATGTGCGTCACGGTGCGATCGAGAAAGGCCGTGTCGTGGCTGATCACGAGCAGCGTCAGCTTCGAGTTCAGGAGGAAGTCTTCGAACCATCGTTGCGTCGGCTTGTCCAGGTGGTTGGTGGGCTCGTCCAGCATGAGCACGTCCGGGTTGGACAGCAGCAGGTGCGCCAACGCCACGCGCATTCGGTATCCACCCGAGAGGTTTTCCACCGGTCGCGCGAAGTCGGCTTCGCTGAACCCGAGACCGGAAAGAATGCGTTTGGCCTCATGCTCGGGATACTGATCCCGATGGGCGGCGTCCAGGGCGGTCTTTCCCGAGATCGTTTCGAGTTCCTGGGGAAGATAGCCGATCTGCAGGCGGGGCCGCTTCCGAATCGCGCCCTCGTCCGGAGACTCCTCTCCGAGAATCATCTTGAACAGCGTGGTTTTTCCGGTCCCGTTCGGACCGACGAGCCCGACACGGCTGTGAGGCCGCAGATGAGCGGACGCGTCGTTGAACAGCACCTTGGTGGAGAATTGCTTATGGACAGACTCGATTTGCAGCATATTGATGCTCGATAGAGAAGGTGAACAAGTATGTCAGGTAAAGATCGGCCTAGCGAAGCGCGGGCGGGAGGCGCATGAATGGGAAGAGAGGCTTCATGTCCTGTCTAAGATGACTAAAGGTGTTTATCCGCTGCCGGCTGAACCGAAAATTCACTGAATCACTTGAGGTGGTTATCCGTCGGCGTGGATTCCGATAAACCGGTGAACAGCCGACGGCACGCGCAAGCAAGGTTTGGTGGAGCTGGCGGGGATTGAACCACGCTCCCTCGTCGGTTCGAGTCTGAAACATCTCTCACCGACTCTTGCTGAGGGGGCCATCCCCCTCGCCTGCTCCCCACGAAGGGGGCGCACCCCCTTCGGAACCCCCGGTCGCGGGTTCCATTCTACGGACGACGACTTGATTTGGTGGAGCTGGCGGGGATTGAACCCGCGACCTCGTGAATGCCATTCACGCGCGCTCCCAGCTGCGCTACAGCCCCACACGTCGGATTGCAACAATGTTCAATCGAAATGCGGTGTTCAGACGAAAGCACATGCTAACACCGCAGGAGGCGGTCAGTCAACAAATCCCCCGCGCTTCTTGACAAACATTAGAGGGGTCCATACCATGCCCCGGTTCTGATCGCTCGGGCTGCCGGATCAGTTGCAGCAAAAGATCGGAGCGAGCACAGTTAAGGCCCGGGCGGCGCGGACGCCGAAACCGGAAGATACGTACTCAACGCAGGAAACCAATGAGCAATCTCGTCGTCATCGGCGCACAGTGGGGAGATGAAGGTAAGGGAAAGATCGTCGACATCCTGGCACGTGATGCCGATGTGGTCGTTCGTTACCAGGGCGGATCCAATGCCGGCCACACCGTCATCAACCAGAACGGCACGTTCATTTTTCATCTCATTCCCTCGGGCATCCTCTATCGGGGAACCTTGTGCGTGATCGGAAACGGTGTCGTGGTGGACCCGGCGGCCCTGATCGAGGAGATGGATCATTTGGGGGGGCAAGGGGTCCACATCGGCAAGAATTTCATCATCAGCCAGCGCGCCCATCTCATCCTTCCATACCACAAGGCCATCGACAAGGCTTCGGAGCAGTCCAAGGGGTCCCGCAGGATCGGCACGACCGGCCGCGGCATCGGTCCGTCTTATGCAGACAAGATGTCTCGGATCGGGATCCGCGTGGGGGATCTGCTCAATCCCAAGACGTTTCGCACCAAGCTCGAAGAGAATCTGATCGAGATCAACTGGTTCCTGGAACAGCTCTATAAGGTCGAGCGCTTCGAAGTCGAAAAAGTATTTCAACAGTATATGAGCTATGCGGAACGGCTGAAGAGTCACATCGCCGATGCGGTCACGCGGGTCAATAAGATGATCGACAATCGAAAGACCATCTTGTTCGAGGGCGCTCAAGGGACTCACTTGGACGTGGACCTCGGCACGTATCCATATGTGACCTCATCGAGCGCGACGGCGGGTGGCGCCGCGACCGGCAGCGGAGTGGGGCCGACGAAGATCGACGCCGTCCTCGGCGTGGCCAAGGCCTATACGACTCGTGTGGGAAGCGGCCCATTCCCTACCGAGTTGTCCGATGAAGTCGGAAGGGGATTACAGGAACGGGGGAAGGAATACGGTTCCACGACCGGCCGTCCCCGGCGCTGCGGATGGTTTGACACAGTGGTCATGCGGCACGCCACCAAAGTCAACGGACTCTCGTCCTTGGCTCTGACCAAGCTGGATGTGCTGGACGGCTGTAAGGAACTGAAGGTCTGCACCGCCTACCGGTATCAGGGAGCCCTCTCCAAGGACATGCCCGCGGACCTCCAAGCGCTGCAGGAGTCCGAGCCTGTCTACAAACGGTTCAAAGGGTGGTCAGCCTCGACGACGGGATTGACGACATACGGCCGACTGCCTGTCGAGGCCAAGCGGTATCTCGAGTACATTGCGGAACAGGCCGAATGCCCGATCGACATGGTTTCGACCGGCTCCAAGCGGGATGCCACGATCATCTTGAAGAATCCGCTGAAAGCGTCCTCCCGCCGCAAACGGTGAGCCGACTGCTCCGGTTCGACACAGTAGCCTCCGCCACATCTTCCGGCTAGGCATGCCCTTCTTGTGGCAGGCGGAGGGCCACTGGTGAGCCTCTCCGCCTAGCACTTTATATCTGCCCAAGCCCGCTGACCCTCTCGGCTTCCTGAATGAACAAATCTTCAGAAGGGTACCCTCGGCCGCGATGGAACCAACCCCTTTAGCCCGCCAGACTGATGAGTGCCATCGACTCAACCGGTTTGTTTTCAGCCACCAGGTGATGTTGAGACGTTGCCACTCGTCATATCTGTAGACCCCGAGAATCCGCTCGTCCCAACGCTCAACCGGTTAGCACGACCGCTCATGCCACGAAGCCCTAAGCTCCGCTCTGTCAATCGACTCGAGGAAGCTCGCCGGCTCCTCAGCGCTTACGAGCGCCAGCACCGGCTCAAGCGAAGCCAGGTGCGCGAGACCATCCTAGCGGCCTTTGCGAAACATGACCATGTGACAGCCCGGACGCTGTTTCACCACTTCCTGAGACAGCAGCGGCGCTTTGGGCTCGCGACCATCTACAAGAACATGAATCTCTTTTGTCGTGCAGGCATCGCGCAAGCCCATCGCTTTGGCACGCAGATGCACTATGACCATGTGACGTTGACGGGGCAGCATGATCACCTTCTCTGCACAGACTGCAGAGGCATTTGGGAATTTCATAACCCAGACATTGCCAAACACGCACGTGCCGTCGCTCAACGCAATGGGTTCTTCCTGGGCCGCCAGCGGTTAGAGTTGTATGGACTCTGCGCCGACTGTTGGGATCGTCGTCACCCGACGGAACAGTAGGCGCTGATCCCTCCGGCTCTTCCCGTCTCGGCTTCCTGGATCACAAAGGATGGAGAGATGATCTGCAAACATTGCGACCAATACTCACATGCCTGCCTGTCTGAATCGATAATTAAGCGGAGCGATGTGTGACTATGTCCAGGCCTATGCTTGGTATTCCAAGGCCTACGCTATATCTGGAAGCCTGGAACACAAGTCAGGTTTGGATACGTTGAAGTCCAAGATGCAACCGGCGGATATTGAGCGAGCGCACAGCTTCGATGCAGGGACATCCGTCAGTACCAAACGATCACCCGCACGATAGCCATAGCGTACCGTGCTCCCCTTCTTTAGGTATCAGCCCGCACCTCCGAGATAACCTCAGCCTCCGTCTCCGTGCGCCATACTTCTTTCAGCACCTCCATCGCCAGTCGCATCTTACGACTGGTTGCTTACTTCACCTTTGGCAACAGCCACTGCTTTTTCATTTCGCTAGGGAGGAGTTTACCCCGCATCCGAGGAGAAGGGCGATACAGGCGGCGAGCGTTCTCATATCTTCACTTCTCTGTTTGTGACCACACTTTATCGACCATCGTCTCTCCCTCAAACTCAACAGACAGGATCTTGCTTCTCGAGGTGAACATCACGGACTTCGTATACGCCCACAACAGGACTTCAATCTGCTTGCCGCCAATCGTGCGTGTGGATGTCGATTTCGGGGGACCGAGTTCCTGAATCAATTGTGCTTTGGTCATTGTCGGCGGCGGCCAATCTGTCGGCTTCTTGTCTAGGACGGGATTGCCGAGGGTCGAGCAGGCAGCAAAGAGTAGGCTCAGGACGATGATCACCAGCTGCATGGTCTCTCCTTTATTCTAGATGAACGTGCTGACCGTACAGTCAGCCTTCCCTTTCGCCTTGTCCCTGTACTTCTTCGGTAGATCCCGAAGAGCTTCCTCGACGAGCTCATTGAGAAATCTTTGCTGATCGACCGTCAAGTGCTCACTTCACGCATTGGATAAGGATCGAGCCGAAGTCCGCATTGTTTTCGGGTTTTCGAAGACTTGGGGCGAGGCATCGCGGCGCGGACTCTACCAGATACCTTGTTACCCATCAACCAACCCCACTTGATACCGTCTAGGTGTTTTGGGTATCTAGATATCCAAATACCTAGAGGTACACAGGAAAATGCAGCGTCTCAGCATTCAGCTTCCGGCACCGCTCAAAGCGAAATTGGACGCAGAAAAGAAGCGCGACACGTCAGGGGCCGAGCTCATCCGGCATGTGCGAACGACCACGGCCGAATGGTCAAGATCAACGGCCGCATGGTCGGTGGGCGAGCCTTCCGGCTGCAATCGAAGAGAGGAAGGGGAGCCGTCGAGTTGACCCGGTTGGAACGCTTACTGGCCGAGGCTCGACGACCGAAGGCCACGGCCGAGCGGTGACGGAGGGAAACAGACTTTTCGAGAGAAATGGGCACACTTTCTGACACAATGGACCAATTGACACGCTACGCTGAAACCGGTACTGTCTCCAGCTCCGCTGAATCCCTCGCATTCTCGCACGCGTGAGCCGCTAGCTCAGACGGTAGAGCATCGCCCTTTTAAGGCGAGGGCCCTGGGTTCGAGTCCCAGGCGGCTCACCACTAACATCAAAGGGTTGCAGCGTCCCCACGATCATTGTTTTTCTTCGCATCGGACAATCCATAGGACAAAGGGAAGCCTGATCGAGCAGGACCACGGATTCCCGCAGCTTTCGATTCCAGGCAAGCATTTAAATGATGATTGGTAGCGCCGATTGGGATGACCCCAGTACCGAATCCGTGAAAGATTCAAAGTGTCCGAGGCTTGCCTGATGTGCAAGCTCTTCCAACGATCGCTCGCGGAGGCGGGAACGCCTGTGCAGACAACAGCAGTAGGAACTATTTTAACGATTACGGATTCTCTTGGCAGAGTTCATCACCGACCGTGACGCTATGCCACTCGAACTGGGAGAGCGACTGCCGATAGATCGCATGGCTATGATTTCGCATGACGCGACCCATTTGATCTAAATCGCACTGCTGCTTGGGGTAGGTACAGAGGGCAATAATGCGTTGGCGGCGCAACGCGAGATCCACTTCCCGCTCATACACGCCGAATTCCAACCACTGGGCTTCCGTATGCAGCCATGCTGGGTTACCGGTAATGCGGATGCCCTCATAGCCCTCCTGCGCCGCTACGATCGCTTTTTCCTCCCACCGGCGAATGACGGCGTGCCGATCAAACCGACCGTCACGCACATACCATTCCGTATAGGGCACGATCTCAATTTGTTTGCGATCCAGATACTGTTGCGCGGTGGGCATGGCTTCCGTCAGCGCCTTCACGGCTTGTTGCTCCTCGACGGGAGGCCCGGTAATCCAGAGGCAGTATTGCCCTTGTTCCAGCCCTGCTGCCAGAAAGGAGGCGCACAGATGTTGGAGCTCGAGACGATCGCGATAGAACGCACAGAGGTGGGCACCCCAGGGAATGTCACCTACGCCACGAATTCCCGATGCCTGCATGAGACCCTCTACGTACACATGGCCCTAAAAGCTAGCAGACAATTGGCGAGGAATGCAATTGAGGCATTTGCGGCCATATGACTGCCCACTGGGAGTACTCCCAGTGGGCCCGATGACACTACCTAGGGATAATACGGTGGTGCCGAAACTCTTATCATCATTCTACAAGTCACAGGAGCAAGCGCATGGATACGGTGAAGGAAGACACCATTCGCGTCCTGATCGTCGATGATATCAAGGCGATTCGGGAATCATTACGGAATATTCTGGCGGCCTATCCAGGCATGACGGTGGTTGGCGAAGCCTGTGACGGTGAAGAAGCGGTCCTTCGGGTTCACCAGGTCAGGCCTTCCGTCGTGGTGATGGACATCAGCATGCCACGGTTGGATGGGATCAATGCCACGGCGAGAATTAAACAGGCCTTTCCTCACGTTGTCGTGATTGGGATTTCCGTGTATGCGACTGAAGAGACGCGTCAGACCATGCGGGCGGCCGGAGCCACCACCGTCATCTCGAAAGACATGGCTGTGGACCAACTACGAGATGAAATCTTCGAATCAGTGAACCGGCGGTCGACGGCGTTCCATTAGACACCCGGGCCAAGGAAAACACCGGCACCGCCGTGCTTCAGCTATAACATCGGGACGACACAGATGACGGAAGGCGAATACAATGCCTATACCGTCAGCGGTATATTCCTCCCGAGCAGTTGTTCATCAGTTCTAGCCCAAAAAACAATGGAGACTCTCATCGTCAATATCATTTACCATGGCGATGGTGGTCTTACTCATTTCAATTCAGGAGGCTTAACATGGAGCATGTGAAGGGCATTTCAGCATTCGCAATGGTAGTGGTGGTCTGCGGGGCCGTGGCACTTGGAACGGCGGGGGTGTCCTTTGCCGATGGGAAGGGCACGGGGGCACATCGGCACTACAAAGGGGAAGTGGTTGAGAAGGCGGGTAATCTCGCCATTAAGGATGAGACGGGATCGACCTATTCCTTAAGCGAAAATGAAGCGCATCGCCAAGGTCGCGAGTTTAAGGTGGGGGACAAGGTTGAGTTCACCGTCAATGAAAACAACGCGCTGATTGACGTGCATCTGGTGGGGGAAAAGGGAAAGCACAAGCACGTCACCGGAAAGCTCATCCATGTTGGGCTCATGAAAAAGGAAATCAAGCTGCAGACGGCGGAAGGAGAGAAAACCTTTCCGCTGTTGTTGCAAGAGACCAAGACCAAGGCGTTGGCTGAGGGGACTGAGGTGACGGTTGAACTGAACGAGGCGGGGACGGTCATCGATTTGCATGAGGGTAAGCATAAGGAAAGCCGTTGAGTATTCCTTGAATTGACAGTGGTTCCGGCACGCCATGACTGGCGTGCCGGAACTCGCTGGACTTGAGGGAAAACCGCGACGAATCTACCGGGGAAGCCATCGAGAGTAGGTCGGTCCTATCCCATCAATTGGCCGGGGGATAGTCTTTGAATGCCTTGGCGACTCCCTTGTCGATCATTTCAAAGTTCTTCTCCAAGCTGTCTCCCACGGTTTCGTTGATCACGGCCTGCCACACCAGCTTCTTTTTCGACGATTCAGTCAGATTCACCACCAAAGTGGCTTCCTGATACTTATCGGCATCCATCATGCCGAATAACAAGTGTACAAGCAGGTCCGGATGGTCCTCCAAGCCGACTTGCCGAAGTTCCTTGGCGACGAGCTGCTTGTTGACGATCTCTTTGACCCTCGCCCTCAAGGGAGAATTGTTGTCAGTGGCCGCGATCTTTCGCCCCCTGTCGGTCATGCCCGAATGGGCAAATGTATGAAACGAAGAGAAGTCGGCGGACGGCTCGAAATTCGTGCGCGCATGCACCTCGTACCTCGTATCCTCGTACCACGCCTTCACCTTCGAGCAGCCTCCGGCAGTGAGCAGCCCTAGCGCCAGCCACAGAATCAGGAATCGGATGTTCATCGTACGTCTCCCCACATGAGTCTTGTTCGGAAGCGACAGGCCCAGAACATATACCAAGTCAGTTATGGACGCCAGCCGTGTGAGTGCTCATCCGGGGCGGAGGATCCATACGGACAGCCATATCCTCCTACACGCCGTCGGCACGAAATCCTACACGCTATCGACACGCTGTCCTACATACGAACCCGCCCACAATTGTATATAGGGCGCTGACCTTCAAACAGCTCTGATTGCATCTGAGGCTGCGCCGGACGATAATGGGCCGCACATAACCGGGTTTGAGCGAGGGTTCCCGGCAGACTCGGAAACACTTCCAAAGATCTGCTGCCGACCATGCAGCAGGACGTGGGACGTAGCGAAATGGACCCGTTCGTCAGCGTCATCATCAGCGCCTACAATCTGGGCTGGTGCATCGAAGACACCATCCGCAGTGTTCTTGCCCAAACCTACCAGGATTTTGAAGTCATTGTCGTCGACGAT
Source organism: Nitrospira japonica (assembly GCF_900169565.1). Lineage (NCBI taxonomy): Bacteria > Pseudomonadati > Nitrospirota > Nitrospiria > Nitrospirales > Nitrospiraceae > Nitrospira > Nitrospira japonica. Next base: position 386,806 of record NZ_LT828648.1, on the reverse strand, counting down.
GCGTCCACCGATGACACCGAAACTCGAGTAGCGGGTTTTGGCGATCGCATCCGCTATGTCCGTCACGCGAGCAACCAAGGCACCGTGCGAAATGCGGAGGGGGCGCCAACCCGCAATACGGGCGTCCGGCATTCACGCGGCGAACTTCTTGCGTTCCTGGACGGAGACGATCTGTGGGAACCTGAAAAGTTGGCCGTGCAGATCGAAGCTGCTCGTCGCTATCCCGACGCCGGCATGATCGCGGTCGACGGGATACAGTTCAATTCGAGCAACGGGATGATCATTACTCCGACTCTCTTCAACGGAATTGTGAAAGAGTACGAGACGCTTCCGTACGGCGCGATGCTTTCGGCAAGTTTGTATCTTCCGATGCTCCACCACTGTTTGATCGAGACACCATCGCAAGTCATTATTCCTAAGCAGGTGTTAGACCGTGTGGGGCTGTTCCATGAAGGTGGAGGGTCGAGCGACTACGACATGTTCATTCGAGTCGCGGCCCGGTTTCCTATTATCTTAATCAAGCAATCACTCGTGCGATACCGTTACCAGCCGTCGAGTTGGTCGGGTCAGATCGATCGAAGGCGGTTCAAGCATTTTGAACCAAATATCGCCATCTGGAGCAGGCATCTCGGAATCGCCGACGAGGAAACTCAGCCTGTCATCCGCAGAAGGATCGCCCAGGAGCTGTACGAAGTCACGACGTCTGCTTTCGAAGACGGCCGCAACGGACATCGGGCGTGGGCATTGTCGTTTCTGTTCGGTCAGTTTCGTCGGCGTCCGTCATGGCGCACGGCATATTTGTTCTTCCGGCTATGGTGCCCTCAGCGGCTGGAAGCTGCGCTCAAACCGGTAATCAGGAGGTTCGTATAGTGCCCGCCCCTTCGCCGCCGTTCATTCCGAGAATGGTGCTCGGGTGCGATCGGATCCCCAGAATCCTCCGAGGTCCTTTCCGCATCGCGTGAATTCTGAATCTCTAACCATTGAATATATTTAATAATTTTCACCCTATCATTGCTTCGTAGCATTGTGATAGCGTTTGCCAGCATTTGCGGTAGCCACTTCGCGCACCGAACCTCATCAAGGCTCTCATGCGAGCCCCAAGTTCCACTCTCATATCCCCCCTGCTTTCGCACGAATCAGATGTTTCCCGCTATCGTCATGGTTGTGATCCGCCAAATTTAGATGAAGTGCATTTCGATTGCCGTGCCTTCCTGCCCTTTCACGCCTGCTTCTTTGAACTCCAAGTAGCAACCTCTTCCTGCGACGCTTCGTCACGTCCATCTACATTCGACGTGTCCGACAAACTCGTGCGGCCGTTTGCCATTGGGGGGAATGATGGACGATAAACCGCATCAAGCAACGAAAGTAAAACTGAGCGTGGTGATTCCCTGTTATAACGGAGCCCGTACGATCGGGGCACAGCTCGAGGCATTGGCGAGTCAAGAATGTTCCATGCCGTGGGAAGTCGTCGTCGTCAATAACCGATCTGACGATGACACCGTCGGAATTGTCGGACAGTATGTCGGAAGAGTCCGCAATCTTCGGATCGTCGATGCGCTGGATCGACAGGGCAGGCCATATGCCCGCAATGTGGGGGTCGAAGCAGCCTATGGTGAGTCGATTGTCTTTTGCGACGCCGACGACGTCGTGGGGGAAGGATGGCTCGCGGCTATGGCGACCGCGCTGTCCCGGTTTGATTGTGTCGCCTGCCGAGTGGACTTTACGAAACTCAATGAGCCGGCGCTGGCGCAGCAGCACGCCTTTCATGATCAACACCATGGGCTGCAAAAAACCTGGTATCCGCCATACCTTCAGCATGCCGGGGGTGGCACGTTAGGCGTGAAGCGCGCCCTTCATGCGCAGGTCGGGGGATTTGATGAGGCCTTTCCTGTTCTTGAGGACACGGAATATTGCTTCAGAATTCAAGAGACGGGGTGCCGGATCGAATGGGTGCCTGATGCGGTGCTCCATATTCGATGCAGGAACGACGAGGCGGGAAGATTTCAGCAGGTCCGGCAATCGGCGCTCTACAATGTGCTGCTGGCCAAGCGGTATCAGCAGCAAGCCGTTGGTCAGTTCCATTCCTGGGGGACCTACATCAAGAACTGGATCCGATTGATCGAGGCGCTCCCGAGCTCTCGGACCGGCCTGGCCTGGAATCGATGGATATGGTACTTCGCCTGGCAGGTGGGAGCATTGCATGGAAGCCTCAAGTTCTACAGGCCGCCGCTTTCACTCCCTTTTCCGCCTCCGGGTCGGAAGGAGAACAGATTCCTGGCTCGAGTGAAAACGCGCGTTTCAATGATGGTGCATCGATAATCGGCCGGCATTCTTCGCGCCCTGCGGCGATACGAGTCTTATGCGCGCACATGCGGTCGGAGTGCCTGCAATGCAAGCTTTGTAAAGGTCCTTGCACTTGTAGCAGGGGGAGTGATCACATGAAAACCGTCATCCACCAGGGCTACACCATCAAGTCCTTCCCGCAACACGGCAGAACGTTCAATGAGTGGACGATCAGTCTCGAGATCTTTTGGCGGCACAAGGGGACCACGAGGACGCGATCCTTCACGGCAGACTTGCCGTACGGAAGTGAGGAGGAGGCCGATCTTCACGGCATCAGCTATGCGCAACGCATTATTGATGGCAACGTCCCTGGATTGTCGGTAAACGAAACGCATGCGAGCCCCCTCACATGCCACAATTGAGTGCTCAATTCATGGTGACGGTTCGGTCACGGGTTTGGCTCGGGTAGGGCTCCATCACTGTCGCGTTGGGTCTTCGTCTCCTCCTTTTTCACCGATCCAAAGACGAGCGACTGGTGCGTGGATTTTCCCGCCCTCACGCCGTCGGCAACGGCGAACGCGACTGATGGCATCGTCAGCGCGGCATCGCCGCACGCGAATACGCCCGCCACGGTCGTTTCCTTCGTCTCGTCAGTCCTGTACAGGGGACCATGGGGTCCCATCTCTACCTCGCATCCAAGTTGTTCGGCGAAGGGGCCGTTGAGCCGCGTGTGAGGGAGGAGAAAGAGGCCGTCCAGTATGCTGGAACGTCCATTGCCGAGACGCAGCTCCAAAACAGGCTCGTTGCCCGCGACCTCGACGACCTCCCCGCGCTCAACCTCGATGTGACGCGATGCCAATGCGGCGAGCTGCTCAGCCTCCGGCTCGACGGCGCCGTTGATGAAGAACGTAGTCTTCCCGACTCCTGCCCACTCGGAAATCAGGAGGGCGAAGCGCGTCGACGCGACGCCCGTCGCCAACACGCCGAGGCGCCCCATCCCCAACTCGTAACCGTCGCAGTACGGACAAGAGAAGACTTGCTTGCCCCACCGGTCGGCCAGACCGGAAATGGCGGGCAGCTCATCGACGACGCCGGTGGCGAGGATGAGACGTTTCGCCCGATGCTCGTCAGATCCGGTACGTACGACAAAGCCGTCTGAGACGGAGCGAGCCTCGGTCGCGAGCGCCTCCCGCCAAGTGACGGTAGGGTATGCGAGGACCTCGGATCGCCCCTTTGCCGCAATGGCCGCCGGTGGTTGTCCATCCTGCCCGAGAAATCCGTGTGAGCCGTGCGCGAAGCGATTTCGCCGCTGACCCGCATCGACGATGAGCACGTGTCGACGTGCCCGCACCAGCTGGAGCGCCGCGGCGAGCCCCGCGTAGCTTCCGCCGATGATGATGACGTCGTACATGGTTCGACTCCTTCTGACTGGCACAACAACGCTTAAATCGTCAGCGCACCTTCTATCACACTTTTAAGGTGAAGGCGGTAGTTCAAGGCTCAGGGACGAGTGGGACTGAGTCTTCTCACGTGCCGCCATGCGAGAAAGTGGTGTTGACCATCCACCCCGTACTCCTTCGCCAGGTATTTCCCTAGTTTGTCCTCCGGCATGATCGTGCCAGCATTGGCCTGTGCCTCAGAAGGTGACTCTGCTCCAGGAGGATGTTGGCTGCAGCTGCAGACAAGTCAGGAGGGAGACGATGAAAAAATGTGCCGTGCCCCTATGCACATGTCATATTCCTGAAGGAAAGGAATTTTGCAGCGATGAATGTCGGCAGGGATTGCCGGCGGGTCTTTGTCACTGCCCCCATGCGGATTGCCGCGGGCATGAACACGAAAAGGCGCAGTCACCATAGGCGGGCGTATGCGTAAACGTTTCATCGGCCGATCGTACAGCAAGACGGCCTTGTCCGATCCGGAGTGGCTTGGTATCGAACATCTCGCGGACGTGGAAGTGACGTCAGAGGATCCGGCGAGGCCAATCGAGAACGCACTATTGCCTGATCGGCCTTCAGGATGGCGCGCAGGAATGCATGGAGAACAAGTCATCCGCCTGCTATTTAGTCGGCCGACCACCATAAAGCGGATTCGGCTGGAGTTTGTCGAATCGGTTCTGCAGCGGACGCAAGAATACACCTTGCGATGGTCAGCTGGCGGATCCCAGCCGTTGCAACATATTGTACGTCAGCAATGGAATTTTAGCCCACGGGGATCGATACGTGAAATCGAAGATCATGACGTCGATCTCCCGGGAGCCGTCATGCTCGAGCTCACCATCATTCCGGACATTGCCGGTACCCCCGCCACTGCATCGCTCATCCAATGGCGAATCGGGTAATGTCGGTGCGCAGGCTTTGTATTGACCTGGTGTCGCAGCCTCCGCTTTTGTTGCGTATTTGACGATCTCCAACTCAATTCTGGAAACATTTCTGGAATATGCGGCATCGTGATGTCTTCTGCAAGGGATCTTCCGAGTCCACGGACTCCTGGCCTCCTCTCATTATTGGAAAATGATGATGTGGAGGGTGAGCGATGGTCGACGGAAGGTGTCGTCCCATTCGTCTAGTGGTGGCTGAAGATAATGCGATGATGAGAATGGTCATCCGTCGCATGCTTGCGGATCAAACAGACCTGCGGGTGGTCGGTGAAGCGGTTGATGGGTCGGAAGCCACTGCCCTTACGGAAGATCTCCTTCCGGATGTCGTCGTGATGGATATCAACATGCCCAGGATGAACGGGATCGAGGCGGCGCGGTACATCAAACTCCACTTTCCCCATATAGCCATCCTCGGTCTGTCGGCCAATGCGGATGAGTATCGCGATACGATGCTCGAGCTTGGTGCGAAGGCAGTCATACAGAAAGAAACCATGTACGAACTGAATGGCGCGATACGCGCGGCCGTTCAAGAAATCAAGCATTCGCATGGTACGACTCTTACCAACGAACCCCGGCCGGGAGGTGAGCCGCCTGGAGCTACGTGAAGTGGGTGGCTGAACAGGCGCGCAGCTGTTCTGCAATCCTGCCGGTCTCATGTTTTCCTCTGCACCAGGCGATGCCGATCTTTCCTCCGTCATCCCGTGATTCCGGCTACGGCTCGAAAGGCTCAGTTATGTCATAGCCTGGCCCGTACTATTGTTACTGGCGAGTCTTCCAGATGACGAACCGGGGGTTGTCAGTCGCTCGGATTCGCGGTATCGTGCGACGTTCTTATCCATTCATAATTTGGTGATCTCATGCACTATCTCGTATTACTGAGCGCGATCGTATGGTCCTTCACTTCCGGCGTTGCGCACGGAGCATCGTCTATCCAGCGCGAGTCCTTGCGGGATCTTCCCGGAGTTACGGTGGTCGTTGAAGAAGTCCCGTCGGATGCCCAGGCGGAGGGGTTATCCGAGGAATTGATTCGGGCCGCCGCGGAACGATCGCTGCAATCACGCGGGACGAGGATCCTTACGCCCGTGGAACAGGCGTCTTCCCCGTCGAAACCGTCTCTATACGTGCGGGTAGGCACCTACAGAATTCAATCGAACCAGTATGTGTACGTCGTCACGGTGGCCCTCAAGCAGTCGGTAGTGTTGGCACATCGGCCGCAGCGAAAGATGTTTGCGAGCACGTGGGAGCAGGGCGTGATCGGAACTCCCGGCGCAAACAGTTTGGGCGAAGCGACGAAAGTGGTCGAAGACCTGGTATCGGCGTTTGCAAACGACTTTCAGGCGGTGAACAATCAGGACGCGGTGCGAGAAGAGAAATGAAGGCAGCGCCCGGCGAGGCCTCAGAGTGATGGAGACCGGGTTCGCACCAGTCTGGGCTTGGACACGGGAGGGCGATGAATGACCTGCTTGACCGTCGGCCATCGGCGTTTAGCCGGTAGATTCAGCGTGACGGATTTCCTGCGTTTCGCCGATTGATAGAGGGCCTGAACGATCTGGACGTCGATCAATCCCTCCAACCCTGACGGCTCGGGTTCCCTATCGTAGCGAATACAATCGGAAAAATAGATGATCTCCGCTGCAAACTGATCGCCGGGTTGAAATCGCTCGGCCTTCGTGTCCCCATCGATCGTCACACGCTGGGTGTGGGAGCCGACGTATTCGAAGGCAGGGTCGAGTAGCAGCCGTCCCTTCGTGTCGACGATTTCATAGGACGATACGTCCGCTGCTCCGAAACTGCACACGAAGCTTGCGAGACGGTCGCCGGGAAACCGCATCAGGGCGCCCGACATCTTATCCACCTCGCGGAAGCGTCGATCTGTTTCTTTCACGGAAAAGCCGCTGACTTCGACCGGGTTATCTTGAAAAAGATAGCGGGCCGCGTTGATGCAGTACACGCCAATGTCATACAGGGACCCGCCGCCCAGTTGTCGTCGGACGCGGATGTTCCCTGGACGCACTTGCATCGTGAAGACGGAATTGAATATCCGCAACGTTCCGAGCTTGCCGGACCGAGCGATCTGCACGGCTTTCACATTGGCCTGTTCCAGGTGAAGTCGATAGGCGACCATGAATTTGGTGCGCCGGCCATCGGCTGCGCGAATCATCCGGCGGCATTCCTCCGCAGTCACGGCCATGGGTTTTTCGCACAGCACATGAATTCCCGCTCGAGCCGCTCGTACGGCGAAATCACAATGCAGGCTGTTGGGAAGCGCGATATAGACGGCGTCAATATGTCCCTCTCGCAGACATCGTTCATACTGCGCGTAGCGATACGTATGAGAAATGTTGTGCCGGCGGCTGAGCGTCCTGAGCTTTGCGGGATCGCCGGAAACGAGGGCGGTGAGCTGTGAGTTTGAAGCCGTATGGGCAAATGCCGGAAGTACCGCCGCTTGGGCGATATGTCCCAGTCCGACTACGGCATAACGGATACGTTTCATGATGGTTTGAACCGGGCGACGCATGCCTTGACGCGGACCATATGGCTGTACGGACTCGGCGACGGTTCGTTTAACCGATAGCATGGAGGTCACGGGTCCAGGACTAGGGATGTCCCTTGATCTTGAAGTGCTCTCAACCCCAGCGTGGACCGTGTCGCTCAGGCCGGCCGCAAGATTCAGTCAATAGTGGCGGCGCCGATCACGGACCGAGGGTTTGCCCGGGTTCAATTTTGGGGCTGGATGTGGTGAATCTAACCATGATGAATATATTCGAAGACGGCTGGTCAGTATGGTGGACAAGGCTCATTGCCGTGTTCTTTATTCTGCTGGTTGCATGGTTTCTGCTCCGTGACTGGTTCTCTGCGCCGCTCCAACCCTACGTGCCTCCGCCGTCATCGATGCCAACCACTCCCTCGCCCTAGCTCGTTCACGTCACATAGGAGGAGCGCCATGGCGTCATCAAGCCAGAGGGCGGCAGCACGCCGCAATATCAAGAAAGCCATAGGCGCAGCCAAACGAGGCCGGACGATTGCGCATCTGCCGAAACGGACGAGAACAGCGCTGGGAAAACAAGCTTCTAAAATGGCCAGGAGACAATCAAAGAAAAAGAAATCCCATAATGAATCGAAAAGGACCGACGGACGGCATCCATGACGTGTAGTGGCTAAGTTGGCTGCAATAGACAGCGGGCAGGAAAGTCGTTGCTCCGGCAGTGCCTGAAGGCAACCGAGTTCAGAGAATTTCCAGAGGTCATATGCGGTTCTCTCAGCCTCTTGCGGTTGCGCTTTCTCAGGCGCTGATTGCAACCGGTTGCTCCTTCATCATTCCCTCCACGCAAACGACGACCCCGGAGCGATACTGTGGGCCGGTCAGGCCCATGAATGTCGAGATCGCACACGCGCCTGCCTCCGTGGATCCGACGGCTATTCCTCTGTCCGAGCGTTCTCTTCAACTTGCCGCCGTGATGAACGTGCTCCCATTGTTATCCAAAATGGCCGTTCTGGATCATGCCGGCGAGTCCCATGGCCTGGCGTTTCTTGAATTACGTCAGATGCTGACCGACCGCCTGCTGCTGACCCTTTTTGAGGTGTCCTCGACGACGGCCGAAATCGTGTGCGAGCGTGATCGCGCCGATCAAGTCGCCGATAGAATGGACGAAATCGATTCGGCACGAGTTAAGAAATTGACGCTGGTTTCCATCGTGGTGGCGGGGGTGGCTTCAATCGTGTCCGGGGCAATCGGTCTGGCCGGAGCCGCCACCACCGCGAGCGACGCCAGCACGGTGGCTTCGGGTGTTCTGGCCTCGCTCTTTGGCGGCATGGCGCTCTTTACCGCGACGAAACAGGAATTCTCACATGAGCGCAATCTTCTCAAGGAGGTGTGGGACAATCCGACACGCTCGACGATCTTTTCGCCTGCCGTGTGGCGATTTCTTCAGAGGCCGCATCATGCGGATCGATCCGCGACGGCCCGAGACGACGTCATCAACGCGTGGCGCCAACAAGGTCGCCTCGGTGAGCCAGGCTCCCCCGGTGAAGACGACCGGATGGCGCTCATATTCGGCGCCGGCGGCACCTATGCGTCAGCCGATCTCCGAGCGCGTGCCTCGATGCTGGAGACGCTCGAGGCGCATGTCCAATTGTTTTCCGAAGAGCTTGAGCAATTTCTGGGCGAATTCATCCACGTCAGGCATGAGGCAATGAAAGGGGCAGGCCAATGACATATCGGCGAGGCGGGCACCATGCGGGGATGTCAGGAATGTTTTCGCGATTTGCAAAACATTGCGCGGTCATCATGGGGCACCCCTGGGCCTTTGGGGGCGCGCTCGCCGTGATCGTCTGTTGGGCCGTTGCGGGACCGGCCTTCAGATTCAGCGATACCTGGCAGTTGGTGATCAATACCGGCACGACGATCATCACGTTTCTGATGGTATTTTTGATTCAAAACACGCAGAACCGTGACAGCAGCGCGATTCAAATCAAGCTGGACGAATTGATCAGGTCGACACGCGGAGCACACAATGCCTTGCTCGATCTCGAAGAATTGACACAGCGAGATTTGGATCGTTTTCTCAAGCGCTACCAATCCCTTGCCCAGAGCGCCAGGCGGCAGGTACGTGACGGCTGGAAAGACGTCGACACGCCGGAAATAGATTGAGTCGCGCGGAATGTATCGACCGGCTAGGAATCTCGGTTGTTCGCTCCTGAAAGAACCGGGTGGCCGCAGACGATGCAGTTATAGTTCCCCGTCAGGTACCCGTTGTCGCTCCATTCCAATTCCAGATTGAGATGCTCGCATGCAGGGGCATCGATATGCTGTTTCCATTTCACTCTGAGTTCGGCGGCCTGGCTGGTGGTCATATCGCCTCTCTTTCTTTCCTCTACCTCTCAAAAATTTCCCGTTTGCGCTACTAGGGCTTCTTCCAGGTCATGACCCGGACGCTGTCTCACCGAGCCGATGCTTCGCGCCGTTGGATCGGCCGAAGAGGGTCATCGATCGGAGCGTGAATCGAAAGCTCGGGATGCTCCTAGTTTCTGTCCCTCGACCACAGGTATAGAAAGGCTCGAGCTTTCACCAGGAGGTCCTGTATGGCTAGCACAACAATGGAAGGTGTTCCACCGGGAGGATTCAAGACGTTGGGCGAAATCGACGCCACCAACGATTTGCGGATCCACACCAAGAAAACCGGCATGGACGTTGCGCTCGAATTGCTTGCCACCCATTCCTCGGGGGCACCGATCGTGGACGATCAAGGAAAATTCATGGGTTTCGTCAGCGAGTTCGACCTGCTCAGGGCGATCGAATCGGGCAAGGACTTGAACACGGTGACCGCAGATCAGATCATGAGCACGAGTCATTTCGTCGCGAATGAATCGACCACCATCGGCGACGCGATCCGCATCATGAACGAAAAACATTTGATCAATATCCCGGTGATCAAGGAGGGGCAGGTTGCGTACTCGGTGACGCGTCATGATCTGTTGCGGGCCCGTATCGGGTTGGGACCCGGCATCGAGTCCTAGCCCGTACGCGAAGAGGAGCGATCCGTGCACAATTCTTCTCCATTGTTCGTGACAAAGGTCGGCATTCGCGTGGTGATGACGGGCGGGTGTCTTCTGCTCGGTCTGGCTGCGGCATGCGTGCCCGGACCGCCCACGCAACCGGGGGATCCGTTCGGCGGGCCGGGGCGATTGACAGGGGAACCGCGGCCCGCGACGGTCGAGCAAATCCGTCTCATGGATGCGCAGCTTGCGGCGACCGTCACGCCGCGCCCGCCGGAGCGGGATCTCGCCGGCTTGCGTATGCAGGTTGCCAAGGCGAGGAAGCAGTCCGAACGGCAGACGTTGGTGCACGAGTATTTGCATGCCGTGGCCGGACTCGCACCCGAAGAGAAGAACACGGCGATGCGGCAGCTCGGCGACTCATTGGTCCAGAGCCGCGCGTCCCTCATTCAGGAACTCAAGCGGACGCATTGAGACACATTAACCGGGGAGGAAGCATTCATGCGGGAGATGGGACGGTACATGCTCCTTGGTCTCGTCGTCATGCTGCCGACGTTCACGTTCTTCACGGAGCACGCGGCAGATGCGCACGAGTGGCTGGGAACCTGTTACGTGGATTGGGACAATCATTTTGCTCTGACCAATGTGTATGCCCAGGCCAGGACTACGTTTGCCGTGCCGACGGGAATCAGCCCGTCAGGCCAGCGCGAGCCTTGCAACGACGGGCACGCCGCCTGTTGGACGTATCGGCATCGGTGTTTCAACGACTATATCAACGTCGAGCCGATGAACTATGGACATTTTCATCTCAGCTTTGAAGATCCGGACATGGATTGTTTTACGCCGGATCCGGGCGACGGATTGGGAGGCGGGTTCGGACGAGGCACGCCTGCCTCCTGTCCGGTCGTGGATTGGACTAATGAGCGGCGGGTCATGCACTCCCACGTGCAGGACCATTGGATCAAGATCTGGCTCGAAGATCGGGTGTCCCACAAGCCCAGAGTCTTCGACCTGCCGTGGATTTGGGTCGCCGGCGATCAGCCGATCCAGTTTTGGTTCAAGAAAACAGACGGGAGCTGGTGGTACTGGTCCGAACTCAACCACAGCACGATCTGGAACGTGTCCACATGGGTCCACGACGTGGTGGAGGTGCGCATTCGCGGGGCTAATTCCGGATTCGGCCCGTACACCCTGAACGGGTTCTACGTCCAGGACTGAGGTGAGGATGATGCGAGGTCTCGGTGGTTGAAGCCGCGCTATCCTTTGGAAGGGATGGAGTCGAAGCCGTACTTGAGCAGGAGTTTTTGGACCCGGGGACTCATGATAAAGTCGAAAAACTGTTCCGCGACGTCCCGGGACGAATCCCGGCATGTCCAGACGACCGCGTGTCCGAACTGAACGGGGAGATCGGAGCCGGCCGGAGCCTCATCGATAATCCGGACTTGTCCGCTGTTGATTGCATCGACCCGATAGACGAGTCCCACGTCGGCCCCCCCGGTGCTGACCAGATTCATGACGTCGTCGCTGTGTTGTGCATGCAGGATCCGGGAACGGCTCCGCGAGGCCGGGTCGACCTTGGTCAAGGCCCGGGCGGTCACCTCACCCATGGCCGACGTCTTGGGGTCGACGAGGGCGACGCGGATGGCATGGTCGGGCAGCGCGTCGCGAAACGACACCGAGGCGGCTTGGGAGGTGGTGGACATGACGAGCACGAGCGAGGTCTGTGCGTAGGTCTGAGCTCCGCCGTTGAGCGTCAGACCCTTCTTTTGGAGCTTCCGAACTTCTTCGACTCCCTCGGGAAGGAACACGTCGATCGGTGCTCCTTTTTCAATTTGCTGACGCAATGTCTGTGACGGACCATACAGCACCTGTACCGTCACGCCGTGTTCGATCTCAAAAATGGGCAGAATCTCCTGAAACAGCGGTTTCAAACTGTGGGCCGCAGCGACGGTCAGGGACGCGACGGCGGGCTGGTCCACCGCCGTGGCCATGCCGCTTGCATTCGGCCCTCCGGCTGTGCAAATTCCCGCAAGTCCGACGGTCAACACCGCCGCCAAACCGCTTGCTCTCATTCCCGCCATCATGCCGTCCTCCATCGGGTCTGAATCGCCGTATGATCACTCGCTCGCGATAAAGAAATCATGGCAAGATCAATACCAATTCATTCGCATCCTTCGGCGCATGGAAAAGTTCATCAAACTCTCTTCATTCATGAGGAATCAGCCGTGAAGCGGCCTGGGATCGATCGACTGCTTCGCATGGAAATGTGAGTTTTCGCACAGGCCGCCCAGTGCGCTATGTCGACTAGTGGTCTCCCAGGACTCGGCGGCAGCGGTGTGACTTGACAGGCCCGATCACTGTATCACGCTGATTACTGGGAAAATTATGCGATTGAACGGACAAATGCCCAGAGAAGGCTCATTCCAATGGCAACGAAAGAGACCGGTAAGGCACTTGCTATGTCCCCCTAGGGGGATTCCGAAACCATAACTGGACAGAAGGTATCCAAATGACAGAAAATCGCCTCGCTTCAGGTAGACGTCTCGCATGAACCAAATCGTTCTCATCGCCCTCCGAAGACCCTACACGTTCGTCGTCATGTCCATTCTCATCGTGCTGTGGGGCACGAAGACGTTGCTTCACATGCCGACCGACGTCTTCCCGAATATTACGATTCCAGTGACCTCAGTCGTCTGGATCTACTCCGGGCTGCTGCCGCAACAGGTCGAGGGACGCATCACCTACCTCTTCGAACGCTTTCTGACCTCGACTGTCGAAGGCATCAAGTACATTCACAGCCACTCGTATTACGGCAGCAGCATCACCAATATTTTTCTTCAGGACGGAGTCGACGTCGGGAGAGCCGAAGCGGATATCGTAGGCATTGCGCAGAATGTCGTGAAGGCGCTGCCACCCGATATTTCCCCCCCGATGGTCATGCGTCTCGCGCCGTCCTCCATCCCGGTGGCCATGCTGCAAATCAGCTCGGACAGAATGACGCCGGCGGAACTCTACAATCTGGCCTATATGCGAATCCGTCCCCTTCTCGTGACCGTGCCGGGAATCGTCCTGCCTCACCCCTACGGCGGGCAGGACATGCAGGTCATGGTCAACCTCGATCAACAGAAACTGCTCGCCCGTAATCTCACGCCGACGGACGTCCATAACGTTCTGATGAAGCAATATCTCGTGCTGCCGTCCGGCGATATCAAGATCAAATCGACCGATTGGATCGTCCAGACGAATGCGTCCCCGTTGCAGATCGACCATTTTCCCGACATTCCGATCAAGCGTGACGGCAATGCGTTCATCTATTTGCGCGATGTGGCGACGGTACAACTCATGGGCCGCGTGCAGCAAAACGCGGTATTGGTGAACGGCAAGCAAACCGTCATCATCGTCGCGATGAAAAGCACGGAGGCCTCGACCTTGGACGTGGTGGACGGGATCAAGAAGATGATCCCGCGTGCCGAGCAAATTTCCCCTGAGGGGGTCAAGATCCGGCTTCTCGACGATGCCTCGACCTTCGTCAAAGATTCGATCTTCGACGTGGTGCATGAAATGGCGACCGCCGGCGCGCTCGTCGGTCTCATCGTCCTCCTGCTGATCGGATCGTGGAGGGCGACGGTCATCGTATGGACTTCGATCCCGCTGTCGATTCTGACCGCCATCATCGGCCTCCATTGGCTCGAAGAGACGATCAATGTGATGACGTTGGGCGGATTGGCGCTGGCCGTCGGCATTTTGGTCGACGATGCGACCGTGATGATCGAAAATATCGATCGCCACATCGAAATGGGAAAGCCGCTCGAGCAGGCCATCATCGACGCGGCCAATCAGATCGTCGTGCCGACGCTCGTCGCCACGCTCTGTATCGCGATCGTGTGGATTCCGCTGTTCGAACTCGGCGGGGTCGCCGGCTACCTGTTCAAACCCATGGCTGAAGCGGTCATCATCGCGATGATGGCGTCCTTTATTCTCTCGCGCACGCTGGTGCCGACCATGGCGAAATATCTGTTGAAGAGTCACCATGTCGAAGCCGCCTGAACAGCACGGACAATCTGAACCGTCCCGGAACCTCTTCATCCGCTTTCAGAAGGGGTTCGAGCGGCGGTTCGACCAATTTCGTGAAGGCTACGGCCATCGGCTCGAACGGGTGATTGCCAACCGCAATACGTTCGTCAAAATCACGCTGCTCATTGCGCTGTGTTCGTTGTCACTGTTCTTTTTTCTCGGGCGGGACTACTTTCCCGAGATTCGGTCGGGGGTCATTCAGATGCATATGCGGGCGCCCCTCGGGACGCGCATCGAGGTGGCGGGACGTCTGGCCACCCTGGTGTCCAGCAGTATCGAGGAATTGCTGCCCGGTCAGGTGGAAAACATCGTCAGCAATTGCGGCCTGCCGGTCGGACCGCACAATCTTGCCTTCATTCCGACGCCGACGATCGGCTCCCAGGATTGCGATCTGACGATTCTCTTGGGGAATGAAAAGTCGCCGGTATGGGACTTTCGGCGCACGCTGCGCAAAGGCCTGGCGGAACGTTACCCGGGAACCGAATTTACGTTCCAGCCGTCCGATCTCACCGCGAAGATTCTCAACTTCGGAGCGCCGGCCCCGATCGACGTGCAGGTCAACGGCCCCGACATGTATCCCAACTACGAGTTCGCGAGAAAACTGGTGGGAAAGTTCCGCGACATTCCGGGCGCGGTGGACGTGGTGATCCAGCAGACGATGCGTACACCGACGCTGATGGTGGAAGGCAACCGGACGTTCGGTCTCGGTGTCAACCGGACCCTGAAGGACATGGCCGACAATTTGCTCATGACGACCGCGGGCAGCCAACAGGTCGACCAGATCTATTGGCTCGATCCTTCGACCGGTATGTCCTATCTGATCAATGTGTATACGCCCCAGCCGCAGATCAACAGCCTGAACAGCATCAAGACCGTTCCGGTCGATTCCTCAGACAATACGTCGCGCGATCACGAAGTGCAGCTCCTCGGCAATCTGGCCGACATTTCGGCGGAAGGCACGCCGGGCGTGGTCACGCACGGAAACATCATGCCGCTGTTCAATATCTACGTATCCGCCGAAGGGCGCGACCTCGGCGGCGTGCTCACGGACGTGGAAAAGGTCGTCAAGAGCATGGAGCACGAGAAACCCCGCAGCGCCGAAGTCGAAATCCACGGCCAGGCCTCGCTGATGCACGATGCCTATTTTCAGCTGATTTTCGGACTGTTTGCCGCGATCGCGCTGGTCTATCTGTTGATCGTCGTCAACTTCCAATCCTGGCTCGATCCCTTCATCATTATCACGGCTCTGCCCGGGGCCCTGGCCGGCATAGCCTGGTCGCTGTTTTTGACCCATACGCGACTGTCCGAGCCGGCACTGACGGGTGCCATCATGACCATGGGCACGGCCACCGCGAATTCCATCCTGGTCGTCTCGTATGCCCGGGAACGGCTCCAGGAGCATGGCGATGCCGTCTTGGCGGCGGTCGAGGCGGGGACGACCCGTTTTCGTCCGGTGTTGATGACCGCCTCGGCCATGATCATGGGGATGGTCCCCATGGCCACGGGCTATTCCACGAACGCGCCGTTGGGCCGTGCCGTCATCGGCGGCTTGCTGGTCGCCACGATATTCACGCTGTTTTTCGTGCCCTGCGTATATGCCATGATCTATAGCAGGCGGCCACCTCAGCAAAAGGAACAGAGCTCATGATGAAGATGCTCACGGGACGGTATATTGCCGTGGCGTTGGGTCTGCTGTTCGTGGCGTACATCGGCTATCGAATTCACGAAAGCCGAAGCGACGCCGCATTGCTGCGCGAGAAGACGGTCGAGGACGCCGTACCGACCGTGGCGGTCGTCCACCCCAAGCCCGGGGATCCGAGCGAGACCATCACACTGCCCGGCAATATTACCGCCTGGTTCGAAGCGCCGATCTACGCGCAAGTCTCGGGTTACGTGAAGATGTGGTACAAGGACTACGGCGCGCAGGTCAAGAAAGGCGACATTCTTGCAGAAATCAATGCGCCGGCCCTCGACGCCCAATACGCGCAGGCCAAAGCGGATCTGGAGTCGGAGCGGGCCAAATACGCGCTCGCGGACATTACCGCCAAGCGCTGGCTCGCACTGCGGAAGAACCATGCGGTGTCCGAGCAGTCGATCTCGGTCCAGGTCGCCCACGCCAAAGCCGAGGCGGCCAAGGTCAAGGCCGCCGAGCAGAACGTCAGAAACTTCGAAGCCCTCATTCGATTCAAGACGATCGTGGCGCCGTACGACGGCGTGGTCACCGTGCGTAACATCAACGTGGGGGACTACGTCAACAAGGAGGGGACGATCAGCACGCCGGTTTCCATCAGCAACCTGTTCACCGTCGCCGACGTCAGCATGATGCGTCTCTTTGTCAGCGTTCCGGAGTCGTTTGGACCTTTCCTGCAGCCGGGCCTCACGGCCGACGTGACCGTGCCGCAATTGCCCACTCGGCATTTCATCGGGAAATTTCTGACCGTCGCGCGGGGATTCGATGTGAACACGCGGACGGCTGTCACCGTCTTTACCATCGAGAACGAGGATCGAGCCTTGTGGCCTGGCTCCTACGGCAAAGTCGTGCTCACGGCACCCGTCGATAGAAAAGTGTTCATGATTCCCTCGACGGCATTGGTGTTCCAGGAGCATGGGACGCAGGTCGCCGTGGTGAAGGATGACGACCGGGTGCATATGCAGCCGATTACCGTGAGCCGTCTGCTCGACAGCGCCGTCGAAGTGTCGGACGGAATTTCCGCGAACGACCGCGTTGTAAATAATCCCAGCGCGGCGTTGCTGGACGGCGACAAGGTGCGAGTCGTGAAGCCCGCCGCCGGCTATGACCTGATCAGCGGCGAGTCGGCGGCCAAGTGACCATGAGCTTGCGATCATTTTCAGCGAGGCATGCGCGGCCTTGCGGCCTGTGGCTGCTGGCTTCTGTTCTGACGGCGTGCAGCTTTCCTGCCGTTGACCTCTCTCCGACCTATGAGCCGCCTCAATATGTCGTGCCGGCGACCTGGCACGGATCCAGTCCGTTTGCCGAAGCCAAGCCCGCCGACGACGAGATCCGCCAGGATTGGTGGAAAGTCTACGAAGACCCCACGCTCAACCGGCTGGTCGATCAGGCCATGGCGGCCAATCCGGACTTGGAGGCCGCAGCCGAGCGGTTCGTCCAGGTTCGTGACATGATGATGAAGGCCCGTTCGCAGTATCTGCCCCGTTTCGGTATCGGGTTCGACGCCTCGGACAATCGCGCATCGGCCAATCACCTCTTTCTGGCCCCGGGCATTCCGCTCGAGCAGTCGAGCGTCGTCGCGGGGGGGCTGGCCTCCTGGGAGCCCGATTTCTGGTCGGTTCTCCGTAATGCCATGAGAGTGGAACTGTACCGCGCCGAGGAACGTGCGGCGGATTACGGGCTCGCGCGTCTGAGCCTGCAGGCACAAGTCGCCGAAAGTTATTTCACGCTGCGCGGCCTCGACGCGCAGGACGCGATCTATCGGCAGTCCATCGAGCTGTACCGGGAGTCGCTGGACATCGTCAACGCACAGTTCGCCGGTCAGATTGCCTCGGCGCTCGACGTCGCCCGTGTCGAGTCCCTGCTGTTCACGACGGAAACGAGAAGAGCCCAGATCCAGGGACATCGCCAAGTGGTGGAGCAGTCGATCGCGGTTCTGCTGAACATGGCCCCGGCCAGTTTCTCCGTCAAACCGGTCGATGAAATTCGCGTGACCAGGTTCAAGGTTCCGCAGACCATCCCTTCGACCCTGCTGGAACGGAGGCCCGACATCGCCGCCATGGAGCGCCGGATGGCGCAAGCCAATCGCGCCATCGGCATGGCGCGAGGGGCGTTTTATCCCAACGTGTCGTTCCGCCTCGGAGGCGGATACGAAGATGCCGCCTTCAATCTCATCTCTCTTGCCAACAGCTTCTGGTCTTACGGCGCAACCGTCTCGATGCCCCTCTTCCAGGGCGGATACCGCCGTGCTCAATTGCAGCAATCCTGGTCGCTCTATCGCGAAACGGAGGACAAGTATCGGGCGACGGTGCTCAATGCGTTTCGGGAGGTGGAAAACAATCTGAGCTTGACCAACCGGCTGACTCTCGCCGCCAATCGCCAGGATGCGGCCGTGGGGGCCACGCGAAAGACGCAGGATCTGACCACGGAACTCTATCAGGGCGGTCTGGCTTCGAGCCTCGAGCTGATTTATGCCCAGGTGGCGACCCTGACGGCGCGCATCGATTCCGTGCAGATCAAAGCCGAGTTGCTGAGATCATCGGTCGGACTGATCCGCGCGCTCGGCGGAGGCTGGAATCGCAAACAACTGCCGACGGACGATCAAATTCAGCCGTTCGGCACATTCCAATACACCAATATCGACAAGCCGGCACCGGCCGGCGGCATCGACGTCAATGCGGGCAATAATTGGATCAACAACGACCTGACCAAGCCCTCCGTTCCATATAGACCCGTCCTAGATCCGTCCTAGATCCTTTCCTGAGGCTAACGCCATTCAGCGTTCCGACTCCATCAATCCCCGGCGATTTCTTGTCCTCTCCAAGGGGCGTTCCCAGTGGCACACTCTTGCATGGCTCTCTACGCTAAAAGAATCAAGCGGGCGTAAGCACTGATCGGAAAGCCCGAGGACGATTTCTATCATTACCAAACCCTAATTGGCCTATCTGGAGGTTCTATGGCACATGGCAACGGCATTACCGGGCCGACGCCCGTCGGTGGCGCGATTCTCACGTTAGGCTTGGCCGTCGGCCTCGCCGCCTGTGCCTCGCCCAGTCACACACGGACGGCTTCCCCGACGCCGGTCGAACAGCAAGTGGTGGTGGAGCGCCCTGTCGTACCGACGGAGCGGACATCCGGCGTCGCAGAGCGGCCGATGCCTCCCGACCGCATTGTTCCGAGGGCCGCGACCGGCATGCAGACAGCCGCGACCGTCTGTGCGACGCACCTCGACGCACAAGGAAATCGGATTTACGACGATCCATTATGTCCGACCCGAGACAGCCGGACGACCGAGACGACGCCTGACGTCCAAGACCCGGCCTATTACAATCGCCACATCAACTCCGCCGTGGACCATGTGCGAAGGGCCGAGGTGGCCGGTGACCAAGGCAATATTCCGGACATGCTGCGCCATACGGACCTGTCTCTGTCGCACGCAACGGCCGCCCAGCGGGCCGTCGATGATGCCAGTCTGAACGACGGGATCATGGACCTCCGGGAAACGATGATTTTGGGACAGCGGAATCATATCGCCCCCGCCGCGCTCCGCGACGCCCGGGTGAAACTGACGCAAGCCGCACATGCGCATCCGGTCGCTGCAAGAACCGGTACGGTGACCGGCGAATTGAAGCGCACGTCGACGCCTGCGAGAGCCGACGGTAGCGAGTATTATGTCGTTCGGGACCGCCAACGCGGCGACACACCGGTGGTTCTCTCGCCTGATTTGAGCCGCCAGGTCCAGGATGGTGACATGGTGGAGATGCAACTCGATGCACAGGGGCGTGTATTGGCGGTTTCCAAATATCCTTAAAGGTAGGGCCTAAGATAGCGGTGACGACGCCGGTTGAGACGGTCACGCCGTCTCAACCGGTCGATGATGTCTGCTCGACACTTCCCCCTCGATTCGCATTTCTGATTTCCTCATCATCCGGATTTCCCACGCCGATACGTGAGGTCGTTGCAGTTTGAGCCCATTCGGCGTACCCTCGGGCCGACATTGGTGCACCGAGCATTGAGCTGATCCCAGAAGGTGCCATGCGGCGCTGCGATCACGCCTTCGTCAGCCCTCCTTTTCTTCAAGTCGATTCCTACAATAGCCGATGGATGAGCCGTTCAGGCAGTGAGCCGGAGACGGTCGTGCCGGTCACATCCCGGTCCACATCCCGATCAGGGTTGCCGCTACGTGCGGTTCGGATCGGCCGCATGATCATGATCGTTTTTCTGCTGCTCAGTTTTGCCGGCTGCGCCATGGCCCCTTCCTATGGGCGAGGCGGACCGAGCAGGGGTGATTTCCAGCCTCCGAGCGAAGCCGATATGCAGAAGATGATGGGTCAGATGATGGGGCAGGCGCCGGTCCGGCACGCGCCGGTCAGTACCGATGGCGTCCAGGTAGTGTTTCAGACCGGCCATGCGGGAGCGATTCACGCGGTGGCGGTCAGCCCCAACGGGCGCTATCTCGCTTCGAGCGGCAGTCAGGACGGGACGGTCAAGATCTGGGACGTGGCGAGCGGGCAGGAAGTCAGGAATTTTTCAGGCTTCGGCGGGTTCGGTCAGGGAGCCGACTTCGTGACGTTCAGCGAAGACAGTACCCAGGTGGTGACCCATGAGATGACCGGAGCGGTCAAAGTCTTTGACGTGGCGTCAGGGCGGGAAGTTCGCGCGGGAGGAGCCGGCTTGGACGGCCGAGGAGCCGTCAGCGCGAATGGTCGCTTCGCGGCGGTCGGCGAAGCGGCCGATCCGAAATCAAGCGACAGTCCGTTGTTCGGCGGAAACCGGTCATTGTCGATCATCGATCTCGGCACCGGCCGAACGGTATGGACGATTCCCGATTCAGCCATGCAGCAGCCGCTCGCATTCAGCAGAGACGGCAGGACCCTGGTCACCGTCCGGACCGACACAGGCCATTCCTCCACGGGGGTGATCGGAACCATCGGCTCGTCTCTCGGGTCGATGATCGGGTTGGGTGGCCTGTTCAGCAACGAACCATCCATCCCGGCCGTCAAGCAAGAGTTGCTGGTCTGGGAGGTGCCGGCCAAGACGCAACGGCATACGTGGCCCTATGCGCCGGCATCCGATGGGCTGGGCGGGACTCTGAGCCCCGACGGACGGTATTTTGCCATGGAGCAGCCTGTCGAACGATCACTTCGCGTACTGGATCTGGAAACCGGCAAGCCCGTCGTGGCCATACGTTTGGGAGAAACGGGCATGAAGGGCATGGGGATGACCCATTCTCTCACGTTCAACCCCGATGGAACGCTTCTCGCGATCGGAAAGGGTGACGGCGCGGCCACGTTGTTCGAGTTCCCATCCGGGAAGAAAGTGCGCGAATTCGACGCCACGTCGCTGAACTTCAGCCCCGACGGCGCGACGTGGGTGATCGGCGCAGCAAACGGAGGCGCGCCCTATCTGCAGGACGCGGCGAGCGGGAAGGAGACGCGATTGGCCGGCGGCGCCAGCGAAGTGTCCGACCTAGCCCTGACGGCGGACGGACAATCCATCGTGGCGGGCATGCACGGCGGAAGCGCCAAGCTCTGGAATCTTCCCACGGGGCAACTGGTCCGCACCTTCGACTGCCCCGACGGGATGGCCGTGTCTTCCGTTGCCGTCAGCCGCGCCGGGACGCTGTTGGCCACCGGTTGTATAAACGGTTCGGCTTGGCTCTGGGATCTTGCCACGGGCAAGCAATTGAAAGCGCTGACTCGGCCGCTCCCGCCGGATCAGTTCACGCCGGTGTATCTCCGTCTTACACGCGACGATCGGACGGCTATTATTGGTCGAGGCAATCAGGTGATAGTCGCGGACGTCTCCAACGGGATGGAACTCAGTAGGATTATCTTGCCGAATAAATCGGTCAAGGGGATCGCCCATCTGGAGAATCAATCGGCAGCGTATGAAGGCCTGGATCCCAAGACCCGCGCCATGATGGACGCCCAGGCTCCGAAACAACCTTCCATCGATCGCCAGACCCTGGAACGGATGAAGGAGTCCGCTCAATGGATCCGGGCTCTCGACGTCCATCCGGGTGGCAAACTGATCGCGATCGGACGGTCCGAAAGCACGAGTCTCTGGGATGTACAGACCGGCAAACTGGTCCTTGAGTTCCGGGATGTCAGCCCCATGCAAGCCAGAGCGATGCAGCAGCGGCAACGCGAGGAGGAGTACCAGCGGATGATCGAGGAAGCCGGCAGTCTCAAGTCGCTGTTGCCCTTCGGCCTGGGTGCGCCTTCCCGATCCATGTCCATGCCGCAGGGCGAGATCAGGACGTTGGACGATCCCTCGGAGTTATTCGAGGCGTTCGAAGACGGGACTCACGGCGCGACGAGCCTGGCGTTCAGCCCGGACGGGAAATTCCTCGCCACCGACGGCGTCCGCGGTAAGACGGTCTGGGACGTCGTGACGGGAAAGAAAGTGCACGTGCCGAAACGACAGATGCGGGGCGCTCAGTTCGATCCGATGAGCGTCGTCGAGAACCTGGAAATGAACATCGGAGGAAGGGGAGCGGCGTTCAGCCCGGACGGCCGGATTGCCGCGAGAGGCCACGGCCAGATCATCAAGGTGTGGAACGTGGCGACAGGTCAGGACGTTCTTCAATTGGTGGGACACACGGGCGCAATCAGCTCCCTCGTGTTCAGCCCCGACGGCCGTTTCATTGTGAGCGCCGGCGGCGACGGGGCCATTCGGCTTTGGAGCCTGCGTTCGGGGAAGGAGGTGGCCTCGCTCATCGCGCTCGGCCATGAGGATTTCGTCGCCGTCACGCCGGATCAGTATTATCGAGCGTCCAAGAGCCGCATCAAGGGCGTCGCCTTCCGTGTCAACGATCAGCTGTATCCTTTCGAACAGTTCGACTTGCGATTCAACCGGCCCGACATCGTGTTGGAGCGTCTGGGCATGGCATCCCCGGATCTCGTCAAGAGTTACCGGCTCGCCTATGAGAAACGGCTCAGAAAAATGGGCCTCAATGACCAGATGCTCGGCATCGATTTTCATCTTCCGGAACTTCACATCCAGGGAGGAGAGGTCCCTGTTTCGATCGACCGAGCGACCTTGCCGCTCCGTGTGAAAGCCATGGACACGAAGTATGCCCTCGATCGGCTTCAGGTGTACGTCAACGACGTGCCGGTATACGGCACGTCCGGCTTGATGATTGCCGACCGGACGGCACGGAGCTATGAACAGGAGATCCAGGTTCCTCTCGTGGCGGGACGCAATAAGATCCAGGTTTCCGTCTTGAATCAGCAAGGGACCGAGTCTCTGAGGGAAACGCTCTATACGACGTCCACGGCCGAGATGGCTCCCCCGGACATCTATCTCGTGGGTATCGGCGTCAGCGAGTACAAGAACCGCGCCTACAATCTGCGCTACGCGGCCAAGGACGCGAACGACCTGCTGGCCTTGTACAAGTCGGTCGAAGCGCGTTCAGGGGTGAAGGGAAACGTCCATCTGTTGGATCTGACGAATGAGAAGGCGACCAGACCGGAAATTCGGAAAGCAAAGGATTGGCTCAAGCGCTCCAAGGCCAACGATCTGGTGATCGTCTTCGCCGCGGGGCATGGAATGACTGATGAGCAGTCGAACTATTATTTCGGCACGCACGACATCGATCCCAAACATCCGGCCGTGAACGGACTGCCCTATGAGGAATTTGAACGCCTGCTCGATGGGATTCCCGCGCTGCAGAAGATGCTCCTGCTCGATACCTGTTTCTCGGGAGAAATCGAAAAGGATCAGCCGGTGGTTGTGGCCAAAGCCGACGCGGGCGGCTCGGGGACGGTCAAGATGCGGTCGTTCAAGGCGGCCAGGGGCGTCACCTTGGTGGCGGACGCGGGTGATGGCCAGGCAAACACGCCGGCTGAGCCGCGGCTTTCCACCGATATGGTGAAGTTCCAGCAGGACTGGTTTGCGGACCTCAGGCGGGGTACCGGCGCGGCGGTCATTTCCAGTTCGAGCGGAAACGAATACAGCCTGGAAGGAGAACAGTGGAAGAACGGCGTCTTCACCTATGCCTTGTTGAACGGGCTCAAGAACCAGGTCGCCGACACCAATAAGGACCGGACCGTCACCGTGAGCGAATTGCAAGGCTATGTCATCGAGCAAGTGCGCAAGCTGACGGAGGGCGGCCAGAATCCGACCGCCAGGCGGGAGAACCTGGAATACGACTTCGCGGTGTATTGAAACTGTGGTTGAACCGTGGAGAAGAAACGGTCGACTCAACAGAGGGAACTCGAGATGAAATGGACAGCGGGTCGGCGAACGCTCCTGCCGGCGCTCATGGTGATGATGATCCCGTCCGGTATCGTCATCGCGATGTCGTTCTCGCCCGCGTTTGCAGCCTCGTTTGAAGGGGTGGTGCATTTCAAGAGCAATTATTGGGGGGAGGAATCGGAGTTCGACTACTATTCCAAAGGAAACAAGGCTCGAATGGAGACCAACCGCTCGAGGCATGGTCGAGCGGCAGTGATCATGGACTTGGATGCGCGCAAGGTGTCCATGCTTCTGCTGAGCTGGAGGCTGGCCATGGTGATGAACATGGAAGAAGCCTCGCGGCTGGCCTCCGTCCGACCCGTCGGGAGCCTCGTGAAAACCGGGAAAACCCGGACGATCCTCGGCTATCACACCGACCAATTTATCCATACGGGTCAGGAAGAGGAGACCGAGATCTGGGGAACGACCGGGTTGGGGGTCTTTATCGGGTTACATACGCGCGCTTCCGGATTCGGCCGAGCAGGAGATTCCCCTGAATGGGTGCGAGCCCTCCGAGACCAAAAGATCTTTCCGCTGGTCGTGATCAGAATGAACAATGGCAAGGCTCAAGCGCGCATGGACGTGACCGACATCCGAAACGAGGTGCTGTCGGAAGAGCTCTTCGTCGTTCCCAGGCGATACCTGACGTACGATAAGTTCGATCCCAATAACAAAATGCCCGGGATGCCCGGAACGGTCTGGATCAAATAGAGAGACGCGTATCATTCGAGAGTCCGTCAAACCGTCATGAGGAAGGAGCCACGTCATGTCACTCAAATGCCGAATGCCTATCGGTGCGGGGCTCGTCGCACTCGTTCTGTTGATTGGCCAGTACGCGTACGGAGCATTTGGGAGCGGCGCGATCACGAGCATCGACAAGAGCGGCCTGGTTACGGCCACTGACCTGAAGACGAAGCAAGTCTTCTCCTTCCAGGTCACGGATCCGAAACTCCTTCGTTCATTGAAGATGGGACAATTGGTGTATGCGGACTTCAACAAGCAACAAGTATCCCTCGACAGCCTGAATCCCTGTTGCCCGATCGTCAAACCTCAATCTTCGAAACAACTACGCGGCCCAATGGAAGGCGGACCAGTTCTGGACCCCAATGCGCCGAACCAGGTAAGGCCGTTGCCTCAAGAGCCCATGCAGGCCCCTCCGAATAGAAGCCTGCAACCAGGAGTGGGGCGCTGACACTGCGTACGTCCTCGATCATGTGAACGGAAGACGACCGGAAGGTACGGAGGAACGATCTGGGATGGCGGTCTGTCGGGCATAGGGAGGGTTGAACCTTTTCATAAGAACGATCGACAAACCAGACAGAGGACATTTGGATTACAGCCTCTATCCGATCGGGAGAAGAGCCATGCGGCAGGTTGGACGGCCAATTGAACCGATGATCGGGACGGTACTGTTGGGACTGCTGATTGCCGCCTGTTCAACGACCGACAATTCATCGGACAAACGGGTTGCTCAGCCGACGCCGCCCGTTGCGCCAGTCCCGGCCGCATCGCCGGACGAAGGCTCCGCTTCCGTTGGAGATGGAGGCGAGGTCGCCAGCCGACGCGTGTTGCCTTCCGACCCCTGTCTGTCGAGCGCGGATATCAATTGTCGAAATCGGATCAACCAATTGAAAGACGTACGAAGGGAATTGGCGAATCCAACCGCGCCTCCGACGATTCCGCCGGTTCCGGCCAACGGCGGGCGATGCGTCGTCGACGTCCAGGGACAATATGGACCGCCGGTCGGGCAGCCGGGTGCCAGAGGATCATATCGTCACTTCGAGGTCCAACTGTGGATCGTCACTTCGATGCCGATTCCAGGACAGAGTGCGACGAGAAGGTCCTATGCGGTCCAATGGGCGACCAGTGGATCAGGCGATCGAGGCGACGACAACGGCGTGGGGACGAGCGATCATTGGACCTGGACTATTGCCGGGAGCAGAGCCAGCAGCATTCCCACGGTCATGACGGGCGAACCGCAACTCACCGCGCTCAACAGTGCCGGCGGCAATTGGATCGTCAACATGCTTCCGACGGCGTTCCCGGGTGGTATCCGCGAAACACAGCAACATGTGATCGCCGGAAGCCCTGTGCCCCCGCCCGTCCAGGTTCAAAAAATGTCCAATGCATTCGGCTACCAACCCTTCGGACAGATATCGGGCATGCCGATCATGGATTCGAACGGAACGCTGACGACCAAGGAGTCGAAGGTCTTTCCGATCGATGCCGTCCAGAACAGAAATGTTCCGAACATGATGCCGGCGTATCAGAACATGATGCCGAGAGGAACCGTCGACTGCACATGGAATCTCACGCTTGCTCCCTAAGCGGCGGGCTGAGGCATCTGTATGCCGTGACGATCAATCATTCGGCCAAGACCGCGGATGGCGTTGCGGTGCCGTCAATGGTTTGACGCGCAACCGATCAGACGTGGTGCTCACCAGGAGGACACCATGAATCACCAAGGCGTATGGGGGCGAGTTTCGTATGGAGGGGCTCTTCTCGCATGTCTCGTAACGGGACTCGCCGGACCTGCCTGTGTATTTGCCGATGAGGAAAAGCCGGACGAGGTCGAGAGCCGAGGCATGCCGAGAATCGAGCGTCCAGTGCAGCCGGGAATGTCCATATCGCCCGGTTCAGCCGCGCAGCAACCGTTTCAATTCCCGACTTGGCCTCAACAATTTGACATCGAGAACAGGCAGCTGGCCTCGTTCGGATTCGCAGTCACGCAGCCGGGTCCGGTCGTCGTCAACGTGCAGTTCCAAGGGCCGCCACTGGATATCACTCTGCGAGGCTCGAACACGCAACCGATTGTCCAGCGGGGCCAAGGCAACATTCGCCTGAGTTATCAAGTCACGCCACAAGATGTGCAGCGCGGGATCTTGTGGGTCGTGCGGATATCTCTCGCTCCCAACACACAAGGCAAGGCGACAGGTCAGGTGATGATTCAATACCCCGCGGTGCATGAGGCTCAGGCAGAATCGGCGGTTCGCACGAGGGTTGAAGAGGCGAAGCAACGTACCCAACTCAACGACGCACAGGTTCAAGCAAGACGGCAGGCTCTGTTTGCGGCTCGTCAAAGCGAGCTGGACCGCCAGTACCAAGACGTCATTAGAGTGACAGGAGTTCAACTCGACGCATTTCTCAAGCAAGCGCAGTCAGGAGGAAAGATCCAGAGCAGAGGATTCGGTCAACCCGGGGTCTTGTATGAAGGAAAAAAGACACCTCAAATGAGTGCGATCCCTTCTGGTCCTCATATCGACAAGCTCAGCGTGACGCAAGGCCCGCCGGGCAGTACTGTCATCATCGAGGGAAGTGGATTTGGAAATGTTCCCCGTTTTGTCCACATGACCGCTCCCACACGAGAGCTGTTTGCAAAGGTCGTCGGAGCCCCGGCGCAGCCCATATGGTCCGATGGCTTCATTGCGGTCACGGTGCCGGAGATCGCCGGAGTCCTTCCCTTCATGGCGAACTTCTTCGTATCGATTGGAGTGGATCCTTCGTCACCGGGGCCTGAATACCGAAGCAACTCCGTCCCCTTCCAGTATATCCCCCGTCAGGAAGCCAGGGTCATCACCCTTGTCACCGGGGATCATCGCATCGACGACGTCGGCGGCAGTGCAATTTCATTTGTGAAGGACAATATCGTTCACCACACGAAGCTGGGCACACTCATTCCGGTATGGGGCATGTTTCTTCCTTTCGTCGGCAAGAAAGGTAACGATTGGTTCTTTGAGAACACGACACTGAAGAACGGCTGGAAATTCGACTGCGTGGAAGTCTTACCGTACGATCCTCGGACGTGCGGTCCCACGTCCGGCCCAACAACAACAGTGGCGTACGGGGTTCCGCCAGGATCCGGTGCATATGTGGTCGCAGGTCTTGGGACCTCAAGTCCACAATTTGCCGTCCACTGGTGGCTCGAGCCCTTCATACCAGAGATGACATACACCTATGCCGTGACGATCAGTGGTCCGGCCGGGACGCCGGACGGGATTCTCGTGCCTTGACGTCGAGACGCATCGAGAGGAGGGCTCGCGACCTATGAAGAATCGAGTCCACGGACATCCTCCGGACATCATTCTTCTCTTGATCGGCTGCCTCTCGATCGCCTGTACCGCGAGCGATCGGAAGGAGATGCCGGACGCCCGCGTCAATCAGCAGGGCATTGCGGACGTCGCGTTCCCGCCGAATGCTGATGAAACCACTTCCGCAGATAGGGACGTCGAATCACGTGGCATCCCGAATCCGGATCGTCCGATTCTTCCGCCCAGGGATAAGTTCGCTCCGCTTCCTTCAAATCCTCAATCGGCTCCGCAGCTCAAGCCGATCGCACCGACCCCACCGCCGCCGCTTGCCGTTGCTCCGGTCCTCGTCGTTCCGGAACTGTTGTCGGAGCGGTTTACCATGCCGATTCCCTGCGAGGGACGGGCACAATGCTGGCTCAGCCGACGCGGGCTCGGGGCGCTCGATGAATCGTTCGAGTTCTTTCGCACACTCGGGCTGGCCAAGTGCAGCGACCAATGGCTTTCATGCGTCAAACAATTCACCGACTCGCTGAACCAATTCAAGGCCCGCAACGGCTTTGCGGTCGGTCAGGGGGAAGTCCGGGCCACGTACTTCAATAACATCGACCTGCGGATCGGCCGCGATATGCACTGCCGACGAAACGCCGGTGGAATCGCCTGTTATGTTTCCAACTATGGGCCACCGGCATTCCTCAACGGAGCAGCCAATCCGGCCTATCCGGACCCTCATGCTGCGCTGACGGAAGCGGTTCAAGCCGCCGGAGGTCTCATCCCACCCGGTTCGCTCCAGCAACCATCGAGCAGTGCCTTGAATGCGCCACGCGGATCGGCAAACGTTCGCCCTTCGACCGGGACCGGATCAACACCGGCACCGTCGAAGCCATTGGCAACCGTAGCGATGGAATATCACCCCGTGCCTGCGTCCAAGACGGTGGTGGTACGGGAACGTGACGGGTTGTTTACTCAATCCAATCCAGAAGTCTGTCTTGGAAGTCATAGCGATGGCCCTCCTATCCGGCAGGACGTGGATACGGGCATCGATGTCATGCCGGGAGATGTGATTGAATTTTCGGCGACAGGATCCATCTGGGGCGGTGAATGTCTGACCGGCAACAATGGTCCCTCCGGGTGGGGACCGAGACCGGACAACCCCAAACTCCCCATCGGTAACGCCTCCCCATTCGGTCTGGTCGGACGTATTGGTCAGCCAAACGATGTCGGAGCGTATTCGGACGTCGACTGCATCAAAACCTATGACGAATACGGGCAATCTCCTCCGTGCAAACCTCGTCCGTCCTATTTCTTCATCGGTGATCGCAATACCACTACAGTTCGTGCCGCCAGGGGGCGTTTGTATCTGCGCATCAATGACGACAGGCCGGGAAACGGAGCCGGATCTTTTGTGGTATCGATCAGGGTCCAGCGGCAGGTGACGTTCTACGTCTACGATCAAGACGGCCGGCTCATCCCCAATGTGGCGTTGGACCGCGAAGGGCCGAAGTTTGTGCCCCACATGTGCCTTGCCTGTCACGGCGGCGCCTATGATGATGCGACCCACACGGTTCGCGGAGCCTCGTTCCTGCCGTTCGACCCGTATAATTTTCTCTATTCCGAAAACCCAGGATTTCGCAGGCAGGATCAGGAAGTGGCATTTCGAGACCTCAATCTCCTGGTGGCTGAAACGAGTCCCAGCAAGGACAATCCAAGCCGTCCGATCGCGCGGATGATCGACGGTATGCATCGGGCGCCGAACGGGATGGCGAATGCGGCAGCCGCCCATTATGTTCCCGCAGGCTGGCGAGGGCACGAGGATCTCTATCGTGATTTCGTGGGGAAGTATTGCCGGCTCTGCCACATGGCGCAACCCGCTCGCATCGATTTCGAAACCTACGACAACTTCAAACAGTCGAATCCCGGCGCGGCGATCTGCCGATTCGGCACCATGCCCCACGCACAGGGACCCTATGACCATCTGGCGACCGGACGTTATTCGACCAAGGTCGGAGTTGAGCTTCGTGCGGTGGGGGTCGGATGCATCGGGAAATCATGAAGCCGCGTCCGGCGACACGGAGAGCATCGATCTGGCAAACAACCAATGAAGCGGGTTCTCACCACGGAGGGCATCATGGATCAGCAAAGCCTATGGGGGCGTGTTTCGTATAACGGGGCTCTTCTCGCGTGTCTCGTCGCGGGACTCGTCGGGCCTGCGTGTGTATTTGCCGATGAGGAAAAGCCGGACGAGGTCGAGAGCCGTGGCATGCCGAAGCTTGAGCGCCCGGGGCAACCCGGGATGTCGATGGCGCCCGGTGCGCCGGCGCAGCAAAAGTTCCAATTGCCGACATGGCCGCAAAAGTTTGAGATCGAAGATCGCAGGCAGGCGTCGCTTGGGTTCCCGGTCACGCAGCCCGGACCGCTCGTCGTCGATGTGCAATGGCAGGGCCCTCCGTTGGAAGCTGTGCTGCGTGGGCCGAACGCACAACCCATCGTGCAACGTGGTCAGGGGCAGGTCCGTTTGGCGTATCAAGTGACGCCGCAAGATGTCCAGGCAGGAGTCCTGTGGGTGGTCAATCTCGGACTTCTTCCCAACACAAAAGGTCAAGCGACCGGTCAAGTGTCAGTGCAGTATCCGCCGGCAAACGAGACGCAAGCAGAGGCGGCGGTGCGTGCGCGGGTTGCACAGGTGCAGCAGCAGACCCAGCTCAACCCGGCTCAACTCCAGACCCACATGCAAGCGTTATTGCAGATCAACAAGAATGAAGATGCCCGGCACTACCAAGAACACCTCAAAGAAGCGGCACTTAAAGCCGACACGTTCCTCAAGCAGAAGGGCTTCCAAGCCCAAGTCCAAAGCAGGGCCGTTCCGCCACCTTCTGACTCCGCGAGGATCGCGCCTAAGCTGCCGCCAGGCGCTCGCGCGCAGAGACCCGAATTTACACCTCCACCGCCTCCGCATATTGACAGTCTCAGCGTGACGAACGGCCAGCCGGGCGCAAGGGTCGTTGTCCATGGAAGTGGTTTCACCACTACGGCGGGGCATGTCTACATGACGGGGACGACAGGCCTCGTGCAGCATGATGCGAGGGTGGTGATGGGGCCGGCCGGCCCCACGTGGACCGACACGCTCATCGAGGTTACCGTTCCGGAGCTTACCGGCGTCACGCATTTCAACGCGAGCTTGGTTGTCGCGGTCGAGGGCGACCCAGGAGGACCACAGTTCAGCAACGCGGCCCCATTTCTGTTCGTGCCTCGACAACAGAGCAGGGTACTCACGATGGTCTCGCCGTTTGACCGGCGTCTTGCGAGTACCCAGACCTATTCTCAAGCGACGGGAGGGGCGATGACTGAAGCATCCGTAATCGGTAATGACATTCATCATAACAGGGTCGCCGCTTCCATTTTCGCTCCCGGTGATATCTTCTTTGGAAAGGACGGACGCGATTGGTTCTTCGAAAACACCGCACTTCAGAACGGCTGGCGCGTCAGCTGCGTGGAAGTCATCCCCTACGATCTACGCTCTTGTCAACCCACCAACACAGTTTACGGAATCCCCTTTGGGACGGGCGCCTATGTCGCCCAATCCGATCAGACCTTGAAGCTTCAGGTCCGGTGGTGGTTCGATGCGTTTATTCCCGGGATGTCTTACACGTATCTCTTTGTCATCCGGGGCCCTGAAAATGTGCCGGACGGAGTCCTGTGTCATACAGTGGCCGCCTGCAGCGCCCCATGACCCTCGGCCGTCGCGATCCACCCAAATAGATAGAAGCATATCGTTCACTGGGAGAAAATATGAAACCGAAATCGCATCGAGGGTGGTGGGTCATTGCTGCGATGCTTGTAGCGGGATGCACAGGAAACGAGCCGGTCATCGGTCCGAGCTCCGCCGGCGTAGAAAGCCGGGGCGCGCCGCAAATGCCGCGTCCGATAAAGCCCGGAATGGCTGCGGCACCCGGCGCGCCGACGCCACAAAAGTTTCAACTGCCAAGCTGGCCGCAGAAGTGGGATGTCAACAATCGTGAACCGCATGGTGTCGCCTTTGGTGTGACCCAGCCAGGACCCGTGACAGTAGACGTTCAAAGTCAGGGCGCGCCGGTGGTCGTTGCGCTAGTTGGCGCCGGCCCTCAATCCGTTCAACAGCAGTTAGGCAGCGGTTCGATTCGGCTCACCCATCAGGTCACGCCGGCAGATGTCCAACGCAGTGCCATTTGGAAGGTAGGGATCGCGCTCGCTCAGCCTGGAGGACCGTCGGCACAAGCTGCCGGCACAATCGCCGTCCAAAGCCCACCAGCGGACATGAACACCCTGCGCTCGCAGATACAGGCACAGAATACCCCGCACCCTCCGCTAGATCCGCAATCAGCTGCTCGGGCAAAGGCCGCGACGGATGCATCATTCCAAGCAGAATTGGCAAAGTTTAAACAAGAGCAGACGGCTCGCCGTGCAGCCATTGCAGCCGGGCTGCAATCCCTGCCTCAGATGCAGGCTGCGCGCGCTCGCCTCCAAGGACAAGTCAAATCTAGGACCATCGAGAGCGGTGATGCCGAGGAGCGAATTTTCGCGCCTAGAGAAGTGGACCTATGATGTCTAGCATGGTGCGTCTGTTGAATGTACGAGCCATTACCGTGGCCATGATAGCCACGGTACTTTTCCTGTTTGGCTGTGCAACAACACTCGTTGCCGCGCAAGAACAATTGGACTTGCCTCGTTACAGCCTTCAAGTGCCTGCCGGCTGGTCGTCGCAAGTCGATGGGGAACGGTGGATGCTCTACCCGTCGGGAGGAGCCAATGAATTGGGTATCGCACCGGTTGGAACCGGCCTGCAGCTCGGCGAGACACTGACGCGCGCCGATGCTCATCGGCAGCTGTGGGCTTCCGCCCTGAGTAGCCGTCAGGTCCTGCAGGCGAATCCCACCCAACAAGACAAGGACGACTTGGGACGCCAGTGGACGGTTGATTCCGCAATCATTCAGGAGGCAGGGACGCCGTACCTTCTCCTGCTCAGCGTCGTGGAACTTGCCGGCCGAGCGGAGGGATTTCTGACGGTTGGAACGCCGAGCGCGCTCGAACGACATCAGAAGAGCATCGATGCCGTGCTCAATTCGGTGCGTCCGAGAGAGCCGGCCAAGACTCAAGCAGCCCGGATGCGAGAGAAGGCGCCGGTGTTCGGCCGACCGAGTCCGCTCGGTACATCCGGCCCCGGCCGCCTTACCGGTGTGTGGACGGCGACGACGCATGAACTGCGCTATGGGACGACCGGCCTGGCGAACAAACCGGTGGTGTCGGAGCTGATTCTGTTTGCCGATGGCACAGCCCTATGGGGCATGCCGGGCGAGGGACTTCTGGGTTTTGATCGAACTGCCTATCGGGCACGTTGGCCCGAGCGATGGGGTGCCTATACGGCACGCGATAAGCAAGTGATCGTTACCAGGGGAAAGGAAGAACGCCTGTATGCCGTGCTGCAAGACGGCGTCCTTGAACATCGCTACATTGAAGGAGGAAAGGAGCGGACAGGCGAACGGTTTATTCCTCGACCCAGCCTTGACGGCGTGCGGCTCGACAGCGAGGTGCGACGCAAGGACCATTGGCCCGCGCCAGGCAATGCCAGCGGCCTCGGAACCTTGAAGGGATTGTCATTCTCAAGAGACGGGACATTTCATGACGACAAACTGATGTGGATTGTGTCGCCCGACCGGGAAGGTGAAAGCAAGGAAGCGCATGAGGCGCGCGTGCTGCCGGGACAAGGGCACTACAGGTTCGAGCACTGGACGCTCGTGCTCGAGTACGACGACGGGCGTGTCAACCGTGTGGGCTTTGTCGCCACGGATCGCGAGCAGCCCATGAAGGGGGCGATCCTTAACGGATATCCGATCGAGCCCAATCCGTACTAGTGCGGACCTGCCCGGTCGTGCGAAACGGACGGACCGTCATGATACACGCAGTTCGAACGAGGCAGCGTTGAACGCTTGTGGCAGACGAAGCGACCGACCGTGAAAGGGCAGGATGAGAAAGCCGTGGATGCCATGAAGGATGGTGTCGTCGTCAGGCCGGTGAATTCCGTCTATCGGCGCGACAGCGCCTTTTCGTATGCCTGTCACGCATGCAGCCGGTGTTGCCACGACAAGGTCATTCGTCTCAATCCGTATGAAGTGGACCGGCTTGCCATGAATCGCGGGATCACGACGACGGAATTTCTCTCGCGCTATACGGAGTCCAACGGAACATCTCTCCGGCGCGTTGAAGAGGGCGCCTGTGTATTCTTGAGCAGGCAGGGGTGCGGCGTGCATGAGGATCGCCCATTGGTCTGCCGGCTCTATCCGTTGGGGCGCCGCGTAACGGCCGAAGGCGAAGAAACGTTCCATGAACTCACGCCCCATCCACGGACCGAGGGAGAGTACGGTCGTGGAGGAACGGTTCAAGATTTCCTGACGACGCAAGGCGCGCAGCCGTTCATCGAGGCCGTCGATCGTTACGTCGAGTTGGTCGGGAGCATGGCCGTCAAACTGCACAGCGTGGCGGCGAATGACCACGACCTGCTGGCCGAGGTGAAGCAGGCGACCGAAGGCGTCGATCAACGGCATGACGCGATCCTGCGGGATTGGACGGACATGGATTCCGTCCTGACGCAGTATTGCCTTGAACGAGGAATGACCGTGCCCGACGACGTAACGGAGAGGATGCCTCTCCATATCA
This sequence comes from Nitrospira japonica, assembly GCF_900169565.1. NCBI lineage: Bacteria > Pseudomonadati > Nitrospirota > Nitrospiria > Nitrospirales > Nitrospiraceae > Nitrospira > Nitrospira japonica. The sequence continues at coordinate 351,930 of NZ_LT828648.1, read as the reverse complement.
GGGCCGTGACGGAGCGGCTGGACAAACTATAACCATCCATCAAGGAGGGATGCCCGTGGGACAATCCAACGACAACGATGCTGGACGTGCGAATAGGCTGGCAATGGCGGCGGCACTCGCCCTGTTGGGTGCATCGGTCGGTGTCGACGTACCGACAGTGTTGGCCTCGTCGTCCCCGTCGCCGATGCCGCCGGAAGGCATGCGCCAGTCCGGAGACCGGATGAAACCGGATGCCACGCAGCAAAAGTTCGATCCTGCGCAGAAACGGATGGACGCGACTCAACAGAAACATCCATCTGTCCAACAGAAGGACATGGTGGCGCCGGGCATGAAGCCTATTCCTCCGACGCGATGACGCAAGAGGGCGGCGCTGCAGGAATGGATCGAGAGGGGTGATGTGAGGAGCGTTCCAATGAGAGGAGAAACCTGATGCAACGTTCATGCGGTCGGGGGCTGAGGAGAACAGGTTGGAACTGCGGACTGTTCGTCCTGGTCGGTATGCTGACAGCCTGTTCATCGACCGAAAATGCCTCGCCGACGAGCGAGGGCGGCGTCGAGAGCCGGGGAGTCGGTCAGATGCAGCAGCCGGTGAAGCCGGGAGTTCCAGTGCAACCGGGAGGGGCCGGACAATCGAATGTGCAGATACCCACATTCCCTCAGAATTTTCAGGTGCAGGGACCCGAATCGGACTCCTTCGGCTTCGCAGTGACTCAGCCGGGGCCAATCGTCATAGATGTACAGGGTCAAGGAGCCCCGGTCCTTGTGACATTGCAATCTCCCGGCGGCCAGCCGATCACGCAGCAGGCCACCGGCAATGTGCGAATGAGCTACAACGTCACGCCGCAGGATGTGCAGCGTAGTGTTCTCTGGATGGTGCAGATTCGCTTGGCTCAGCCCATGCCGCCACAGCAGGGAGGCCGGGCTGCAGGGACGGTGAACGTGCAGTATCCGTTACCGAATCCATCACAAGTCCAGTCAGCGATGACCGCTCAGCAACGGGCCGTGCAACAGCAAGCTGCGCAGCAGCAAGCACAAGAGCAACAGATGGCAGCGCAGGGGTCCGCTCAATTCGAGCAGGCATTCCAACAACACAAATCCCAGTTCCTCCAGCAGCAGGCGGGTCGTCGGGCCGCCTTGATTGCGCAGATTCAACCTGTGCTCAATCAACTGCAGAGTCGCCAAGGTGGACAGATCCGGCCTCGGGGAGTTGAAGGCGACAGTCCCGACATTCCTGCTGAGCCGACCGACGAAATCGGCACGCGCGCGCTGAAACAACCAGGTGCGCCGCTTATGCAAGCTCCCGGCGGGGTTCGGCCTCCGACCATGGCCGCAATGGAAGAGCCCGTGAGTTCGCAGCAGGCTCTGGGAGCGGCAGGATCAGGCCCTCCGCCTCAGCAGGTGATGCAGAATCCCACCATCACCTCATTGAGCGTGGGTGGACTTGGTCAACCTGGAGATCAGGTGATCGTCAACGGCAGCGGATTTGGTACTAATCAAGGAGAGGTCCATTTCATCCTTGGTCCAAACAAAGACGTCACCTATACAGGTCAAGTTTGGTGGTACGACAATCAAATACTGGTGCATGTGCCACAGGAGGATGGTTTGCGAGCCTACAACGGCTTCGTGTACGTGGTAAGAAATCCGGACAAAGGAAAATCTTCCCTCACGCCGTTTCACTTTGAACCGACCGTGGATTTCAGGACAATTATCTATACCGCAGACAGGCGCATCGGGCAGCCGGGAAAAGATTTCAAGATTGTCGGCGGAAATAGCAATCTCGGCCATCAGCAAATAGGGCACGGGAACCCCAATCCCTTCATCGGTTATAAGGGGAACGATGAATTTTTCACAAACGCGAGGTTGGCGAATGACTGGGTTCTCGATGAGGTGTTTCTCACTCCTACCTTTTTCAAGAGAGGAGGAGCATATTTTCAAGAGAAGAAGCTCGGAACCAACTGGCCCTATTTTAACGTGAGATTCTGGGTTGATGGCTGTTTTGGAGACACGGAGTCATTCGCCAACTACATTTTCCTTGTCTCTATCAGAGGGCCCAAAGGAGTCGCCGACGGTCTCGTCGTGCCGTAGAACAGAGCGGTTCTCAGACTAGTTCATGCTACGGACCGCCACGGTCCAGTAGCTGCACGCCTCTCTTGAGGATTTCCGGGCTGCCGATCAACTGCGGAACCTGATCGTTATTATATTCTCGCCTCGCGACCCGCTCGACTTCGGGTTTCACATACGCATAGAGCTCCGACAGATCGATCGTACCGTCCTTATTCGTATCAGCCGCGCCTTGGAGCCCCTTGAGGAAAAAATACGTGAACAATCCGTGGCTTTTTTGATCGTAGGTGCTGGAGATCTGCGAGGCGGAACTGGCCGTGAGCACCACGACCCTGTCGCCGGTCAAGACCGGATTCTCCATGCTGACCACAAGCGGCCTGGCTCCCTTCGCAATAACCGATCGCCCGCCTGAACCCGAAAAGCAGGAATCGAGCACGACCAAGATCTCACGAGCAGGGAGCTTGGCCAATTGTTCATACAGCCGCTTCAACGGATACCCGGTAATTTCGAGAAACGTGGGATCCCCGTCGTAAGGGACGAGAAATCCTTCTTGCGTGGTGGGGTTCGGGGCTCCATGACCGGAGTAGTAGATCAACACGCTGCTGTCCTTGTCGACCCGATTGGGAAGCCAGCGTTCAATATACTTTTCCAAGTCGCTTTTCGCCGCGCGCTCGTTGACGACCAGCACGACGTTTTCGTCCGGGTAGCCCAGCGTTTTCGTGAGATATTCTCTCATGATGTACGCATCGTGTGAGGCGAACTCCACCGGCGGCAGGTTCTGGCGATATTGCTCGATGCCGATGATGACGGCGAAGCGCGTCTTTTGGGGTTTGACCGCCACTTGAGGAAGGATATCGACGTCGCTGGATCGTTCCGTTCGAACCACCGAGGCCTGCGCACGGTCAGCCGGCCTCTTGGGAGCGGTTCGGGCATACGAGACCATTTGCGGCGAGTTGGCGAGTCCCCGGCTCAACTGTTGCAGCGCGTCGATCACGGCTTCTCGCAACACAATCCTCACGGCGCTGTCTTTGTCGGCTGCCGTTTGGAACAAGGCGTCCTTGTTATGGGTCTTTGACTTGAACGTGTCCGTGAGAATCGTTTGACCTTGCCGGTCCATCACGGTCACCGGCACTTCCGCGGTTGCATCAAAACTGTCGGTCGGGTTGGTGAAGATGTAGAAAGGGCCGAGAAGATACAGGAATCTCCTGGATAAACAATGTCCGTCCGTTGTGAGCTGCAGCGGCTTGGGTTCGACGACGACGTCATAGTGTCCGACCGCCAGTCCCTTATCGGTGACCACATCGACAGTGTCAAAGATGGGGGATAACGTCTCCCCGATTCCTGCTTCCAATTCCGCTCCGATGGGAATCTCGTAGTTGCCGGCGCACGACACGTCATACGTGGACACGCCGTTTCGCACGGTCTCCGGGATCACCACCGCCGCGCTGACCGGGAATTTTCTCACCTTCATGGCGGGAACCGATGTGTTCAACGGAAGCTTGGTCGGCGCGCAGGATTGCAGGCCCATTGTCAGGATCAGAAAGGCAACGACGGCCCAGTGTCTTCGCATCCCAGACGGTTTCATGCCGGATTCTTCCTCCGCAGCGTCCGTGAAATACAATTGGTCAATGCTCAATCTCCCGATCCTTCCGCCGAAGCCCGTCAGTCCGCATGAATCGTGAAAGCTTGGCCGTCCTCCACCCACGATACTTTGGCGCGAAGCAGTTTCGCGACCAGATACAGGTATGTCCCCCTGGCCTGCAGATCCTTTTCGACCGGGGAGCCAGGATGACCGCGGTCGTCCTGATTGGGGTCGAGGAGCGGGAGAGGCATGGGCGTGCTTGTCGCAATCACCCGAATCATTTCGGCGGAGCTCGATGCCCCGGCCGGAAGGCGGGCTTTCAGTTTCATCCCTTGCTGACGCAGGTCCTCGCTCGGGAAGATGAACGGCCGCCCGGCGCGGATGAGATTGTCCTTCGCGTACTCGTTGGGAAACAGAAGAACCGCATTCTGGTCCACGTCGATGCTGTAAATATGGACGTAGGCGTCTTTGGTCGCACTCACATAGAGAAGGCCTTCGTCTCCCTCGCGAAACGTGCTCCGGCTCATTGCAAGGGAGACTCTGAAATTCCGATCGATCCGGTCGGAGGAGGGAAGCAGGCAGTCTTTCAATGCGACCTCGTATTCGCAACTCTGGCAGGAGGTCCCGTGTTCCACGCGGGATGTCAGGATCTGTTCTTTGAGGATGTGCCCTTCCTGCGTCATGTGCAGGATTTGCTGAGTCAAGGAGGCCTGGTCCTTCAGATCGTTGGCCTGCATGAAATCCACAAAACTGTTTTGTACCTTGATGCCGAGAAAGCGGCGCAGGGCTTTCGCCCTCGCTACGGAGACCGCCTGCGCCTGAGCCTGATGTCTCGTGTTGTGGACACCGAACGGCACCCGAGCGGTTGAACCGACCCAGGTGCAGCCGGCCGGATCTCGGTCAAGAACCCGGACATCTGGGGCGTCGGTGGATCCGGAATCGGGATTCTGGGATTCCGATGAAGTAACCCGTGGTCTCGTGGCGTAGTGGGCGATGCCGGTTCGGGAGTCTTGATCGACGGGCATCGGTGTTCCTGGTCGACCGGTACCGGCTGCTCGTTCGGGCGGCTGTGTCGTCCCGGCGGACATTTCAGCGGTCGGACGGGATGACTTTCCCCCGTATATAAACACGAATTCGCCCTTGTCCGCTGCCAGCGACCACAGTTCGGGTCTCTGCGTATGCCCCTTCAGCTGCGCGGCGGCATACACCCGGCTGTCCAGATAGGTATAGAGCTCGGAGGCGGGAATGATGCCGTCGTTGTTGAGGTCAGCCAATCCCTGCTCGATGCCGTTCAGGAAATAGTGGGTGAACACACTGTGACCCCATTCCGGAGATTCCAGGGCTTCCTGATCCGGGCCTCCGGCCGTGATGACCTGCCGTCCCCGCTCCCTGGTAATCAAGCGAACGTAGTCTTCGGTGGCTTTCGACCGGTTCGCGCTGCGAAACGATTGTCCTGCGATTCCTCCATAGCAGGAATCGACAACGAATAAGACGTGCTTCGAAGGCAGCGCGTCGGCCAGCTCTTTGATCAGTCCCATGCTGATACTGGTTCCGGCGAAGTCGTCCATTTCGCCGTCCACCGGAAGGAGGTAGCCCATGACCTTGCCTCCTTCGACCTTTTGCTCAACGCCATGTCCGGCATAGTAGATGAGGACTCGGTCGCGGGGAGACACCTTCTTCACGAGCTTTCCGCCCAGCTCGCTGACGATGGCACGGCGGGTGGCCTGAAGATCGAACAACGCCGTGGTCTGGAAGCCCTGCTGCTCCAACACCCGCGCCACCTCTCTGGCGTCCGACACGGCATATTTCAACTTTGGCGCATACTGGTACTCATTGATTCCGATGACGACGGCCCAGACTTCACCGGTCTGCTCGGAGACATAGTCGGCCGCATCACGACCGTCGATTGTGATCCCGGCCCTTGCCGGAGTTGAGAGGAAAAGAAGGAAGAACAGAATGTGAGGGCGGAATCGCTTCAGAATCCGTGAACACGACCGAAGCATGGATTCTCTCTTTGCGTACACCGCATGGCCCGACCCGGGCTCGATCCGCATGTATGTCGCCGAATTGTCCTCTTGGTTCGACTAAAAAGCAACGGCCAAATATGAACGCAAGCCTCGTGGCTTCTCAAGCTTCAAACTCCAAGTTCCAAATTTCAAGCCTCCAACGGATCGCATAGTTACACGTGGCTTTCTTTCTGCATTGTCAGCCCGGGAATTTTCAACAAACGCACCGTTTCTTGGATCGCCTCCAGTGCGGCCGGCCTGGCAAAACCCTTCCGCCAAGCCAATCCGATCTGCCGTTCCGGCACCGGATCGGTGAAGGGAATGGCGAGCAGCCGTTTGTGGTGATGTTTGGGAGACAAGGCGCTGCACGGTAGCACCGTGATGCCCAAACCTGAAGCCACCATCTGTCTGATCGTTTCGAGGGAATTGCCCTGGATGCCCTCTCGGTCGGACCGGCTGATTTCCGGGCAATGGTCCAAAAGCTGCCGTCGAAAACAATGTCCGGCGTGCGGAAGGATCACCTTTTCCGTGCCGAGGTCGTCGGTCTCAATGCGTTTCTTCTTGGCCCAAGGATGGGTCACGGGGATCACGACTTTGAATGGTTCTTCATAAAGAGGTTGTGTGAGTATCCCCGTCTCTTCATGAGGCAGCGCCACGATGATGGCGTCGAGCTGCCCATGTTGCAGCATCTGGTTCAAATTGACGGTAAGGTTTTCCTCGATCTCCAGGGGCATCGAAGGCGCGCGCCTGTGGAGCAGGGGAATCAGGTCGGGAAGAATGTACGGCCCGACCGTCGCAATGACCCCCAGTTTGAAGACCCCTACGAGCTGGTCCTTGCCCTGCGCGACGATGAGCGGGATCTGTTCCGCCGCCTCCAAGACCCGCTGAGCCTGTTGTACGACTTTCTCGCCCAGCGCCGTCAACGTGATCTGGTTCTTGCGCCGCTCCAGCACCGAAGTCCCGAGCTCTTCCTCCAGCTTTCGGATGGCCAGACTCAGCGCCGGCTGACTGATATGGCACCGTTCGGCCGCCCTCCCGAAGTGGCGCTCCTGCGCAACTGCCACCAGATATTTCAGCTCGGTCAGCGTCATCGTAGGATCCAGTCAATAAATAATATAAATCATCATCGAATCAACAATCAATTGGACTAATCATATGGAGGTGCGTATCGTATGGGTGCCCGAGCGACAAAACCGCCGAACACGATCTCGGGTAGAGAGGGGTGGAAACGATGAAAACACAAGCCACACATACGGCTCAGGCCGGGTTATTGGCCGCGGTCATGCTCCTTTCCGGCTGCGCTGCCGAGATGACCGATACGTCCGCTGCGTCGGGGCAGCCGGCCGGCCCGCGGTTTGTTTCGCAGGATCAAGCTCGTGAGCTGACGGCGCAATATCAGAGGCAGGCCTCGGACCTTCGTGCGCTCGCCGCGCGTGCCGAATGGGAAGCCCGGTGGTACGAGTCCCAATTGGGCGTGGGCGATCAAGAGGCGAGTCGGCGCCGGACTCAAGCCCGTCAACTCTGGGCTGCGGCCGAGCAGGCGGATCAGCTGGCGATCGATTACCGCCGCCAGGTACCGCATGGACAGATGCAATAATCCGACGGACGCGGGGCGGGGGCCGACCCCGCGTCCGTCGCTCAAGAAAGAAAGGATCGTGCGATGAAGCAGAGATCGTTGGTCAAAGTGGGCATGGCCGTGGCAGTCGGAGCCAGTCTCTCGATCTTCACGTGGGCGATGATTGGACAGGCGGAGACGGCCAAGGACGCCGCCAAATCCGCCGAAGTGGTCAAACTTCCCCAACTGCTCGGGCTGGAAGATCCTAACAGCTATGTCCCGAAAGACAATCCGTTGACGGCCGCCAAGGTTGAACTCGGCCGCACATTATTTTTTGACAATCGCCTCTCCAAGAATAACACCGTCGCGTGCGTGAGCTGCCACTTGCCCGGCAAGGGGTTCACCGATGGGAAGCCGGTATCGACGGGCGTGTTCAACCTCAAGGGCGGCAGGAGCGCTCCGGCCGCGTTCAATCGCGTGTTTGCCGAGGCGCAGTTCTGGGATGGACGCGCCGCGACGCTCGAGGAGCAATCCATCGGGCCGTTTACCAACCCCGTCGAGCATGGGTTTGCAAACTACGACGATATGCTCGTCAAAATGAAGAAGCTCGCCGGCTACCGCAAGATGTTCAAGGACGTGTTCGGAACCGACGTGACCATGGACGGGGTGGCGAAGGCGATCGCCAGTTTCCAGCGCACCATACTGTCCGGCAACAGTCCGGCGGACCGGTTCGACTATGGAGGAGAGGAGGGCGCCATTTCCGAGGAAGCCAAGCGCGGCCTCGAGCTGTTCAGGGGCAAGGCCCGCTGCGTCCGTTGTCACTCGAATTTCAACTTCTCCGACGAGAAGTTCCATAACCTCGGGATCGGATGGGACAACAATACCGTGGATTTGGGCCGTTATATGGTCACCAAGAATCCGGAAGATATCGGCGCGTTCAAGACGCCGACGTTGCGTGAGATCGCCCGCACCGCTCCGTACATGCATGACGGGCGGTTCAAGACATTGGAAGAGGTCGTCGAATTTTACAATCAGGGGGGGATCGAGAACCCCCACCGGGACAACACGATCATTCCGCTCGAATTGACCGACCAGGAAAAGAAAGACGTCGTGGTCTTTCTCCGATCGCTCAACGGAGAAGGATGGCAACATGTCAAGGCACCGAAGGTGTTTCCTCGGTGACCGCCGCGTTCCCTCCATTCTGTCGAGGTCTCTTCGTGCGATGGTTTCATGAAGAGGCCTCGGCGTCTCCTCGCCCTGCGGGTCAGCCCGCAGGGCTAGTTTTCTTCCAGCCACCCTGTTAGCCTGCGGCAGGCCGCCGGTTCCCGATCCGGCGACCTTCGGCAGGAATCCTATGGCGCGTTCACGCACCTCTTCGCCGTCGCCCTCCCCGCAACTCGCCGAGCAGCAGCGTCTCGTCGAAGACGCGCGCCGTTCGGCCCATTGGAAACGATGGGGACCCTACTTGAGCGAACGGGCGTGGGGAACCGTCCGCGAAGACTACAGTGCCGCCGGCACTCCCTGGGAATACTTTCCGCACGACCATGCGAGATCCCGCGCCTATCGCTGGAACGAGGACGGCCTCGCGGGCATCTGTGACCGGCACCAGTACCTCTGCTTCGCCCTCGCCCTCTGGAACGGCCGCGATTCGATTCTCAAGGAACGGTTGTTCGGTCTGAGCGGGCATGAAGGCAATCACGGCGAGGACGTGAAGGAATGTTATTTCTACCTCGATTCGACGCCGACGCATTCCTACATGAAGTTTCTCTACAAGTACCCGCAATCTGCGTTTCCCTACGAACGGCTCGTGGAGGAAAATCGAAAGCGCGGCCGCCGGGACCGGGAATTCGAGTTGGTCGATACCGGCATCTTCGATGAGCGTCGCTATTTCGACGTGTTCGTCGAGTACGCGAAGGCGACGCCGGAAGATCTCTGCATCCGCATACAGGTCGTCAATCGTGGGCCTGATCAGGCTGAATTGACCCTGTTGCCCACGCTGTGGTGCCGCAACATCTGGTCCTGGGGGGCGGACATGCGCCGGCCGCGCCTGGTCCAAGGCGAGCCGAAGGAGGGTGCCAGCGTCATTGAAACCACGCATGAATACTATGGAATGCGCCGCCTGCTGTGCGATGGGCAGCCTGCGCTCCTGTTCACCGAAAACGAAACCAACGCCCTGCGTATCTTCGGGGATGCCGACGGGCCGCGGTACGCCAAGGATGCCTTTCACGAGTATGTCGTGCGGGGCGAGAAACAGGCCGTGAACCCGGATCAGGTCGGGACCAAGGCGGCGGCGCACTACGCGCTGGTTCTGCCGGCCGGCTCGACCAAGACGATCAGACTGCGCTTTGTGAATCACGATGGAATCGGCGGCGGGACGGGGGCGGATTTCGAGGAGGTGTTCCACCGGCGGATCCGCGAGGCGGACGAGTACTATGGCGCGCTGGCTCCGGCCGGATTGTCCGAGGATGCGCGACGCGTGCAGCGTCAGGCGTTTGCCGGATTGCTCTGGACGAAGCAGTTCTATCACTACGACGTCAGCCGCTGGCTCAAGGGCGATGCCATGGAGGCGGAGCCTCCGCGTCAACGGCTGCGGGGCCGCAATGCGGACTGGACGCATCTGTACAACGCGGACGTCGTCTCGATGCCCGATAAGTGGGAGTATCCGTGGTACGCGGCCTGGGACTTGGCCTTTCACTGCATTCCGCTCGCGCTCGTGGACCCGACCTTCGCCAAAGAGCAGTTGGTGCTGCTGTTGCGCGAGTGGTACATGCACCCGAACGGACAAATTCCGGCGTACGAATGGTCCTTCGCCGACGTCAATCCCCCGGTGCATGCCTGGGCCTGCTGGCGCGTCTATAAGATCGAAAAAAAACGCACGGGGGTCGGAGACCGGCGTTTTCTGGAACGGATCTTTCACAAGCTGCTGCTCAATTTCACCTGGTGGGTGAACCGCAAGGACGTGGACGGCAAGAACATCTTCCAGGGCGGATTCCTGGGACTCGACAACATCGGCGTCTTCGACCGCAGCGCCCCGCTGCCGACCGGCGGACGTCTGGAACAGTCCGATGCGACCAGCTGGATGGGGATGTACTGCCTGAATATGATGAGCATCGCGCTGGAACTCGCGCGCGAGAACGTGGCCTACGAGGACGTCGCCAGCAAATTCTTCGAGCATTTCGTATACATCTGCCGGGCGATGAACAATATCGGCGGGGCGAAGATCGAGCTGTGGGACCGGGAGGACGGATTTTTCTACGACGTTCTGCATCTGCCGGACGGCGAGACGCGTCATTTGAAGGTGCGTTCGATGGTGGGCCTCATTCCCCTGTTCGCCGTGGAGACGTTGGACTCCGAGTTGGTCGACCGACTGCCCCGCTTCAAGCATCGCATGCAATGGTTCATGGAGAATCGGCCGGACTTTGCGCAGCACGTGGAGACGAAGACCTACGACGGGGGCGTGCGCCGCTTCCTCTCCATCGTGCATCGTAAGCGGCTGCAGTCCGTGCTGCGGTACCTGCTCGACGAGCGGGAATTCCTGTCGCCCTACGGCATCCGCGCCCTGTCCCGGTACCACGAGGACCATCCCTATGTCCTGTCGATCATGGGGCACGACCATCGGGTCGATTATGAACCGGCGGAATCCAGCACCGGCATA